>JAPKDV010000093.1 GCA_028822385.1 Alphaproteobacteria bacterium
GACTGACCCCAGGTCCCTGTAATTATGTCGTAGTCGAAATTATCTGTGCGTTCGCGATACTGGGAGGCGTCAACCAAACGCACCTTGGCTTCGATCCCGAGTTTGTCGAGATTACGTGCAAAGGGTAGGGCCACACGCTCGAATGCCTGACTGCCGAGTAAAATTTCGAACCGAAACGGTTCACCGGTTTTCGCGCGCACACGCTTGCCGTCACGAATGATCCAGCCGGCGTCCTCCAGCAATTTAGCGGCTTTGCGCAGATTGCTGCGCACGCCGCGAACCCCCGATCCATCCGTGGCGGGAGGCGCGTAGGCATTAGCGAACACGCCCTCTGGTAGCTTGTCGCGGAAACGCTCCAGGATCTCCTGCTCCTCGTTGCCTGCATCCTTGAGCAATCCTCGGCTCCCAAGTTCGGAGTTGTCGAAGAAACTGTTGGTGCGGGTATAGGCGTCATAGAAGAGGTTCTTGTTCGACCATTCGAAGTCAAAGGCTAGGCTCAGGGCCGCGCGAACCTTGCGATCTGCAAATAACGGCTTGCGCAGGTTGAACACAAAACCCTGGATGGGCGCAGTGCGCTGGTGCGGGAACTCCCCCATGATCAGCTGTCCGTCCTGAAACGGTTTGGTGCCCGTGTATTCCGTAGCCCAGGATTTTGAGGAATTCTCCCGCATACGATCGAGATCACCGGAGATCAGCGCGATGCGTGACACGCCGGGGTCGCGAAAATATTCGAACCGCAGCTTGTCGATGTTGTTGCGCCCGATGTTTACCGGGTGACCGCGTCCCCAGTATTCGGGTACGCGCTCCAAAGTGATGGATCGCCCGATCTTCACATCCGCTATCTTGTAGGGACCGCTTCCCAGTGGCACGTCGAGAGTGGTTTTCCCAATGTCGCGGGTTTCCCAGTAATGTGCGGGAAGAATGGTCAGCTGGCCGATGATCAGAGCCAGTTCGGGGTTTTGCGCCTCACCGAAGCTGAACTTCACCTTGTTAGGCCCGGTTTGCTCCACCTTCGTCACATCGCGGTAGTAGAACCGGTAAAAGGGTGCGCCTTTTTCACGCAGGGCGTTGAATGAAAATATGACATCTGCAGGCGTGATCGGCTCGCCGTCATGCCAGAAGGCATCTTTGCGCAGTTCGTACTCCACCCAGGAGCGGTCATCCGGGACTTCCATGGTGATGCAGAGCAGACAGTACTGGGTAAAGGCCTCATCTGCGGAAGACGTGGTCAGGGTGTCGTAGATCAACCCGACCCCGGCTGCCGGGTTTCCCTGAATGATGAACGGGTTGAGGCTGTCGAAGGTGCCGATGGCGCGTCGCACGTCTTCGCCACCTTTCAGCGCACCCGTATTCACATAATCGAAATGGCTGAAGGCGGGCCCGTATTTGGCTGCGCCGTGCATGGCCATGCCATGAGCCGGACCATCTGTGCCGGTCAGTGCCATGACGGGGCTGGCGAGTGTCAGGCCGAGACCGGCCAAAAGTGTAAGATATTTCGCGCGGAGCATGTGCCCTCCCGGACGGAACAAATATTTTGACTCTATAGATGGGGTCAGAAACCCCCGCCAATCAAGGAAAACCGACCGGGGGTCTCATTGTTGTTAGGAAAATCCGGGTTTGCCCTGCAATTTAGGCGGACTTCGGGTGGGTTTCATGTCGTTTAGGCCGGTTCGGAGCGGCTCGACAGGCCCAGCGACTGCGCCGTGTTGTCGACAGCGGCGAGGCAGGTCTCGGCGCGTGCTTCGGGAATCCAAGCTTCGATACGAATGACGTAGTCCTCGGCTGACGCTCCGCAAACCCGTTCGCAGTCCATCCGCACGATATTGGCGCCATAGTCAGAGAAGGCCTCGGTCAGTCGCGCGACAAGACCCGGACGGTCGGTTCCGCGGACTTCAATCCGATGGGTGACCCGACCGCTTTCCGAATGGGTAGCGCCCAGCGTAAAGGGTGCCACGGTGATTTCGGCACCATCGAGTTCTTCTAGGTTGGTGAGTGCGCTCAGGACTTCCTCTGCACCGAGCGCATCAGGCAGGCGGGCGACCGTGGCGAATTCAGCAGCTTCGCCGAGAACAGCAAAGCTCGCATCGCCGATATCAACACCCATATCAAACAACCGACCGGTAATAGCGGACAGCAAACCGGTGCGGTCGGGGCAGGAAATCACAATGCGAACGTCGTGGGCCACCGTGTCGTTCCCGGTTACTTGGCTTTAAGCACTTCAAGTGCTGCTGCATGGACTGCGGCATCACCACAGGCTAGCACAGAGCCGGGTGAATCCATGCGCAATGGCTGGCCTTCCCAGTCGGTGATCGTGCCTCCGGCGCCCGCGACGATCACGGCATGGGAAAGGTAGTCATAGGGCTGCATATTACTTTCGGCGGCCATATCCGTCTGACCAGATGCAACCATGGCATACGCCCAGGCGTCAGTACCAAAACGTGGCTCAAGCACTGCGGATCGCAGATTGGCGTAACGCGGTGCATCGTCTGCATCAAACATGTCAGGTGATGTGGTGCACATACGCGCGGCTTTGAGTGCAGGGCAGGACCGTACGCGGGTTTCACGTGCCACACCGTCGCGGCCCCAATGCAATGTCGGCTTGCCTTCTATCCCCATCCAACGCTCCTCGAGTGCCGGATAAGCGTTGAGCCCCAGCACCGGTTCGCCATTCCGTAACAAGGCGATCAGTGTCGCAAACAATGGGATGCCGTTGATATAGGCGCGGGTACCGTCGATTGGGTCGAGGACCCAGACGAATTCGGCGTGCGTGCGTTGGGCGCCAAATTCTTCCCCCAAAATGCCGTGATCGGGGAAGACCGCCTTGATCAGGTTGCGCATGACCGTTTCTGCCTCGCGATCGGCTTGTGTCACCGGGCTGGCATCATCTTTTGTTTCGATGTCCAAATCGGTACGGAAAAGGCGCATAGCGACTTTACTCGCCGCATCCGCGAGCCGGTGGGCGAGTGAGGCAAACTCAGCATCGAGATTATCTGGCAAAGCGGCGTTCTCCTAAATACGAAGCGACACTTACGCGTCGGTTCGAAGATAGTCGCTTTTGGCGTGGTGTGACTACTGCCCCGGGATCGGCAGCGGGCTGTCTGCACGCTGACGCAGGAAGGCGATCAGATTAGCCCGGTCCTGAGCTTTTTTGATACCAACAAAGTTCATCTTGGTACCGGGCACTAAATCCTTCGGCTTGGTCAGGAAGGCGTTGAGCTGACCAAAGCCCCACTGGCCGCCCATGGCCTTGAGCGCGTCGGAATAGGCAAAACCCGAAGCAATGCCGACCTGATTACCCACGATGTTATAAAGATTGGGGCCAATTTTGTTTGGGGCGCCCTTTTCGAGGCTGTGGCAGGTTGCGCAGCGCTTGAAGTATTTCTCGCCTGCAGCGAGATCCGCAGAAGCGAGGAGCGGCGTGATCGGCTCGATCAGCTTCTTCTCGGCCACAACCGCTGTTGGTGCGCCGCCTTCGGGAACGTCGACCTTGTAAGCGTTTTCCGCGTGATGTTCGCTGTGGGTCAGTTCGTTAATCCCGATGCCGATTGCAAGCGCAACCGTCACTGCGATCATTCCCGAGCCCCAGACCTTATAAAATTCACCACTCATAGCTTAACTTACCCCGTATAATCCGGCCGTGATGCGAAACCCTATGGCAGCGCGCGCGTTAAATTTAACGAGCGGGCAATCACCTGTCCACGGGGGAGAGGTTCCGTTCGCGTGCGTCGAGATATATCTTTCACGGTGATGACCGGCCAGCGTCGATCATCATCTCGCGGCGTTAGGTCGCAGCGCCTTAAAAGGGAATAGAATCCTGTCGAATTTAACACCTATGCGTGATGTCCCCCACAATCCAGTGGTCCTTATTCCAGCCCGTATGGCATCCACCCGTCTGCCGGACAAGCCGCTCGCTAATATAGCCGGTCTGCCAATGATTGTGCAGTGCCTCCGTCGTGCCGAAGAAGCTGATGTCGGACCGGTGGTCATTGCCTGTGCCGAAGCTGAAATTGCTGATGCGGTGCACGCCGCCGGGGGGCGGGCTGTGCTGACCGATCCGGACCTGCCGTCCGGCTCGGATCGCATTCATGCCGCGCTGGAAATCTTTGACCCCGATGGTGTCCACGATGCTGTTGTCAATTTGCAGGGCGATTTGCCGACCCTCGAGCCCAATGTCGTGCGTGCTTGTGTGCGGGTGCTGGACGATCCTTCGGTCGATATCTCGACTGCGGTCTGTGCGATCACGAAGGAGAGTGAGCGAGAGAATCCGAATGTGGTGAAGGCTGTGCTGGCTCTGACCAAAGGCGCGCGCATTGGGCGTGCACTTTATTTCAGTCGTGCCACCGTGCCGACAGGCCCCGGCGATCACTTCCACCACATTGGCCTCTACACTTACCGACGTGATACCCTGGCGCAGTTTGTAGCCTTGCCGGCGAGCCCGCTGGAGCAGCGCGAGAAGCTGGAGCAATTACGCGCGCTGGAAGCTGGGATGCGCATTGATGCAGCACTCGTTGACACCGTTCCGCTCGGTGTCGATACTCCCGCCGATCTTGAGCGCGCGCGCGCTTTGCTGGCTTAGCAGGCTCGCGCGTTTTTGATGGAAGAACTGACCAGGCCATGAGCGACGAGAACGACGCAGCCGGAGACCCGGCAAATACCATCGCGTATCAGGGTGTGCCTGGTGCCAACTCGCACATCGCGTGTTCGGAAGCCTTTCCGGACATGATCCCGCTTGCCTGCGCGTCGTTCGAGGATGCGTTTGCCGCGGTAGAGACCGAGAACCGTGCCGCACTGGCGATGATCCCGATTGAAAATACGCTCGGCGGTCGTGTGGCAGATATTCATCATCTGCTACCGGAATCTAAGCTCTACATCGTGCGTGAGCATTATTTGGGCGTGCAATATCAGCTGCTCGGTACCAAGGATGCGACGTTGGAAGGTCTGACGGAAGTGCGCAGTCACCCCCAAGCATTGGCCCAGTGTCGTGAGCAGTTGGCGCAGTTGGGTGTACGGACTCTTGCGCGGGCCGATACGGCAGGGTCAGCGATGGAGATTGCCGAGCTTGGTGATCCGACAATCGGGGCTCTGGCCCCGGCTCTGGCAGGTAAAATCTACGATTTGCAGGTGTTGCGGTCGCGGTTCGAAGACCGGATAGGTAACACGACAAGGTTTGTTGTGCTGTCCCGCGCACGCCGCGATCCAGATCCCAAAGATGGCCCGTCCATGACGTCGTTGATTTTCGAAGTTCGTTCAGTCCCCGCAGCGCTCTACAAGGCGCTGGGCGGTTTCGCGACTAATAGTGTGAATATTACCAAGCTCGAAAGCTATATTTCGGGACAGAAGTTTTCCGTCGCGCGGTTCTATGCGGAAATCGACGGACATCCCGCTGATGCCAATGTGGCCCAGGCGTTTGAGGAACTCGACTATTTCTCAAAGAATGTACGCGTGCTCGGCGTCTATCCGGCGAACGACTTCCGAAAAAAATAGCTGTCTCTTAGCCCTCAGCCAGCCATTCCTCTATCAAGCGACGTGCGATGGAGTCCGTGCGGGGCAACTGCACTTTAGATCCCGGCGTGATGGCTTTGAGTTCGTCCCGGGACATCCACTCTGCGGACAGCAGTTCTATCGGATCGATGGTTATCTCTGTTGTCACCGCGCGTGCGCGGTAGCCGACCATCAGGGATGACGGAAAAGGCCAAGGCTGGGAGTGCTGGTACTCCACATCGGTTACCTGAACGCCAACTTCTTCCATCACTTCACGCGCGACACAGTCTTCCAGGGTCTCGCCGGGTTCCAGAAACCCTGCGAGTACAGACTGCATTTTGCCTTGAAATCGCGGGGCCTTACCCATGATGATCCGGTCCTCGTCATAGATCAGCATGATGCAGGCAACATCGGTTCGCGGGAAATGCACCGTGTTACACACTTCATTGTCGCAGCGGCGTTGGTGTCCGGCGGCTTCACTGTGCGTCAGCGTCCCGCACACGCCGCAGAAGCGGTGGCGCTGGTGCCAGTAATTGATGCCGCGGGCATAGGCCAGTAGGTTGCCCTGCTCGTGCTGGATATACGGACCGATCTTGCGGAGGTCTTCGAACACACCTGCCGAGCCCAGAATTCCATGCGTGTGCGGGTCCTCGATATGACTGACATCGAGGGTGAAATAGGCGGTGCCGTCGATCAATCCGAGCAGGACAGGCCCCTCCTCATCGCTGCGCAGGGCGTCCACATGGATGATGTCGAGGATCGCCGCCTCAACATTGTCCGTCCCTTTGACCAGATTGTTGTGGTGCCAGACCGGCAGAAGCCGCGTGTTGGTGCTGGAAAGCTGCTCGCGCAGCCATGGGTCGTCTTTGCGAAGATGAGAAACTCGGTCCAGGTATTCACTGGAATAGAAGTTTGTGCGCGCCATAATGCTTCGATTTCAAGAGAAAACAGGGATGACCCCTAACGTGTCACACGTACGGGCCTGTGGAAAGACTGCCAGAGATTACGCGTCTGGTGGTTTATCGCCGTGCACGATCTGATATAGTCCACCTGGGAGGCCGGGCGGACGGGCATCTCGCCAACTCGGTCAGGTCCGGAAGGAAGCAGCCGTAACGAGTTCCGCCTGGGTCGTATCAACCGGTCTCCCACTTCGAACACCGAATCGAATATTCGTGTTCCTGTCACCAACTCGGGAAGCGTTCACCTTTCATGACCGTCGACAACGAAGACCCAACCGACGCGCTGCTTGGTGCCGATGCCGAGGAGTCTCCCGACGGTAGCCCGACGATTGATGACCCCAGTCAGGGTAGTTTCTTGGATGCTCCGGCCGCACCGCCAGCTACGGAAGTGCCTGTGACCGAGATGGTTTCAGCAGAACCCGCGCGAGCACCCACATCTGCGCCCGTTCCAGATACTGTGGACGAAGCTTACCAGGTGCTGGCCCGCAAATACCGACCGCAGAATTTTGGTGAGGTGATTGGGCAAGAAGCCCTAGTTCGTACCTTGACCAACGCCTTTGAGCTAGATCGTGTGGCCCATGCGTTCATCCTAACCGGCGTACGTGGGGTCGGAAAAACGACAACGGCACGCATCATTGCCAAATGCTTGAACGCCGAGAACGGGCCGTCAATCGCCCCGGATCCAAATGATCCGCAAAGCATTGCCATCACCGAGGACCGTCATCCCGATGTGATCGAGGTCGATGCTGCGAGCCGTACCGGCGTCGATGACATTCGCGAAATTCTTGATGGTGTGTGCTACCGGCCGGTGTTCGGTCGTTACAAGGTTTACATCATTGATGAAGTGCACATGCTCTCACGCCATGCGTTCAATGCGTTGCTTAAGACGCTGGAAGAACCCCCCGAACATGTGAAGTTCATTTTTGCGACGACAGAAATTCGCAAGGTGCCGGTCACGGTACTCTCGCGTTGCCAGCGGTTCGACCTGCGTCGTATCAGCGTCGATGACCTCATTGGTCATTTTGGTAAGATTGCCGATGCCGAAAGTGCTAAGCTTGATGATGGTGCCTTGCGCCTGATCGCGCGGGCGGCAGACGGCTCGGTGCGTGATGGGCTTTCTCTTCTCGATCAGACAATCTCGGCGCATTGCTCGAATGGTGATGTGGCGAGTGAAGATGATGTTCGTGCGATGCTCGGCACGGCCGACAGCGCCGCCGTATTTGATATCTTTGAAGCCCTGATGCGCGGACGTACCGCTGATGCGCTGGACGGACTGGGCACGCTCTATGATTCTGGCGCGGATCCGCTTTCTGTCCTGCAGGATTTGCTGGAACTTAGTCACTGGATCACCCGCGTGAAGTTGGTTCCTAAGGCGGCTGACGATCCGTCTGTATCCGAACTGGAACGGGTGCGTGGTCGCGCGATGGCTGAGAAGCTCGGGGTCGCGGGGCTTTCTCGTGCTTGGCAGATGCTGCTCAAGGGCGTGGGAGAGGTGCAACGTGCGCCTTCCGCGATGCCGGCTGCTGAGATGGTGCTGATCCGGCTTGCTCATGCCGCTGACATGCCTTCTCCGGGAGAGATCATTAAGAAACTGGAAGGAGAGACGCCAACTGCACCTGCAAGTGGCGATACCACTGGTTTAGCACCCAGTGGTTCGGGGCAAAGTGGAGGTAGAGCACAAGCTATCGTTGCTGGTAGGGCGCAAACCGCTGTGGCACCTCAAGCCGAAGTTTCGCAACCTGAGCCAGATCCGGTGCAAGCAGCTCAGGCGCTTCTTGATCCACAGGACTACCGTACATTAGTTGCTTTGTTTGCCTCCAAGCGGGAAATGGCTCTGCGCAATAATCTCTATGCCAATGTGCGGCTAGTGTCTTACGAACCTGGGCGGCTGGAATTTCAGCCCATTGAGCACGCACCGTCCGATTTGCCCGGGCAGGTGTTGAACCGGTTGCGGGAGTGGTTTGGCAATCACTGGCAAGTCAGTGTCTCGCGCGATCAGGGTGCCGCCACTCTGGCTGAGCAGGACCAGGCAGCCGAAAGCGTAGCCTACGAACAGGCAGCTGAAAATCCAATTGTCCGCGCTGCGCTGGAAGCTTTTCCGGGCGCTAAGATTGAACGAGTCACGAGCCGCGAGGTCGTGACCGAGGAACCATTGGCTGATGATTTGCCGATTGAAACTGAGGGTGACGAATGAAAAACCTGGGCAACTTAATGAAGCAGGCGCAGGAAATGCAAGCCAAGATGGGCGAGATGCAGGAGCGTCTTGCTGAACTCACCGTGGAAGGTGCGGCCGGTGCCGGCATGGTGGTCATCACCCTCAACGGCAAGAGCGAGATGAAGGCGATTCGGATCGATCCGACTCTCCTGAGCGGTGATGAATCTGAAATTCTCGAAGACCTGATCGTGGCTGCCCATGCAGATGCCAAAAGCAAGGCTGAGCAACGCATGGCGGAAGAGATGAAGGAACTGACCGGTGGGCTGAACCTGCCGCCGGG
>JAPKDV010000094.1 GCA_028822385.1 Alphaproteobacteria bacterium
CCAATTCCGGCCGCACCGGCTAGGATCGATCCCAGCAGGATGTTCGAGCGTGACATCTTTAGGTGTTTCGGTGGACCATGTCTGGAGAGAAGAAGACAGTGACCAAATTGTGCCGGGCTTACAACCGGGCTGAGAAATAATAAGTTGAAATGGAGAAACGGCATGTCCTGTTTTGTTGAGTATGAATCCTATGACGCGCTTGGCCTGGCCGCGCTGATCGCAAAGCATGAAGTGCGTGCGGAGGAGGTCCTGGAGGCCGCGATCGCGCGTTGTGAGGTTCGAAACCCTGCACTCAATGCGGTGGTACAGAACCTCTACGACCATGGCCGGGATATGGCGACTAGTGACCTGCCGACAGGACCCCTCGCCGGCGCGCCCTATCTAATCAAGGATTTGGGAGCCGCGATTGCCGGGACACCGACCACTGGCGGGAGCAAGTTTATGGAAGACGTGGTGCCAGACGCGGACAGTGAGACCGTCAAACGACTCAAGAATGCTGGCATGGTGATCTTCGGAAAGACCAACACCTGTGAATTTGGCATGTCGATCACGTGTGAACCCCAACTCTACGGTCCGACAAAAAATCCCTGGGATAGCGATGTCACCCCCGGCGGTTCTTCAGGCGGGGCGGCTTCTGCGGTCGCTGCACGAATTTTGCCAGCCGCTCATGCCAGCGATGGGTTTGGTTCGATCCGTGTTCCGGCATCCTGTTGCGGTTTAGTTGGGATGAAACCGACCCGTGGGCGCAATAGTTTCTCCCCGGGGTTGGGGGAGCGGATGGGCGGAATTGTTGCTGAACACACAGTGTCTATTTCGGTTCGCGACCACGCCGCTATTCTGGACGAGACGGCCGGCCCCGCACCCGGTGACCCGTATTTTGCACCACCGCCCAGCCGACCGTTTCTTGAGGAAGTGGGTGCCAATCCTGGAAAAATGCGAATTGCGTTTTCCTACGGTGGTGCCACAGGGGCGAAGTGTGACGGGGAGCATAGCCGGGTGCTCAATGAAACCCTGAAGGTGCTCGCGGATCTGGGGCACGTGGTTGAAGAGGTTGATCCCCCGATCGTCAATGATGAGATGCAGGAGATTTTTCTCACTCTGATGGCATCCAATGCTGCACAAACGATTCGGTTACACCCCACCAAGGGGCGTTTGCCTCTAGAGGGGGAAGTGGAACGGGTTGTGGCCGCGACAGCGGCGATGGGAGAGTCCGTGACCGGTTACGACGTATTTTTGGCGCAGGGACGGATGCACGCCGTCGGGCGTCGCATGGCGGCGTTCCACGAGACTTATGATATTTTGATGACCCCAGGTCTGGGGCATATGCCTCCGAAGCTCGGCTGGCTCGACATGATGATGGATGATGCCGACGAATACTGGGACAGAGTTGCTGCGTTCTCTCCCTACACCGTGTGGTTCAACCTGACCGGCCAGCCGGCAATCAGCCTGCCAGTTGGAACCACGGACGAAGGGTTTCCGGTGTCGGTTCAGGCCGTGGGTCGTTATGCCGACGAGGCAAGCCTGTTTCGTCTGTCGGGTCAACTCGAAGAAGCGATGCCTTGGCGTGACCGACGTCCAGAGGGGCTCCCTGCCGTCTAGGCGTAACCCGGCACGGTCGCGAACGGGTGGGCCTTTTCATAAGCCCGGGCGGCGCGTAGGACGAGAGAATCTTCCCAGTGCCGTCCCACCAGTTGAAACGCGACCGGCATCCGCTCATCACCGAGTCCGCAGGGTACGGAGCAGGCTGGCTGCATCGTGAGGTTGAACGGGTAGGTGAAGGGGGACCAGTCAACCCATTCTTTCATGTCACGGCCGTCGGGCACGTTCTGCCCGGCCTTGAAAGCTTCGAGAGGCATTTGTGGGGTCAGTAGTAGATCATATTTATCGTGGAATCGTGCCATAGCATTGCCGAGCAGCACGCGTCCGGCATAGGCGCCGACCAGATCTGTCACACCAACCTTGCGGCCTTCTTCGGCGATAGCCAAAAGACCTGGATCCATGACAGCGCGCTGTTCCGGGGTCATCTGATCGACGATCCAGGTATCTGCCGTCGACCAGATGGCATCGATGATCGGACGGATCGGCGGAATATCCGGGTCCGCTTCCTCAACAATAGCGCCGAGATCAGATAGGACATTAGCAGCATCGCGAACGGCACTGGCGACGTCGTCATCAGCCCAGCCGTTGTCGCCCAGTGTCGGGCTATAGGCGATTCGCACACCTTCGATGCCTGCATCCAGCGCGTTGAGGTAGTTTTCTCCCTGCGCTGAAGCCGGTGCAGACATAAAATCACGGGAATCTGGCTGGGCGAGAATGTTTAACATGATCGCCGCGTCGGTTACAGTTCGCGTCAATGGACCCATATTGGCGAGGCTGCCTATATGAGGTGGCAGGGGATAGTTAGGGACCAGCCCGAAGGTTGGTTTGTGACCGAATACCCCGGCAAAGGCAGCGGGGATGCGAATTGATCCTGCCGCGTCTGATCCCTGGTGCAACGGGCCCATAAAGGAAGCACAAGCTGACGAGGCGCCGCCTGACGAACCACCGGGGGTGCGCTCAGGGTTCCAAGGGTTTCGCGTGATGCCCGTGAGTGGATTATCTGTGACCCCTTTCCAGCCCATTTCGGGCGTGGTGGTTTTTCCAACGAGGACAGCGCCGGCCTCGCGCAATCGGGCGGTGGCGGGGGCATCTTCATCCCACGGGCCCTTGGTGTCGGAGGTGAGTGACCCTCGCAGGGTTGGCCAGCCCTTGGTCAGGGTCAAATCCTTGATTGAGGTGGGGACGCCATCAATGGCTGAAAGCTGTGAACCGGATTTCCAGCGAGACTCGGATTCGCGCGCTGACGCGAGGGCCGAATCTGGATCGATCAGACAGAAGCAATTCAGGGTCGGATTGTGCCTCTTAATCTGTGTAAGAACCGCTTGGGTTGCCTCGACGGGCGAAGCATCGCCTTGGGCATAGAGTTCACTGAGTTCGGCGGCAGTTTTTGCGATCAGGTTTTCGTTCATTACAGACCTCGTTCTTGGACCATAGCCAGAGTATCATCCAGTGCCAGTTGGAAGCGCGCAAGCATCTCTTCTATTTCTCCTTGAGTGATGATTAGAGGTGGACAGAATGAAATCGTGTCGCCAATCGCGCGTACGATCAGACCGTGCTCTTCGGCAGAATCGTTACAGAATGGCCCAACCTCGTCCGCTGGATCGAAGGCTTCGCCAGTGGTTTTGTCTTTCACAAGCTCGACACCAGCGACCAGACCCGCGCCGCGCACCTCGCCGACCAAAGGGTGATCGAGGAGCTTGCTCAATCCGCCCATAAAGTGAGGCTCCATCGCGCGGACATGCTCGATGATGTTCTCATCCTCATAGATGCGAAGTGCTTCGCGGGCGACAGCTGCTGCAACGGGATGTCCGGAATATGTGAAGCTGAGGCCGAACACGCCCACCCGATCGCTCTCTTCCGAGATCACGTCAAACACGCGGGCGTTCACCATCAGTGCTGAAATCGGAATATAGGCGCTCGACAGGCCCTTCGCGCAAACCAGCATGTCCGGGTTGAGCCCCATCGTGGTCGTCCCGAACATATTGCCGGTCCGGCCGAACGCGGTGATCACCTCGTCTGCGATCAAAAGCATGTCGTGCTTGTTCAGCACCGCTTGAACTTTTTCGTAGTAAGTCGGCGGCGGCACGATCACGCCGCCGGACCCCATGATGGGTTCGGTGAAGAAGGCGCCAACCGTTTCGGGTCCTTCGGCTTCGATCAAGGCGTCGAGTTCTTCGGCCAACCGAGTTGCAAAATCCTCTTCGCTCTCCCCGGGCTTGGCGTAACGATAATGGTGCGGTGGCGTCACATGCAGGAACCCATCGAGAGGCAATCCGAAGGATGCGTGATTGTAGTGCATGCCTGAAAGACTAGCCGCGGCAATGGTGTTGCCGTGGTAGGCGCGCTGATGGGCGATAATCTTGCGTTTTTCGGGTTTCTCTTGAGCATGCCAGTAATACCAGACGATCCGGGCAGCGCTGTCATTGGCTTCAGAACCTGAATTAGCAAACCAGATTTTTGACATCGGCACAGGCGCAATTTCGAGTAGCTTCTCGGCCAGCTCGATCACTGGCGAGTGGCTCTTGTGGTTTGTCAGGTGATAATAGGGTAGGCGCGCCATCTGATCGGCAGCGGCTTTCACCAGCCGATCCTGACCATAGCCGAGGGAGAGGCACCACAGGCCTGCCATCCCTTCGATATATTTTTTGCCATGGATGTCTGTGACCCAGACACCATCGCCTTCCTCGATCACCATCGGTCCTTTCTCAAGATGAGTCTTGAGATTGGTCAGCGGGTGAATGATAGAGGCGGCGTCGCGCGCCTCAGGTGAATTTGGCCGTGGTGTATCGTCAGGCATGGTCGTCTCCAATAAGCAAGACTGCCACAATACATCACTAGAGACTGGCTTGGTATCTCCGCTTAAACGGCCATTTTGACGCCTTTGAGAATTCGACGGCCGGATTTCGCGAGGTCGTCCATTTTTCCGCGCAGACCGCGATATTTTAGCTTGCCGTTCTGCTTCTGGATTTTTCCCGCGATCATGACCGTATCTACATTGCCGCCATGGGCATGAAAAACCACGCTTTCGACCGGGTTGTGAACCGGGAACAAGTTCAGGTCGTTCCCATTGATCATGATGATATCGGCTTGTTTCCCAGGCTTCAGGGAGCCGACTTTCTTGTCGAGACCCATTGCCTTTGCCGAATTGATCGTCGCCCATTCAAGCGCTTCACGTGGCTTGATCGAGAGCGATGACACCATTGCCTTGGTCTCCTGGAATTTCGCCTGATTGTCGAGCAGTCGCTGGGACTGCATCGCCATCCGCATCACCGTGAACATGTCGCCAGAGATGTTGCATTCCACGTCGATGCCGATAGACGGTTTGCCACCTAGGGCGCGAATGCGGCCGGTCAGCGGGTTTCCATGTCCCATCTGGATTTCAACTTCGGGTGTCACCGTCACGGACGCACCAGAATCGAGAATGAGCTTGAGCTCGGTGTCTGACAGGTAGTTGCCATGGACTAGGTTGTGACGCTTGTCGAGCAGCTTGAGCTTCGCCAGCTTTTTGTAGCCATCCGGGTTGAGACGAGACGGTGAGCCCCAGACATGGGTGCTTATGATTAGATCAAGCTCCTTGGCAAGTTCGAAGTCGTGTTTCACGACTTCCCAAACAGAGAAGTCGACGCCGAGGGCCGCCATGGCGAGGGTGACAAGTCCATGGTCATCAGACAACACGCCCTTGCGTAGACGCTCTAGTTCGGCGCGCGGGTGCGGGATTTCACTGAAATGCTTGGCACCCTTAGCCGCATCAGGCTTGGGAGAGCCGTGGCCGAACAACGCGCGAATGCCGGCTTCTTGAAGCCCCTGAATGCCCGCGTCGGAATGTGCCGGAGTTGAGTTGTTGTGGCACCAGTCAAAGATCGTGGTTGCACCCAGATTGATTTGATTCAGGGCGCCGACAAGATTGCCCAGATAGGTATCTTTGGCTGTGTACCGAGGGGCCATCGTGGCGTGCATCTCGTGCAGGTATTCAGGAATAGACCAGTTGCCGGCAACACCGCGGATCCCTGTCTGCCAAGTGTGAAGATGGGCGTTCACGAACCCTGGCATGACGATCATGCCTGCCGCATCAATAATTTTGGCGCCGGGTGAGCGGATCGATTTGTCGATTTTCTCGATCTCGGTGCCGTTGACGAGAATGTCTGCTTTGGCAAAGTCACCGGTTTTACGGTCCATCGAGATGATGGTTCCGCCTTTGATTAGTGTCTTGGTCATGTGTGTAATTCCTTGAATACTATTCGGCAGCGTCCTTGAGGCCGTCGGAAACTTCGACATTCTCGGGCTGAATATCATAGCCCGATGCGGATGCCTGCATTTTGATTAGGGCTGCGAAATCATCTTCGCCGTGGCCAAGTCCGATCAATGACTGGACCAGCTCACGGGTCAGGTTGGTAACCGGCATCGGCACTTCCAGATCCTTGGCTTCCTTGAGAGCGAGGTCCAAGTCCTTGCGCAGCATCCGGGAGGTGTGGGTCGCGGTGTAGTCCAAGTTTACCAGCGCGGGCGCCTTGTAGTTGGTGAAGGTCGAGGACATAGCGCTGTTATTGAAATAGTTCAGGAAGGCGTGCCGCTCGATTCCGCCTTTTTCACAAAGCACCGTGATTTCAGCCATGCACTGGGCAACAACACCGAGCATGACATTGTGGGCAAGCTTGGCGAGGCGTGCGGAATCGCCTTCGCCGATATAGGTCTCTGCCCGACCGAGCGCGGCGATATAGGGGCGCGCAATTTCATAGGCTTCACGGGGGCCAGACACGCCAAGTGTGGCTTTGCCGGCTGCAACTGCATGGCCGTTGCCACTGATTGGAGTGGCAAGGAACATCACGCCTTTGGCTTCACAGGCGTCGCGCATTTCCTTCGAGGTTTCGATGGAGATCGTGGAGCTGTCACTGATAATCTTCGGAAGGGTTGATTCCGACAGGACGCCATCGGGCCCAGTGATCATTTCGCGGATTGCGGTGTCGTCGGTCACGATCGAGAACACAATGTCTCGGTCGGCAAGGTCAGAGGGTTTGCCTACAACTTCGACGCCAAGCGGTTCAGCTTTGGCGGCGGTTCGGTTGTATATCTTTACATCGGCGCCGGCTTCGATCAGTAAGCCGGCCATCGGGTAGCCCATTTTGCCAGTACCAATCCAGCCAACTGTGTGTAATTTCATATCTGCGCCTGACATAATTATCTCTCCTCTGTGTCTTGCAGGATTTGAATGGCAGATTAGTATCGCGGGTGCCAGACCGTTTCTAATATTTGGTGTTTTTCTGGTTCGCGGTGTGCACATAACTCATGACTGAATATCCGTTCAATCCCCCACCTACATCCTTTATCCAGTGGAGCGATGAGCAGCGTGGGGCCAATCTTCAGCAAACCCTGGCGGCGTCTCCCGAACCATCGCAATTGTGGGTTTTCGGTGCGGGCTCACTGATCTGGGACCCGCGGTTTGAGCCGGTGGAAACCCGCACGGCGTTTTTGCCCACCTACCGGCGGGCATTTTGCTTCTGGACGGTTCGCGCGCGCGGGTCGGTCGAGCGTCCGGGTCTTGGGCTGGCTCTGGAATCTGGCGGCACTTGCGCCGGGGTCGCCTTTCGGGTGCCAGAAGAGGGGCGCGAGGACATTCTTGATGCTCTGTGGCGACGCGAGATGAGTGGGGGTGTCTATGTACCCACATGGATTTCTGCCGAAACCAACGACGGCCCGGTCTGGACGCTCGGGTTTGTCGGCAATCGGTCCCATCGCAATTATGCAGGTATCCTGCCGCTTGATCGGTCTGCGCAGATCATAGCCAACGCATTCGGCAGCAGCGGAACCTGTCACGAATATGTCGCGCTTCTGGCTGAAGCACTCGATCACTACGAGTTGGACGACCCCGAAACTCAGGAATTGCATGTCCGGGTCCAGAAACACTTGGCGGAATTGTCGTGACTCCGGACGCCCCGATGTTTGCTGCGGCGGACCGCAACAAGGACGTAATTCTGGGCGTTCTGCGCGATGTATTACCTTCGACAGGCACGGTGTTGGAAATCGCTAGTGGCAGTGGCCAGCATGTGTTTCATTTCTCTGCAGCGCTGCCCGACCTCGATTGGTGTGCGAGTGAGTATGACTCTGATCTCGTTGGGCATCTTCAGCAACGCGTAACGGCCGCAGCCAAGCCCAACCTCCTCGTACCGTACCATCTCGATGTGCGTGAAGCCGGGTGGTCGGAGAAGGTTGCTGTGAAGCTAGCTGCGGTGACCAGTTCCAATATGATCCACATTGCCCCGTGGAGCGCCTGCGTGGGTCTCATTGAAGGCGCGTCGCGATTGCTCGATGAGGGCGGACTTGTCTATTTTTACGGTCCGTTCATTGTGGACGGGCAGTTTTCCTCAGATGGAAACAAATCCTTTGATCGCTCGCTGCGGGCCGAGAACCCGGATTGGGGTTTGCGCCGATTGGAAGAGGTGTGTGATGTCGCGCAGAATGCTGGCTTTGTTCTCGATCAGACAATTGATATGCCGGTGAACAATCTTTCTGTCCTGTTTCGGCGCGTTGCCGACAACCATTCATGACCAAGTGGAGGCTCCTGTGAGTGTCGAGAAACTTCAAAATGCTTATTACGTGACAGGCGACATGGAACGTGCTGTTGGATTTTACCGCGACGCTCTGGGGCTCGACCTTGTGTTTCAGGACGGTGCCAAATGGACCCAGTTCAAGGCTGGTGGCGTCAATTTTGCCGTGGCCTCAGAAGAGGAAGCCCCAGACAGCGCCGTTGGCGCAACGGTGGTGTTCGAAGTTGACGACATCGTTGTGATGAGTGCGTCCATCGTGAGTGCAGGCGGCGAACTGCTTGGCGAACGCGATATGGGCGATCATGGCAAAACGCTCACATTTCGAGACCCTGACGGGAACCTCGTACAGTTATATCAACGCACGTCCTAAACAGTCGCGCACAGCAGAGTTCATTTAGGGAGAAGATCATGAAGGCAAATGCATTTCGGCTTTACAAGACAGGTGGACCCTCGGTCCTGAAATGGGAACCTGTCGAGGTTCGCGAACCGGGGCAGGGCGAAGTGTGCTTGCGTCACACGGCCGTTGGTCTCAATCTAGCGGATACCTACCGGCGCGTTGGATTGTACCCAATGAAAATCCCCGGCGGCATTGGCAATGAAGCTGTTGGCGTGGTCGAGGCTGTCGGCCCCGGCACACGCGGCATCAAGGTTGGTGATCGTGTGGGATATATTGGTGGCAAGACACTCGATGGATACAGTGAGCGTCGCATTGCGACGGTCTCGGATCTGATCCCGCTGCCGGACGGCATCAAGGACCGCACCG
>JAPKDV010000095.1 GCA_028822385.1 Alphaproteobacteria bacterium
TCGCTATTCAGCGCCGCCGTCGCGCTGTGCGGACGCAATCTACCGCCGAGCCTAAAAGCCCGAGTGCTCGCCGTTCAGGCGATGATCGGGGCAGCATTTCTGGCCTTTATCATCTTCACTTCGAACCCATTTGCGCGTCTTTCACCGGCTCCCTTAGACGGCACCGGCCTAAACCCGCTACTACAAGATCCCGGCCTCGCATTCCACCCACCACTGCTTTATCTCGGCTATGTTGGTTTCTCGATGGCGTTTTCCTTCGCTGTCGCTGCGCTAATCGAAGGCCGTGTCGACGCCGCTTGGGCGCGCTGGGTGCGACCCTGGACTTTGGCTGCCTGGACCTTCCTTACCGCCGGGATCGCTCTAGGCAGCTGGTGGGCTTATTACGAACTAGGCTGGGGTGGCTGGTGGTTTTGGGATCCCGTCGAGAACGCGAGCTTCATGCCCTGGTTGTTCGGCACCGCACTTCTTCACTCTTCCATTGTTGTAGAAAAGCGCGACGCACTGAAGAGCTGGACAATATTGCTTGCTATCCTGACCTTCTCCATGAGCCTGCTAGGTACCTTCCTGGTGCGCTCCGGTGTTCTGACATCGGTGCATACTTTCGCTACCGACCCGGAACGCGGTATTTTCATACTTGCAATTCTCGTACTTACCATCGGCACAGCATTGATCCTTTTCGCAATCCGGGCGCCAGGCATGAAAGGCGGGGGACTGTTCTCCCCGGTCAGCCGCGAAGGCGCGCTGATTCTAAATAATATGCTGCTGACCATCGCGGCAGGAACAGTCCTGCTCGGCACGCTCTACCCGCTTATTCTTGAGGCTTTCTCCAGTGGCGCATCGAAGGTCTCTGTCGGACCGCCATTCTTCAACGCTACCTTCAGTCCTATCATGGTTCCTCTGGTGATCATGATGGCGGTCGGGCCATTGTTGGCCTGGAAACGTGGCACGCTGAAGAAAGCCATGTACAAACTGATTCCAGCGGCGGTTGCAGCGGCGGTTGCTATTATTGCAACTTTTGTAATGGTACCCGATGGACCCGGACTGGCACCCTTCGCCATGGGACTGGCAGCCTGGCTGGCAGCGAGCACCATCGCGGAATGGACTGGCCGCATCAAACTCTTTGCTATTCCTCTGGCAGAGAGCTGGCATCGTCTTAACAGCCTGCCGCGTGCGGCCAGCGGCATGACCCTGGCGCATCTCGGCCTAGCCATCATGATTGTGGGAATAACAGGATCATCCGCTTGGCGGACCGAGCTCATTACAACTCTCGCCCCCGGAGAAAGTGCCTATGGTGCCGGCCACACTGTAACCCTCGTCGATATAAGTCGGGGTCGCGGTCCAAACTATAATTTTGAGCGGGCTACACTGAAGATCACCGACGAAGGTCGAGAAGTGACAACATTGATAACCGAGCGCCGGTTCTTTCCGGTTGCCGGACAGACAACGACCGAAGCCGGCATCCACACTACCATTCTCGGCGATCTGTATGGCGTGATCGGCGAACGCGGGCGCACCCCCCAAACAGCCGATGCCTGGACGGTGAGATTCTTTGTTAACCCGTTAGTACCGTGGATTTGGCTTGGAGCCATGGTAATGGTTTTCGGTGGATCACTATCTCTAACCGACAGGCGTCACCGGGTGGGGGCGCCACGTCAGGGGAAAACCGCAGTGCCAAAACCACGGTCCAGCCCAGCAGCGGCCGAGTAGCGTTTATGCTACGCCTCATTGTCATATTGCCGATCGCTTTATTTGCCGGCCTGATTGGCGTGATGGTCTCATTGTTAACCGACGAGGATCGCAACAGTGATCTTTCTCGTCTACCCTCGCCGTTGATCGGGAAGCCTGCACCTGCCTTTAAATTGCCCGCTGTTGCAAATTCAGTCCCGGGCGGCTTCTCGACCGAAGACCTCAAGGGCCGGGTCAGCATCGTGAATGTCTTTGCCTCCTGGTGTGTGCCGTGCCTGGCCGAACATCCGATGATCTCACAGCTCGCCGGACAAGGTGTTGCTGTCTACGGCATCAATCACCGCGACAAACCCGAGGCCGCCACGGCCTGGTTACAACGCCACGGCAACCCTTATATCGCTGTGGGTGCCGATTGGAATGCGCGTGCATCACTCGATTGGGGTGTAACTGGCGTTCCGGAAACATTCATCATCGATGCCGATGGCGTGGTCACCTACAAGCATGTCGGACCCGTTACGAAAGATGTGCTTAGAAACAAGATCCTACCAAGATTACGTAAAACGGAAGTCAGATGAAAAAAGTCCTTACCTCGTTGCTCTTGGTGACGATATTTTATGCAACGCTCCTAACATCGGCACAGGCCGTGAACCAGGATGAGTTTCTTGATAATCCGGTTCTCGAAGCACGGGCACGTGAAATCTCCACCGAGTTGCGCTGCGTAGTCTGTCAGAATCAATCAATCGACGATTCAGACGCCGATATTGCCCGTGACCTTCGTCTACTGGTACGTGAGCGGCTGGTTGCGGGTGACAATGATGACCAAGTCGTAAGCTATATCGTCGCCCGCTATGGTGACTTCGTGCTGCTCCGGCCTCCCTGGCAGCCCAACACATATATGCTCTGGACGGGTCCGCCAATCATGGCGGTCGTTATCGCTATGCTTTCAATTTTGTTTCTGCGCACCCATAAAATCCGCCGAGCGGTGGGACTAAACCCAGCCCCCCTTTCCCCTAATGATCGCGACGAACTCAATTCCCTAGTCCAGCGCATAGCAGCGCCTAGCTCACCATTGTTGGGGCAAAAAAACCGGCACTCGGCAGAACTGGCAAAGGGTCTCCCGCCAGCCGCGGGCAGACCTGAAGAAACCGAGCCCAAAGCCTCCACTACGGAACAGGGGAATTCATCTTCATGACCTTGTGGGTTCTCTTTAGTATCCTAACTCTAGTGACGCTCGTCTGGATTAGCTGGCCGCTCCTACGACCCAAGCACGCTGCTGGAGGCCGCGATGCCTATGACGCGGTGGTCTATCTCGACCAGCTAGAGGAACTTGATCGCGACAGGGCCCGAGGCCTAGTTGATGACAGTCAGGCCGAGGCAGCCCGCACTGAGATCGAACGCAGGCTGTTGACGGCTTCACGGGCCGAGAGTGCCGCCAAGCCAGGCGTTGCGCGACCGCACATCGTTCTCGCAGCATTGGTGCTGCTGGGAGTTCCTGTAGCCACTGTTCCAATCTATTTTGAGCTGGGCTCACCCTATTTGCCTAATCTTCCTTTTGCTGAACGTGCGCCTGCTGCACCAACAACCAACAGCGTTGTCGCCCAAGCGCAGGCCAGAATCAAAATTGCTGAACAGCGAGCCAACGAAAACCCAGATGACCCGGAAGGCTGGTTTGATCTAGGGCGGTTCCGCCTGGTTTCCAGAGACACCGACGGTGCCGTTGAAGCCCTTGCACGCGCCATGCAAGCCAGTGATAACCGTGCAGACATCGCCTCGGCTTATGGTGAGGCTTTGGTACGCCAAGCCGATGGTCGTGTCACAAACGAAGCACGGAACGCATTCACCATCGCGCTCGCATCTAACACGCTTGATCCACGTGCGCGCTATTTCCTAGCGCTTTCTGAATATCAGGAAGGGCGTGGAGAGGCCGCGCTCAAAGCCTGGTCGGCCCTCGGGCGCTCTGCTCCAGAAGGTGCGCCTTGGCTTCCCGCAGTGCAGGCCCGCATCGTCGAAACCGCGCGCGAACTCGGCGAAAAACCAACTGACTGGCTACCGCCGCAGTTGTCCAGCGCCCCGCATAGACCATTCGCCAATGGAGGCCCAAGTAGCGCCGATGTCGCGGCGGCACAGGACATGTTGCCCGAAGATCGTCAGGAGATGATCCGCGGCATGGTTGCCAATTTGGCTGCACGTCTCAAGGACGAGCCTGATGACATCGAAGGGTGGCGTAGATTGGCGCGCTCACGTGAGGTTCTCGGCGAGACGGAAGCCTCGGCTCAGGCCTACGACAAGGCACTCGAACTTGACCCTGATCACCCGGAGACGCTGCTTCGCAGCGCACTCTCTGCTGAACAGGTCGGCAAAAACACTAAGGCCCGCGCTCGCTTTATCCGCCTTCGAGGCCTCGTAGCCGCGAACAGCGAAGTATACCAGATGGTCAGCGAGGCCATCGCCCGACTCAACGAAACCGCGGGCGAACTAAGCAAAACATCAACCGACATGCCGCCGACACAATTGCCACAAACCCCGCGTGGCCGCCCCCCCCGTAGCGGGCCAACTGGCGCCGAGGTTGCAGCGGCACAGGACATGTCACCCGAAGATCGCCAGGAGATGATCCGCGGTATGGTTGCCAATTTGGCTGCACGACTGGAAGACGAACCTGACGATGTTAAAGGATGGCGGCGACTAGCCCGTTCGCGAGAGGTTCTTGGAGAAAATCAAGCCGCAGCTAAAGCCTATGATAAGGCCCTAGAGCTCGGTCCTGATCATCCGGAAACATTGCTGCGCGCCGCGCGTTCAGCTTCCCAGGCCGGAGAAAACACAAAGGCTCGCGCTCGCTTTATCCGTCTTCGGGGCCTCGTTCCTAAAGACAGCGAAGTGCACCAGATGGTCAGCGAGGCCATCGCCAAGCTTGACGAAGGTGGCAGCCCCACAGACAGATGAGCGACATCTTCAGCCTTGTACGACTGCTCGCGAGCGTCGCTGTCTCGGCGGGGATTATCTATGGAATTTATCTCGGCATACGCTGGCGATTTCCCCGTCTAGGAAAGCGGCGGGCAATTTTGATTGTCAGCCTCGGCGCTGTATTTCTCGGCTCCCTTGCCTTCAGCACATTGCGGACCGGCGGGGTTGAATGCATCCAACATGAGAACACGGTAATTCTGCGCGGCGAACGAAAGCTGCAAATTCGCAAGGACGTTGAGGTTTCCCCTCAACCAATCACCGAAAAGCGCTACGCCCGCGTTTTACAATCCTGCCTCTACCTCCAGGCATATTGTCCGCTAGACCAGGGCGACGGTACGCGCATTGCAGCCCGTAAAGTCTGCCTGCAAGCCACGACCGGGCAGGCGATGAACTAAACAAGACAATGTCGTCCGCATACGAATACGTCAGCCCTGCGGGAACACATCAGCTTAGGCTGATATGACGCCAAGCTATTTTCCAGTGAATTGCGGCGGCCGCTTCTCCATGAATGCGGTCCGGCCTTCCTTGTAGTCCTCACTGGCGAAACAGGCTGCGACCTGTTTCGCGCACAACGCAACATTGCGATCGACCGGCGCCTTCAGATTCTCGGTCACCGCGGTTTTCACCGCACGAATTGTCAGCGGCGCATTACCGGATATCCGTTTGGTGTAGTCGTCACAGACGGATCGCAGTTCGTCACGCGGCACCACCCGGTTAATTAGCCCCATGGTCAAGGCTTCGGCCGCATCAAACTGGCGCGCGGTGCAGAAGATTTCCATAGCGAAAGACGGCCCTACAACCTGCATCAGCCGCTCGATCCCTGCTGCGGCATAGCCCAGCCCAAGCTTGGCGGCGGGAACAGCAAACCGAGAATCATCCGAGGCAATTCGGATATCGCAACACAATGCAATTGCCAGACCACCGCCAATCGCATAGCCCCCAATCTCCGCGATTGTCGGAATCGGTGCGAGGGTCAGGGTGTCCTGAAAGCTTTTCACCACGACATTGTACTCGTCGATTGCTGCTTTCGAATCCCGCTCCTTACCGAACTTTGAAATATCCGCACCGGCCACAAAGGCCTTATCACCGGCCCCGGTCAGAACGATCACTCGAACATCATCAGACTCGACGAACTCTCGGATTGCCGCCTCACCACCGCGCCACATATCGAGGGACATGGCGTTATGTCGTTCCGGGTTGTTAAATGTGATGCGCCCAACTGTGCCTTCTCGCGCCATGATGATTTGATCGGTGGTCATAAGTCTCTCCTAAAAAATATCGTATCCGGGCGCAGATCTGGCGCTCAGGCTGTTTCGTCTGAAGTGTCGTCAATTATCATCGCAGGGGCGATCTTTGGTGTCTTGGTTAAATCAGTCATTTTGCCTTGCTAGTCGATGTCGGGTTCGCGGCAACGTCAGTTTAGCTTGTCACAAGAGCAACAACGATTACCAACTATGGAAATAGCGGCAGGCTATGTAAGGAAACGACGCTCTGTGATGATGTGCTGTAATTCCTCGAGACAGCTTTCAACAGTCTTCCCCGAGGTCTCGAGCCGGGCCAGTGCCTTTTCATGCAGCGCCTCCCGGCTCGTTAAGAGCGCCTTCAGTTGCTTCATAGCTTCCGGATTACCGGCCATCGGCCGCTCGTCACCCTGCGCGCACACGCGCGACATATGTTCATCAGGGCTCGTACTCAGCCAGATCGTATGAAAGTCTCTCAGCAAAGCAGCATAGGTCTCCCGCTCCGTCACAATACCCCCCGCGGCTGCTAGGATCATCGTGTCGCGAGTGGCAACTATCCGGGCAAGTGCCTCGGCTTCCAGCTTGCGATACCCCTCCTGGTCATAGAGAGCCATCACTTCGCTAACGGGCATCCCGGCAAGCGATTCAATTTCATCATTGAGTTCAACAAAAGGTACGCCAAGCGCGTCCCCAACCATCGCGCCGAGGGTCGACTTCCCCGCCCCTCGTAGGCCGATCAGGCAGATGCGCTGTGCCCGCGCTAAATTAACGGACGGGGTTTCGTCCTCACGAATCAGCCAGTCGATCCGCTGATCGAGCGCAATCGCAACACGCTGCAACAGACCGATGGAGATATTGCCCTCGCCCGCCTCAAGCTTGGCTAGATAGCGCGGTGACACGCCGGAGAGTTCGGAGAGAACGCGGCGAGGAATGCCCTTACCTTTGCGGGCCACGCGTACGCGCTCACCAACCCGGCGCATGAGACCTGTGACTGCTGCATCTGCACAGCTTTTGTTCTGAACTGACATCTTAACTCATCAAAATTTGCACCATAGTGCACAATGAATAGAGCAAGCGGACCGAATTGCAATAGGGCAATCCATCCCCGGCTACACTCGCAAGAGGCAGCCGGAGAGGCTCAGATCAGCCACGCATCGGGCGCATTGCCTCGGCCCATTTAGCAAGTTCGGGAAGCAGCATCTTAGCTGAAGCTTCGTGGATTTCCTTGGCTTCAAAGACACCGTCCTTGAGGCTTTCGGCAACCATCGGGATAGGCACAGCTTCAAGGATGGGAACCATTTTCAGAGTTGTCATAATCGTCTTGGCCACATGGACACCACGCAAGCCTCCGGACACGCCGCCATAGCTCACAAAGGCAGCCGGCTTGTAGGCCCATTCTTTGGCTAGATAAGTCATTGCGTTTACGTAAGAGGGCGGCGGCCCGTGATTGTACTCTGGAGTTACGAAGACAAAGGCGTCCGCGGCATCCACCGATGCGCTCCACGCCTTGGTATGCGCATGCTCATATTCACCGAAACGGGGATGCTTGGGCTCATCAAAGACGGGCAGATTGAAGGATGCCAGATCGACATCCTCTACATCGAAAAGGTCGCTGCTTTCTTGCTTGGCGTAATCTACGAACCATTTGGCAATTGCCGGACCGACACGGTTAGGACGGGTGCTAACGGTAATGATATTAAGTTTGAGGGCCACTCTAATTCTCCTTCGCGGGCAACTCGTTCGGTCACCTGCGACCGTGCGGAAGATACAAGCTGCCCCACATATTGGGTGCCGCACCCTCTATATGGCGCCAGAGACGCTGCAAGTCGACCGTAGAATGGACGCGCGCATTTCTAAAGCGGCCAAACTTCAGATTTAGTAGGTCGCACGGCCCCCACTGAGGTCGAATGTTGCTGCGGTGGTGAAGGAATTTTCCTCCGAGACCAGCCACGCAACCATGGCTGCGATCTCTTCGACCCTCACGAAACGTTCGCGCGGAATTTTTGACAGCATGTAGTCGATGTGTTCCTGGCTCATCTGATCAAAAATTGCCGTCCGGGCAGCGGCCGGGGTAACACAATTAACCGCGATATCATGGTCCGCGAGCTCCTTGCCCAGCGACTTTGTCATAGCAATTACGCCAGCCTTCGCAGTGCTATACGCCGACGCATTAGGGTTGCCTTCCTTACCGGCGACGGACGCAAGGTTGACAATGCGTCCATAGCCTTGCCTGATCATATGCGGGACAACAGCCTTACAGCCGTAGAAAACACCGTTGAGATCAATCTCAATAACACGGCGCCACTCATCAACGGGGTACTCCCAGAGCGGAGTATTGACGCCGGAAATCCCGGCATTATTGACCAAAATGTCAATCTGTCCAGCTTCGCACAGAACTGTCTTAACAGCATTATCGATGTTGTCCGTATCCGCGACATCGACCCTCAAAGGATGAGCATTGTCGCCAAGCTCCTTGGCTGTCGCCGTCACCTCAGCCTCGTTGATATCCCACAACCAAGCCTGTGCGCCCGATTCGAGAAGCCGCGTCGCGATCGCCCGGCCAATACCCTGAGCAGCCCCGGTGACAATAGCATGACGTCCTAAAAGATCAATTTGGTTCATTCGGATTACTCCCTAGTCACTTCTTACAACCTCAATAACAAGACCTTCACCTGGCACGTCTGGACGCACAAACCAGAGCAAGTCAAACTAGGTACCAGCAGCATCTTAGCCGCCATGATACGCATCAGTCCAAAATCCGCGCCTAGAGGGACAACATGATTTACGAAGTACGCACCTATCGACTGAAACCACGAATGGTTCCGGGATTTATCGAGGCCTTTGGCGAAGCCTATGAAAATGGCCGTAAGCAATTGTCAGAGCTGGCCGCTTTTTTCACGTCTGAGGTCGGGCCGCTCAACGAGGTCATTCATATCTGGAAATATGACAGTCTCGGCCAGCGCGAAGAAATACGCGCCAAAGCAGCCGCGAGTGGCGTGTGGCCCCCCA
>JAPKDV010000012.1 GCA_028822385.1 Alphaproteobacteria bacterium
CGTGGCGCCGGGATCGGGTCCTAGCTCACACAGCGTACATAGCAGCTTAGCTCATGGGCCTTTCAGTTCATCCCATGATCCGTTCAGAGTTTTAGTGTCTGAAACAACCTTCACTCAAACATTGCCGGTGCAGCGAAAATGTCTAGGTTAATCGGTATTCGAATTATGGGAGCAGACCATGCTGAGTGAGACACGTAACAACCCCCAAGCTTTGATTGACCCACAGCAAGCTGACGCGTTGGCGCGCAATGCCGAGATCATGGCCGGACTTGGTGGCCCGGGTGAGACCGTCGCGGAAAATCGTGAGCGCGCCGAAGCGGCGCGCGAGATATGGAATGAAGGTGGTCCGGCTATGGCCGTGAACGAGGCGCGCACCATACCCGGTCCGTTTCGTGATGTGCCGGTGCAGTTCTACAAGCCTGACGGTGGAGATAATCTTCCTGTTTTTGTCTATCTGCATGGTGGTGGGTTTCGCATTGGTGGCCCACGCACCAATGACTTGCAGATGCGACAGCTGGCCGAAGAATGGCACGGTGCTGTGATTAGCGCCGATTATCTGCATGTGCCCGAGCACACATTTCCTGATCCGGTTAACGAGATTGTTGCAGTGCTCGAATGGGTTACTGCACATGGCGTCGAGTGGGGTCTAGATGGCACTCGCATCTCTGTTGGTGGCGCGTCGGCAGGTGCCAGTATTGCGTTGGGGGCCGCCATCACACTCCGCGACAAGGGCCGGGGAAACCTCTTGGGCGCAGTGGCTTCGCTCTATGGTGTGCTCGATTACAATTTGGAATCGGACTCGATGAACGAACTGGGCGGCGGCGATTTTATGCTGACTAATGCCTATACACAGATGGTCTATGATGGCTATGTCACTGATCCGGTGGATCGTACTGATCCGCGTGCCTTTGCCATGCATGCTGACCCGGCTGGACTTCCACCTATTCTGGTGGAAGCTGCGCAGCTCGACCCTATCCGGGATGATTCACTGAACTTTGCAGAGATGCTGGCCGAAGCCGCGCACCCCCACGAGCTCAAGGTTTATGCTGGAGTTTTGCATGCCTATTTTGGATATTCTGGGGTTATCGATGAAGCTCGACGGAGCGTGACCGATCTCGCTGTTTTCCTTGGCAAACATCTTGGGTCACGCTGATCATGGCTTTCGCGCTTGCTGCTTTTTGTGTGTCGATCGTTCTGATCGTCGTTGTTCCACCTTTGGGGTTTGTTGCGCTGCCCCTGACTTTTACCTGGGTCTTAATTGCGTTCTGCGTGACTGTGTTGGGCTGGGGTTTCCGTGACGGCAAGAAAAAGTTTGACGACTAGGCCTCGAGTGTCCGGAGCAGCATGAATGCTTTGACACACGCGCGTAGCGACTTGCTCACCGTTGATGCTTTCCCTGAATCGCAGCACTCGTTTAAGGTTTTAGTGAAATGCGAACCCTCTATCATCTTTGGCTCTGCCCCTTTGCGCGCAAAGTTCGCATTGTGCTGGCTGAAAAGAAGCTCCCTTTCGAGCTAGAGCTCGAAAAAGTTTGGGAGCGTCGTGATGAATTTCTCGCTCTTAACCCGACAGGTGAAGTTCCGGTTCTTATTGTGTCCGGCGAAGATGAGAACCCGCCGCTGGTCATCGCTGATTCCACGGCCATTTGCGAGTATCTTGAAGAGACCAGTTGTGGGCTGTCGCTTTTGGGTGAAAATGCTCCGGAGCGGGCGGAAATACGCAGGCTTACTGCTTGGTACGATCTTAAATTTCAGCGCGAGGTGACGGTCAATCTCGTTGATGAGAAGGTTAGCAAACGTTTCTTGGGTCTTGGCGCGCCGTCCTCTTCAGCGATCCGTGCCGGGCATGCGAATATGTCAGTCCATCTGGCCTATATCGAATATCTTATTGAGCGTCGGAAATGGCTCGGCGGCGAAAGTTTCTCAATGGCAGATGTGTCGGCTGCAGCTCAGTTGTCCTGTATCGACTATGTTGATGATGTTCCTTGGGAAAATTTTCCCGAAGCCAAGTCCTGGTATGCGCGGGTAAAATCCCGACCCAGCATGCGGCCTATTCTTGCCGATCATATCCCAGGAATTCCGCCGCCCAAGCACTACGCTAACCCGGATTTTTGAACCGGCCTGTGTGGGTGTTCTATTCCACCGTCACATCCATCTGTTCCAGACTGCCGCGCGCTGCTGCTGCTGCTGCGGAGCCGGGTGAGAGCGAGAGGACCCGGAGCCAGGTGGTGCGGGCATCATCCAGTGCCCCGCTTCTGGCATAGAGCCTTCCGAGTTCCATCAAAGCGTCGGGGTGATCCGGCGCGATATTGAGTACCCGGTCAATATCGTCGCGTGCCAGATCATCCACATTGAGAAGGCGGTAAGCTGCAGCGCGGAAGATTAGGGCATCCAGATGTCCGGGCGCGCGGTCCAGCGCGCCCGAAAAATCGTCGATGGCATCCCAGTATTCCTGACCTCTGGCCAGTGTTTCGCCGCGATCAATCCAGAGTTCGGGATCACTGCCGTCGAGCTGCAGTGACTTGCTTAAAACGGTATACGCACGATCCAGCTCACGCAGCTGCAGCCAAACCCGTCCGGCTTGTCCCAGAACCGAAGCGCGCGCATGGTCCGAGGCATCCGGCATTTGATCCACCATCGTTTCTAGTCGTTTGGCAGCTTCGTCCAGTTGGCCCATATCGAAGAGCGCAAGCGCGACACAGTGGAGTGCCGGCGGTCCACCCCCTTCGTCGCGCCACGCAATTGCGGCTTCGAAACCGGCTTCGGCATCCTTCTGTGTTTGCAGAATGCAGGCGCGATAGGCTTCGGTCGCGGAAAGCTCCGACAATCGTACCTGCGCGTTTGCTGTCCCGGTCGTGCCCGCGGCAAATAGCAGCATTACAGTAGCGAGTTTGGAAACGAGGATTGATGGACGGCGCAACATACAGGCTCCTATTGTGGTGCGAATGGTCTAGCAGCGTGGCGGGGCCTACGCAAAAGCAAGTCTGACGGTGGGGCATCAAATGTCAGCTAATGTTCTATTTGTATTTGGTCTCGGCTTTAGTGCGAGAACGCTGGCTATGCGCCTTATGGCAAAGGGCTGGGTCGTGCGTGGTACCACACGAGGCGCTGAAAAAGCGCAAACACTGCACGCAGCCGGAATTGATGTGTGCCTTTTTGATTCGGTTTCGCCACTGGTGGATCCCAATGTCCTCGACGGTGTGACCCATCTTCTGAGCTCGGTTCCTCCAGGGGCGGATGGCGATCCGGTGCTCGATTTTCATTGCAAAGATATTGCTGCGCGCGCCGAACAGATCGTTTGGGCCGGCTATCTTTCCACGACAGGCGTTTACGGAGATCGCGGTGGGGACTGGGTTGATGAAACCTCTCTGCTCTATCCAACATCAGAGCGGGGTGCCCGCCGGGTAGCGGCAGAAGCTAGCTGGTGCGGTCTCCATCGTGAACACGCCCTGCCGGTCCATCTGTTTCGTCTCGCCGGAATTTATGGTCCCGGCCGCAATGCATTGGAAACCGTGCGACAGGGCAAGGCGCGTCGGATCGTCAAAGAAGGTCAGGTCTTCAGTCGAACCCATGTTGATGACATTGCAGCCGTGCTCAAAGCTTCAATTGAGCAACCTAATCCCGGTACCGCCTACAATGTGTGTGATGACGACCCGGCCCCACCTCAGGATGTCGTCCTGCATGCCTGCGAACTACTCGGAGTGACCCCCCCACCGGAAATTCCATTTGCAGAAGCTAAACTTTCCGCGATGGCCCGCAGCTTCTATGGGGAATCCAAGAAGGTTTCGAATACACGGATAAAAGAAGAGCTGGGTGTGGTTCTTAAATATCCGGACTACCGTGCAGGATTGGCGGCGTTGCTTGCGGATAGCTGATCGCAGAGCTGGGCTAGGACATTTGTTATGCGATGCAGGTCAGTAGGTTCGGACAGGCGGTGATCACCATCTTTGATGAGAATCAGTTCGACATCGCTCGAGGTCAGCGCATTCATCAGTTTCTGGGACTGGGTCCACGGCACGTCGGGATCGGCGGTGCCGTGGATTAAGCGCACGGGAATGTTGAGGGCCAGTGCCCCGGTCAGGAGAATGTGGTTTTGTCCTTCTTCGAGAAGATGGCGGGTGATTACATAGGTGCCGCTGGCATATTGCGAAGGTGCTTCGAAGAACCCGGTGTCCTGAATTTGTGCCAACGCATCCGGACCAAGTCGTGCGGGCAGGAGGTCTTTGGTAAAATCCGTAGCCGCTGCGATCGTGACCAGCCCGGCTACGCGCTGATCAACGCCTTGTTGATCGATTTTCATGGCAACAAGCGCGGCAATCCAGCCACCCATGGAAGAGCCGACGAGCACCAGTTCGCCGCCCAGCCCATCTACCGTTGCGCCGACGTGCCGGATGACCGTAACTGCGTCCGACAGCCACCTTCCAATTGTTCCGTCACGGAACTCACCCCCGGATGAACCATGACCGGAATAGTCCAGGCGCAGAAACCCGCGCCCGCTTTTCTGCGCCCAGCTCTCTAAAACGGTTGCCTTCTGGCCCGTCATGTCAGACATAAAGCCACCAAGGAACACGACGCCGGGTCCCGCATTAGGATGTGTCGCCGCTGTGGCATAAAAGGCCAGTCGCGTGCCGTCCTCGGCCGTTATGAATTCAGGTGAGACTTTGTTGGATACCATCGGAACAGGAACACGGACTTTATGAACGAGGTCCCCGACTCTAACACTACGCCGGACCCTGAGCGACAGGCCGAGGCCGCATGTGAGGACACCGCCGCGCGGTTGCCCGTCGTGCTGCAGGTTCTGCCGTCTCTGGATATTGGTGGCGGCGGTGTGGAGCGCAGCGCGATTGATGTCGCTGAGGCGCTGGTGCTGGCTGGCAAGCCCGCCATTGTGGCATCCGCGGGCGGTCGTCAGGTCGTTGAGCTTGAACGCCGGGGCGCGCGCCACGTCGAACTGCCGCTGGCTTCGAAGAACCCGCTGGTCATTCGTCGTAACATTCGCCGTCTGATGGATGTGATTGAACAGGAAAGCATAGAACTGGTGCATGCCCGCTCGCGGGCACCGGCTTGGAGCGCACGATCTGCAGCGCGCCAGGCGGGGTTGCCGTTTGTGACGACATTCCACGGGACTTACAATTTCGGCACTGGCCTGAGGGGAGATCTGAAGAAGCGTTACAATGCCGTCATGACTGATGCGGATGCTGTCATCGCCAATTCGCAATTTATTGCCGATCACATCGCAAAGAATTACGGGCTTTCCGGCCCGAAGGTACATGTGGTGCCGCGGGGGGTTGATACGGTCAGCTTTGATGCTGAAGGCTTCAACCCGAACCGGATGGTCGAAGTTGCCAAGAAGTGGCGGTTGCCCGATGACAGCACTGTCGTTTTGCTGCCCGGGCGGCTTACCCGCTGGAAAGGGCAGTTGCTGTTTATCGAGGCTCTGGCCCGATTAAAGTCACGCCGGGGGCCTGATAACTTCAATGTCACCGGTCTGCTGGTCGGTTCGGATCAGGGCCGCAAATCCTACCGGCGTGAGTTGGAGAACCGGGTTGAAGAGCTTGGGCTTGGTGGCAATGTGCAGATCGTCGGGCATTGCGACGACATGCCTGCCGCCTATATGCGCTCCGATGTGGTGGTCTCGGCCTCGACGGATCCGGAGGCTTTTGGCCGGATCGTCGCTGAATCTCAGGCCATGGGGCGTCCGGTTGTGGTGGCCGATCATGGCGGTGCTGCCGAGCAGGTGATTGACGGTGTGACTGGTTGGCGCTTTGAACCCGGTAATCCGGATAAATTCGCTGACGTGCTGGAAACGGCCTTGGCGCTTGATATAAATTCGCGGGCAAAGCTTGCCGAGCAGGCCTCGGAACATGCGCGCAGCAAATACGCCAAGACCGGAATGTGTGCATCGACCTTACGTATCTATGCATCAGTTTATGGGGGTAGCAAGAATTGACTGCCTCTCCGCAAAACATTCTCGTCATCAAATTGGGTGCGCTGGGCGATGTGGTGCAGGCGACAGGCCCGATTGCTGCGATCCGGGCGCATCACAAGGATGCTCGCATCACGTTATTGACCGGCCCGGCCTTTGCGGAGTTCCTGAAGGAATCGGGTTGGTTTGATGACGTCTGGGTTGATGAACGTCCCGGTTGGAAGAACTGGCGTGCCTGGTTCCGGTTGCGCCGTCGCCTGAAATGTGCCCGGTTCGACCGGGTCTATGATCTGCAGACCTCGGACCGGTCGAGTGGCTATTTTTATCTGATGTTGCCTGGAGACCGACCGGAGTGGTCGGGCATCGCACGGTGTGCATCTCATCTGCATGCCAACAAGAAGCGTGATGATATGCACACCGTTGATCGTCAGGCCGAACAGTTAAACATGGCTGGCATCCAAGACGTGCCTGCTCCATCGCTGGATTGGGTAAATGCGGATGTTTCGCGCTTTGGCATCGAAGAGCCCTATGTGTTGCTGGTCCCTGGCGGCTCGTCACATCGACCGGAGAAGCGCTGGCCAGTCGGCGCTTATACCGAGTTGGCACGCAGGCTTTCTGCGCGCGGAGTGACGCCGGTCCTCATCGGTGCAGGCGCTGACGCCCATGCAACGGGTACCGTCGACTCTTTCTGTAAAGAAGCACGCGATCTGACGGCCGAGACGAGCTTTGTTGAAATTGTGGCGCTGGCACGTGGAGCCGTAGGTGCGGTGGGCAATGATACGGGTCCGATGCACATCATTTCGACCGCTGGTTGCCCAACTGTTGCGCTATACTCTTTCGCATCGGATCCCGCGCTTTGTGCGCAAAAGGGTTCCGATGTAACTATCCTGCGCCGTGATCTACTCACCGAACTTTCGGTCGATGAGGTTGAAGCGGCGCTCAAGCTGCAGTAAATCCCCCTTCCACGTTTTATCTTTTAGTATGGGGACGATATGTCCGAAGCCGCATCTGCCGACCAAATCACGATCACGCTGCCCGACGGCAGCACGCGCACCCATGCGCGCGGCGTGACCGGCGCGGCTATTGCTGCCGATATCGGCCCCGGACTGGCAAAGGCGGCGCTGGCGGTGAAGGTTGATGGTGAAATTCGTGATCTTGCCCGCCCGATTGAGGCTGATGCCCAACTCGCGGTCATCACGATCAAGGATGACGATGCGCTCGAACTAATCCGGCATGACGCGGCCCATGTACTTGCAGAAGCGGTGCAAGAGTTGTTTCCGGGAACACAGATTACCTTTGGTCCGGCAACGGATGACGGATTCTATTACGACTTCCATCGCGAAGAGCCGTTCTCGACCGAAGACTTTGAGAATATCGAAAAGAAAATGGAAGAGATAGTCGGACGTGATGAAGAAATTATTCGCGAGGTTTGGTCGCAGGATCAGGTGCGCGAATTCTTCAACAAGCAAGGTGAGACCTTCAAGGCTGAATGGGTGGATGAACTGCCCCGAGATGATGAGATCACGATGTATCGCCAGGGCGATTGGATCGATTTGTGCCGCGGCCCGCATCTGCCCTCCACGGGCAAGCTGCCGAAAGCTTTCAAGCTGATGCGTGTGGCCGGTGCTTATTGGCGCGGCGATTCGGCGAACCCGCAGCTTCAGCGGATTTATGGTACGGCGTGGAGAAATGAGAAAGAGCTCAAGTCTCATCTGAACATGATCGAGGAGGCCGAGAAGCGCGACCATCGTCGTATCGGCCGAGAAATGGACCTATTCCACATTCAGGAAGAGGCCGTTGGGTCAGTGTTCTGGCACGCTAATGGCTGGACGCTCTATCGTGTCGCCGAGGATTATATGCGCGCGCGTCTTGATGACGCCGGCTATATCGAGGTCAAGACGCCTCAGCTTGTGGACCGGGCACTTTGGGAGCGCTCAGGTCATTGGGAAAAATTTCGCGAGCACATGTTTACTATTGATGCCGACGACGATCGGGTGCTCGCCGTCAAGCCGATGAACTGCCCCTGTCATGTGCAGATCTACAGCCATTCCGGCATGACCAGTTATCGCGATCTGCCGATTCGCATGGCCGAGTTTGGGTCGTGCCATCGCTATGAACCGTCCGGTGCGCTGCACGGCATCATGCGCGTGCGCGCCTTCACTCAAGACGATGCGCATATCTTCTGTCGCGAAGACCAGATTGTTGCCGAGACCAAGGCGTTCTGTGAGTTGCTGCAGTCGGTCTATCGTGATTTCGGTTTTACCGAAGTTGCAGTGAAATTCTCGGACCGTCCCGAAGTCCGCGCTGGAGATGATGCGACATGGGATCGTGCCGAAAAAGCCTTGATGGAAGCGACCAAGGAAGCCGGGCTGGATTTCACCCTCAATCCGGGTGAGGGGGCGTTTTACGGCCCGAAGCTGGAATTTATCCTGCGTGACGCGATTGGTCGTGACTGGCAGTGCGGCACGTTGCAGGTGGACTTTGTGCTGCCCGAGCGCCTCGATGCATCTTATATTGACGAAGATGGCGAGAAGGCCCGCCCGGTCATGTTGCATCGCGCGATCCTCGGTTCCTTTGAGCGCTTCCTCGGAATTCTGATTGAGAACTATGCCGGGCGTTTCCCGCTCTGGCTTGCGCCGGTGCAGGCTGTGGTGGCAACGATCACTAATGATGCTGACGGCTATGCCGAAGAGGTTGCTACGGCCTGTCGTGCCGCTGGCCTGCGGGTACAGGTAGACACGCGGAACGAGAAAATTAACTACAAGGTCCGTGAACATAGCCATCTGCATGTCCCGGCTATTCTTGTTGTTGGACGCCGCGAAGCCGAAGAGGGCACTGTTGCCGTCCGTCGTCTCGGCTCAAAAGATCAGGAAGTACTTGCTTTGGCCGACGTGGTCGGCAAACTTAGCGTCGAATCACAGAATCCAGCCACCAAAGATGCTGCATGATGTGCAAGAGTGTAATTTTAATGTCTGAACAAATCACAAAAGGAGAACGGTAATCGCTAGACGTCCAGTAGATGTGAGCCCCCCGAAGCGCGAGGGCCCACGGATCAATGAGGAAATTCAGGTTTCTGAAGTCCGACTTGTTGCCGAAGATGCCGAACAGCTCGGTGTTGTCTCTCTTGAGGCTGCCCTGCAGCGAGCGGGTGATGCGGGTCTCGACCTGGTTGAGGTTTCGCCCAATGCTTCACCGCCGGTCTGCAAGATCATTGATTACGGCAAGTTGAAGTATCAGGAGCAGAAGAAAAAGAACGAGGCGCGGAAGAAGCAGAAGACCATCGAGGTCAAGGAAATCAAGCTTCGTCCGAATATCGACACCCATGATTATGACGTGAAGATGCGTAGCGCTCGTCGTTTTATCGATGATGGCGACAAGGTCAAAGTGACCCTCCGATTCCGTGGTCGCGAGATGGCCCATCAGGATCTGGGTGCACAGGTTCTCGACCGTGTGCGTGGTGAGCTCGACGAGATAGCCAAAGTCGAGCAGATGCCAAAGATGGAAGGTCGCCAGATGGTGATGGTTATGTCACCACGCTAACGGCGGCCGTTCCCAAAGCAATAGTGAAGAGCCCCGCAAGGATCCGTGCGGGGCTTTTCGTTCGACATGCTGCTCAGGCGTATTGTTCCGCAATCTCGTTTAGTACTGTCGCAAGCGTATCCGGATTAGAAAGTTGCGGCGCATGATCGGTGTCTAACGTGTACAGCTTTGCGCAAGGTGTCTCGGAATACATACGCTTCTGCAATTCGGGGAACACCGACTGGTCGCGCAAAGTTTCAATATAGACGCGAGGTACTTTCCCAAATTTGTCTTTGCTGACTTGTAGCTTTGATCGCCGCCCGCCTTCGGGTTGCGGAGTTAACTGTTCGGCTGCCGCGCGAGCGGCGTCGGGATTGGCGGCGTTGTAAAACACCTCAATGGCGGACTCTGGGTTTATCATCGAGGTGTAACCGTCCTCAGAATAGCTGACCCGTGCATGGGCTCCGGTCATCCAGTCTTCCCAAGCACGGTCGTAGAAGTCGACGATGGATTCGCCGTCGGGCAGCAGGAAGGCGCAAAGGTAGATTGCAACTGTGATATGGCACGACCGCAACTCTGACACCTGCGCCGCGACAGTTCCCCCCATGGAATGACCCACCACGATGACCGGTTCTGCAGCTTGGTCGATCAAAGCAGCAGCTCGCTCGGCATAGAGCATGGTAGTAACGTCTTCCGGTGGCGTGTCGTCGCTGCCGTCTCCGGGAAGGTCCACGGCAATGACTGTGTGGCCGGCGGACGTCAGTAAAGGTGTCACCTGTTGCCAAGCCCATGCGCCCTGCCAGGCGCCGTGTATTAGGAGAAATTTTGCCACGCCGATTCAGTCGTCAGCAGTTTTAATTCGGGTGGAAGTGTATTTCGACACACGATAAGGGCCTGAAAGTACGGGGTCGTATTTCGGTGGATTGTCTGGGTCCGTACAGGTCGGAATACAGGTGATCTTCGCATCGTAATTCGGATGATGAAAGAACACCACAGATAGCCGGTCGGCGGACTCGCCTGCATCTGCAGGCGGGACCGAGACGCGGTGCGGGTTGGAGACAAAACGGTCATTGGTCCAGCGCATCATCAAGTCGCCGATATTCACCACAAAGGCATCGGCAGGCGTCGAGACGTCAATCCAGTCGCCATCTCGGCAGTAAACCTGCAACCCACCGGGCCGGTTTTCGCTTAGCAACAGGGTAAAGGTGCCGTAATCGGTATGCGCGCCGGCGCGCAACTGACCGGGCAGGGGCGTGGTCTCTGTTGGCGGGTAACGGATTATCCGCAACGCGCCGATTTGTGCATTGGTGAACTCTCGAAAGAAATCCACTGGCAGATTGAGGGCCCTCGCAAAGATTTCTTCGACGATCTGGCCGAGCTTCTCCAGGCGCTTGTAATAGGCGGTTGCGGCGTCCCGGAATCCGCCGGGTGTTTCGGGATAGACGTTCGCAATGAAATGCCCGGCCGCCGCTGTGCTGGTGTGGTAGTCGTCCACGGGAAAATCCGGCGGACCCATGTGAAAGACCTCTTTCAGGTCCGGTGGAGTTTCCTCACCTGTGCCATAAGCAAGCCCTTCATCGCCGATGGCGCGATATCCGCGTGGCAGGGATGAGTCGGCATGGTGTACGGATTTTTTTTCGTCGGGCGGACGCGCGAAAAACCCGCGTGCGTTGTTGCGCAGATTGTTGATGATCGCCGGCTCAACACCATGTCCAACGATGGTGAAGAAACCCACCCCCTCGCAAGCTGCACGTACTTGCTCAACGACAAGGGCGCTTTCCCCTTTGAGGAATGGCGCAATATCAATGACCGGTACGGATTGCTCTGTCATCTGATGATGCTAGCACCCAAGTCGGGGGTCGTCAGGACGAAAACGCGTTACGCCCGTGCCGAGCGCGAATGTTGTCCACCATCGGCCATGATGATGGTACCTGATACCCAGGACGCACGGTCGCTGGCCAGATAGGCCGCGAGCCAGCCCATTTCTTCGGGGCGCCCGGCCCGTCCGCCGGGCAGAGCCTTGTGGGTTTCGCGCCAGCGTTCCTCGTCACCGAACTCCATATCGGCATTGATTTTGGCCTGGCTGATTAGCCGGTCGGTTTCGACCGGGCCAGGATTGATGCCTACTACGCGCACGCCGTGATCGTAGGAATCCGCGCCCAGCGCCCGTGTCAGCTGCATCAGGGCCGCGTTGCCCATGGAGCCGGCGATGTAGGCCGCCCGCGGGCGTTCCCCGGCCATGCCGATGACATTGACAATCACGCCGGACTTGCGCTCGCACATGCGGGGATAGACCTCGCGGATTAGACCAAGGAACCCGAACACCTTCAGGTCCCAGGCGCTTTTGATCGTGGCGTTGTCGAGTCGGGTGATGTCGCCAGCGGGGATAGCCCCTGCATTGTTGACCAGAATATCGCAATCACCAGCCGCTGCGGCGAGCTTCGCTACGTCAGTTTCCTGAGAGAGATCAAGCGCGTGTACGGTGACCTGAGCGCCAAAGCGCTGATACAGGTCGTCGCGCACTGCGTTCAGATCGGCTTCGGTGCGCGAAACGATATGCAGTGAGCAGCCTTCTTCGGCCAGCGCTTCTGCCACGGCGCACCCGATTCCCTTGCTGGCGCCAGTGACGATGGCGGTCTTGCCCGAAAGTCCCAAATCCATATTTTATCCTCTGTCGACCTTTTGCTTTGCGCGTAAGCTAATCGCCGTGCTGCCCGCACGCAATGTCAGACAAAGAGGTTTCAAGCTTACGCCGGGGGTCGTGAGTGCTGGCCACCATCAACCATGATGACAGTGCCCGAAACCCAGGATGCACGCGGGCTGGCCATGAAAGCGGTGACGGCTGCAAGCTCTTCCGGTAAACCGCCGCGTCCGCCGGGCAGGCCACCCATGGTTTCACGCCAGCGTTCGGCATCGCCGAATTGCTTTTCCGCGTTTGCTCGTGCGAGCAGCGTAAAGCGCTCTGTCTGGGTTGGCCCTGGATTGACGCCAAGCACGCGAACGCCATGGTTCATGCTTTCCGCTCCGATCGCCTTTGTCATCTGCATCAGGGCTGCATTGCCCATGGAACCGGCGATATAGGCCACACGTCCGCGTTCACCGGCCATGCCGATAACGTTGATGATCACGCCGTTGCCGCGTTTGCACATGCGTGGATAGAAGTGACGAACAAGTCCGACGGTGCCAAAAACCTTGAGCTGCCAACCTTCCTTGATGTCATCATCGCTGAGTTTGGTAAGGTCGCCACCGGGGATCGCGCCGGCATTGTTGATCAGGATATCGGCATGTGCGGCCGCATCGGCCAGTATCTGGACGTCTTCAGGTTCAGAGAGATCAAGGGCATGGACCGTGGCCTGGGCACTGAACCGGCTGCTCAGATCATCACGGACCGCGTTTAGATCCGCTTCCGTGCGTGAGACGAGATGCAAGGTGCAGCCTTCCTCAGCGAGTAATTCGGCGATAGCCTTGCCTATACCCTTGCTGGCACCGGTGATGATTGCGGTTTTTCCGCTAAGCCCGAGATCCATGACGTTTCCTTAAAATGTTCTTGTTTGTTGTGGGTGTACGTTATTACTACTGAGACTTGTGGGAAGCAATGAAATCCGGGGGATAACGCTTGCCAGTAAGGTGCTGCGGGGCTATAAACCCGCCGTTCTCAATACCAACGGTCCGGCAGGGTGAGTTGTAACACCCGGGGCAGCCTACCCGTTGAATCACACGCGCAAGCGTCAACCCGCACAAGCGAGGTCAAAATGCCCAAGATGAAGACTAAGTCGTCTGCCAAGAAGCGTTTCAGCTTCACGGCATCCGGCAGAATCAAAATGAAACCCGCAGGCATGCGCCATGGCATGCGCAAGCGCTCTCAGTCGATGAAGCGCAAGGCGCGTAAAATTGGTTTGATTGCTAAATCGGATGAGAAAATTCTTAAGCCGATGATGCCCTATCAGAGAAAGGGCTAGCCCCATGTCACGCGCAAAAAGCACAGTTCAGCGCCACGCGCGGCGCAAAAAGGTTCTGAAGGCCGCCAAGGGCTATCGGGGTCGTAATTCCAAGGTCTATCGCGTTGCGAAAGAGCGGGTCGAGAAGGGCCTTCAATACGCTTACCGTGATAGGCGGGTCAAAAAACGCAACTTCCGCGCGCTCTGGATTCAACGCATTAATGCCGGCGTTCGTGAGCATGGAATGACCTATTCCCAGTTTATGCACGGCATGAAGCAGGCTGGCATTGAGCTTGACCGCAAGGTTCTTTCCGATCTCGCTATCCGCGAGCCGGAGGCCTTTAAGGAAATTGTTGACCAGGCCCAAAACGCCCTCAACGCATCTGCCTAAAGCACTTTGGCCCGGCAACGGGCCAAAGTTTGCTTGCGCAAAGCATACCGGTGAATCATGAGCGCGCCTGACACCTCTGAGTTGCATGAGTCCCTGCTCGCCGAAGTCGCCTCGGCCGACAGCCTCGATGCGCTGGAGGCTGTGCGCGTACACGCGCTTGGTAAAAAAGGCGCGATCACGGCTCAGATGAAGGGGTTGGGCCAGCTTGATGGCGAAGCCCGCAAGGAGGCCGGTCAGGCCTTGAATCGGGTCAAGGATTCAGTCCAGGCGGCCATCGGTGAACGTCAGGCTTCGCTTGATTTGGTGGCGCTAGAAGCCCGGCTCACCCACGAGACGGTTGATGTTACCCTGCCGCCACGCCCACGCTTGACGGGCCATCTGCATCCGGTCAGCCAAGTCACTGAAGAATGCATTGCGATCTTTGGTGAAATGGGTTTTACCGTCGCCGAAGGTCCGGATATCGAAGACGATTTCCATAACTTCACCGCGCTGAACATTCCGCCCGAGCATCCGGCCCGCCAGATGCATGACACGTTCTATCTGAACCCGTTAGAGGGCCGTCCAGCACCCGTGCTGCGCACTCACACCTCACCGGTCCAGATCCGCACGATGGAAACATCGAAGCCGCCGATCCGCATCGTCGCGCCGGGACGCACCTATCGCAGTGATTCCGATGCTACCCACACACCGATGTTCCATCAGATCGAAGCGTTGGTGGTCGATGAGATGACCCATATGGGTCATCTCAAAGGCTGCATTATCGATTTTTGTCGGGCTTTCTTTGATATCCCGGATCTACCGGTTCGTTTCCGGCCTAGCCATTTCCCGTTCACCGAACCGTCGATGGAAGTCGATATTGGCTGTTCTCGCGAAGGCGGCAAATTGCGCATTGGAAATTTCGGCGAGGGCGCGGACAACTGGCTCGAGATCATGGGTTCTGGCATGGTCCATCCCAAGGTGCTCGAATATGGCGGTATTGATCCGACCAAGTATCAGGGCTTTGCCTTCGGTATGGGGATCGACCGTATCGCCATGCTGAAATACGGCATTCCCGATCTGCGTACTTTCTTTGATGCCGACATTCGCTGGCTCAACCATTACGGCTTCGTGCCGCTTGCCGTGCCATCAATGGTCCGCGGGCTCTAGGGGGCGAAGATGAAATTCACCCTAGGCTGGCTGAAAGACCATCTGGAGACCGAGGTATCAGTCGGCGAGATCGTCGAAACTCTGATTCAAATTGGGCTGGAAGTCGACACAGTCGATGATCCGGCAGCTGAACTTTCCGCATTTCGTGTGGCGCATGTCATTTCCGCCGAACAGCATCCTGATGCCGACCGTTTGCAGGTCTGTCAGGTCGACACTGGCGAAGGAATCGTTCAGGTCGTGTGTGGCGCTCCGAACGCCCGCACTGGCATGAAGGGCGTGCTCGCCCCGGTCGGTACCTGGGTGCCGGGGATGGAAGTTAAGCTTAAGGCTGCCAAGGTCCGTGGTGTTGAATCCAACGGTATGCTGGTCTCCGAGCGCGAGGTGGGCCTGTCTGACGAGCATGACGGGATCATTGATTTGCCCGAAGATGCTCCTATCGGTGTTCCTTTTGCCGAAGTGCTTGGCATCGATGATCCGGTGATTGATATCGAGCTGACCCCGAACCGTCCCGATTGTACTGGTGTGCGTGGTATCGCCCGCGATCTGGCGGCAGCGGGACTGGGAACGCTCAAATCCTTCGACAGCGCCGCACCCGTCGCGGGCAGTTATGAAAGCCCGATTAACTGGGACATCGCCGGTGACGGCAATGCTTGCTCCTATGTGGTCGGACGGCATTTCAAGGGACTGACCAACGGCCCCTCTCCGAAATGGGTGCAGGACCGTTTGCGCGCAGTCGGTCTGCGTCCGATTTCTGCGCTTGTAGATGTGACCAACTACGTTTCCCTCGATCTGGGCAGACCGCTGCATGTCTTCGATGCGGGCAAGCTGAAAAACAAGACACTGACCATGCGCCGAGCGCGAGATGGCGAAGCATTCACCGCGCTGATTGAGCGCGAGTACGAGCTCGACAACGAGATGACAGTGATTGGCGATGGTGATACCGCCGAAGCGCTCGCTGGTGTCATGGGGGGACTAGAATCTAGCTGCACCGAGGAGACCACAGATGTTTTCCTCGAAGTAGCCTTGTTTGATCCGGTGTCCGTCGCCACGACGGGCCGCAAGCTTCAGATGGAATCCGATGCTCGTTATCGTTTTGAGCGTGGCGTTGATCCGGAATCAGCGGAATGGGGTGCCGAGTTGGCCGCCCGCCTGATTGTTGAATTCTGTGGCGGGGAGACAAGCAAGCCGACTTCTGCGGGAACCATGCCCAAATGGCAGCGTTCGGTGGAATTGCGCAATGATCGTGTGGCGACACTCGGCGGCGTCGAAGTGGCTGCTGACCGCCAGGTTGAAATCCTCGAGGCACTGGGCTTCACGATCGAATGTTTGAACGGCAAGATGAACGCCGCCGTGCCGTCCTGGCGCCCGGATATTGGCGGCGAAGCCGATTTGGTTGAGGAAATCACCCGCATTCACGGTTTTGACCGGATTGCACCGGTCTCGCTGGATCGCGATGCGGCCCTGCCGGTTGTGGCAATCACTCCGGAGCAACGTCGCACCAGCACTGTTCGCCGTGCGCTAGCCGTGAACGGCCTCGACGAAGCGGTTACCTGGTCCTTCATGGGACGCGCCCATGCAGAGCTGTTCGGAGAGCTGTCCGAGACTGTTCTGCTGGCCAACCCCATTTCAAGTGAGCTGGACGCCATGCGCCCCTCGATCTTGGGCAATCTTCTTCTCGCCGCTGGTCGCAATGCGGATCGAGGCTTTGCGGATGTGGGGCTTTTTGAACTGGGACCGGCCTATCAGGATGCCACCCCGGACGGGCAACAGCTCGTCGCTGCGGGTGTTCGCCATGGCAATGCTCAGCTGGCTCATTGGTCGCACAAGGCGCGCGCCGCAGATGCGCTCGACGCCAAGGCCGATGCCCTTGCAGCACTCGAGGCTGCTGGCGCGCCTGCCGGAAATGTTCAGATCAGCCGCGATGCGCCTGACTGGTACCACCCGGGTCGTTCGGGCGTGCTGCGTCTGGGTAAGAACGTGCTCGCTTATTTTGGTGAAATTCATCCCGCCGTTCTGCTCGGACTTGATGTGCGTGGGCCTGCGGTAGGTTTTGAGGTTTTCCTCGACAATCTGCCGCCGCGTAAGGACAAGGGCTCTTCACGTCCGCCACTACACCTAGAAAGCCTTCATCCGGTTCGCCGTGACTTTGCCTTCCTCGTGAACGCTGATGTCCAGGCCGGCGATTTGCTGCGTGCGGCACGCGGAGCCGACCGTGACGTTATCACGGACGTGGCGCTGTTTGATGTCTATGAGGGCAAGAACGTCGAAGAAGGCAAGAAGTCCCTCGCGATCCAGGCGACCTTGCAACCTACCGAGGCGACCTTTACCGATGCTGAAATCGAAGAGGTCTCCGCAAAAATTGTTGCAGCAGTAGAGAAGGCAACAGGCGGGATGTTGCGCAGCTAATTTTTTGGGCGTGCAATGTGTTCACAACTGCCTGTGTGTAAAATGACAACGGAATTAGCGCTCTACTTGGCGTTACGAAATTTATCCCCATTTCTAACAGACAGTATGTTCGTAATTGTCCCTTTCAACGTTCGAGCTTTGTTCCTCATTAAATGACAGACCTATCTCACATCCGTAATTTCTCCATCGTGGCCCATATTGACCACGGGAAATCGACGCTGGCCGACCGCCTGATTCAGGAATGTGGAGGGCTGACCGAGCGCGAGATGTCAGAGCAAGTGCTCGACAATATGGAGCTGGAGCGCGAGCGCGGGATCACGATCAAGGCGCAGACCGTGCGTCTGGAGTACAAGGCCAAGGACGGTAAGACCTACCATTTGAACCTGATGGACACGCCGGGCCATGTGGACTTCTCTTATGAGGTCTCTCGCTCGCTGGCAGCCTGTGAAGGCGCGTTGCTGGTGGTTGATGCCAGTCAGGGTGTCGAAGCTCAAACTCTCGCGAATGCTTATCTGGCGATCGATGCGGACCTGGAGATGGTACCGGTCCTCAACAAAATTGACCTGCCTGCTGCTGAGCCCGAGCGCATCCGTCAGCAGATCGAAGATGTAATCGGCATTGACGCCTCTGAGGCTGTAATGATCTCCGCTAAGACGGGCCTTGGTATACCCGACGTGCTCGAAGCGCTGGTGACGCGTCTGCCTCCTCCTTTGGGTAACGCTGAGGACGACCTACAGGCGCTTCTGGTCGACAGTTGGTATGACCCCTATCTGGGAGTTGTGGCTCTTGTGCGCGTGAAGCACGGTGTCCTCAAGAAGGGTCAGAAGATACGTATGATGTCGACGGGCTATTCTTATTCGGTGGACCGGGTGGGTGTGTTCACCCCGGCTCGTACGGAGACCGGCGAGCTTGGCCCGGGCGAGATCGGTTTTATCACGGCATCTATTAAGACCGTGGCGGATTGTAATGTTGGTGACACAATCACTGATGACCGCCAGCCCGCCGCTGAAGTGCTGCCGGGCTTCAAGCCCTCTGTGCCTGTGGTGTTTTCCTCGCTCTATCCGGCAGACACTGCGGAATACGAGGATCTGCGCGAGGCGCTCGGCCGCTTGCATCTCAACGATGCCAGTTTCGAATACGAGGTGGAGAGTTCTGCTGCGCTGGGCATGGGTTTTCGCTGTGGTTTCTTGGGCTTGCTGCATATGGAGATCATCCAGCAGCGTCTCGAGCGTGAATTTGATCTGGAGATCATCGCGACTGCACCGTCCGTAGTTTATCATATCTCCCTGACGGATGGCTCGGAGATCGATCTGCACAACCCGACCGACTATCCCGATGTGACCCGAATTAACGAGATCGAAGAGCCCTGGATCAAGGCTTCGATCATGGTGCCGGATGAATATTTGGGTGCGGTTCTGCAGCTTTGTACTGAACGACGCGGGGAGCAGCTCGATCTGACCTATGTGGCTGGACGCGCCATGGCCGTTTATCGCCTGCCCCTGAACGAAGTGGTGTTCGATTTCTATGACCGGCTAAAATCGATCAGTCGTGGCTATGCCAGTTTTGATTATGAGCTCGATGATTACCGGGTTGGAAATCTGGTGAAGGTTGACATCATGGTAAACGGCGAAGTCGTTGATGCGCTGGCCATGGTGGTGCATCGCGATCAGGCCGAAGCCCGAGGCCGTCATTTGTGTGAACGTCTGAAGGATTTGGTGCCGCGCCAGCTGTTCAAGGTTGCGCTGCAGGCAGCGATTGGTGGCAAGGTGATCGCGCGTGAGACCGTCAGCGCGATGCGCAAGGATGTGACTTCGAAGTGCTATGGCGGTGATATCTCGCGTAAGCGCAAGCTTCTCGATAAGCAGAAAGCGGGGAAAAAGAAGATGCGCGCCTATGGCAATGTGGAAATTCCCCAATCGGCCTTCATTCAGGCGCTGAGGATGGGCGACGAGTAGGCTTCAGCCTAGCTGAACATGCCTCGCGGGCGTCGGCGCGCCAAATACACCAGAAGGATGCCCGGGGCGCCGAGAACGGCAGTAGCCGGCCAGGTCAGGATCGTCGCAATCACCGGATGCCACAGCCACGGTCCGATCACAGGGATGTGTCGTGCGATGGCGGGCTCTACAATTTGCAGGCTGGTTTGATGCAATCCGAACCACAGTTCACCAGTAGCCATGAATGACAAGGAACCCGCATCGATCGACGCCAGAATGTCACTTGCGCAGACCGCAACCGATGCAATCAACATTATCCAACCAATGATCCGTACAATAATCATGGGCCAAGGAGCCTCGTGTTAGCGTTTTATTATTTTGTCCTATCTACACACTTAACCGCAGTTTTAGTGATCGACACAAGTCTTACTCCCGCGCGATTTGGTTAAAACACCAGCGGTTGCGATGCGTTACGTGTTCGGCTATTCACACTGCGCGCAGGAGGGGTGGCCGAGTGGCTGAAGGCGCACGCTTGGAAAGCGTGTAAACGGGCGACCGTTTCGAGGGTTCGAATCCCTCTCCCTCCGCCAATTATCTTGGGTTTCCAAGGCTTTCAAATCCTATGTGGCCATTGTTCCCATAACCGCCCCCGATAGCGCGTACTATGGAAATTAAAGCTTAATCAAGCCCCAAGGGCTAAATCGTCCAAGTCCAGACCCCACCCCGGGTGGCCTCGCTTTCTCAGCTGGAACTTCGCATATCGCCTAGTAATACTAATCCAGACGGATAAATTGTGTTTTCCCTGCGCCGCAGGATGAAATCTTCATGCCAGCCCTCTATCTTCGATGAGGGAGACTTTCCCGTTGATACCCCATGCGGTTAGGATCATGGGGGCATGTATTGAACGGGGAACTCCAATATGGCTGAGACGCCATCACACGCGCTCATCACCGAAAATATCGAAATCTATCGTCACGGCGATAAGCCGATGATTGTGCAGTTGATCCGGCCTGAAACAGGAGGCCCGTATCCGGTAATCGTCGACCTGCATGGCGGTTGCTGGTGTAAGGGCTATCCAAGTGAGTGCGCGGCGCGCGGTGAAGTATTTGCGGCGGCTGGCATGGTGTCCGCAGCGCTGGATTTCCGCCAGGCTGATGAAGGCTATCCGTCGTCATTGGTAGATATCAATTATGCGATCCGTTGGCTTAAGGCTCATGCGGAGGAGCTGCGGCTCGATGCGGACCGAATTGGTTTGCTTGGCCAGTCGAGTGGCGGCCATCTGGCGATGCTGGCATCGATGCGACCAGAGAATGCCCGCTACATGGCGCTGCCGTTGGAAGATGGTTCTCCGGATGTTGATGCCTCCGTGAAATGTGTCGGTGTGATGTGGCCGGTGATCAATCCTCTGTCCCGCTATCGGCGGGTTGTAGGATTGGTGGGGGCTGGTAATCCCCCAGCGTGGGTGGGAGATTTGCAGCAGCGACATGATTCCTACTGGGGCACTGAAGAGAATATGGAAGAGGGCAATCCGATGCTCGCGCTGGAGCGCGGTGAAGATGTGATCGTTTGTCCGTCGATCTGGTTCCAGGGTTTGCCCGACCCGGTGCATGATTATCGGGACCCGGAATCCCCCCTCGACCTCAACGAACCCGAGCGTTTCGTGGAGAACTACCGCAAGGTCGGCGGTTCAATGTCGATTGTGCATGTGGAGCAGGCCAACCGTTCGGATCCCGAATTTTTGGGCCCACTTGTGGCATTTTTCCGCGAGAATCTGTCCTAGCGTCTGTGTTTAGGAGTTTTCTTTTTCCCAACTGTCCGGGCGTAGCGCGAGTTTGGCGAGGCCCTCCATATCGGCGGCTTCCTCAGCGGGGAAATTCAGCTCAATTGTGATGCCGTTTGGGTCGCGCACGAAGACCTGATACAGGTCTTCCTTGCTGGCTTGTTGCTCCAGATAGGTAACGCCGTTTTTCTTAAAGTGGTCGGTCATCTCCACACGATTAGCCGCACGAAACGCCAGATGGTGAATGGGTCGACTGCCCTCGGCGATGTCCTTGGGGGTCGCATCGGGGTCTGGGACTGGCCGTGGTTCATCGTTTGGACGCGGGGGCACGATGTGAATGATGTCGCGCTCACCGAGATACAGCCAAGTTACTTCTACACCAAAATCCGGATGAGGGCCTTCTGCAAACCCCAGATTGTCGATGTACCACTGAACCGTTGCTGGATAATCCTGAGCAACGATGAGGAAGTGTTCGAGATGGGAAATCGACATTGCGGGGGTCTCTTGGTTGCGAAGCGTGTGGTTGGGAGAACAGATATCGCTTAGGAACACCAAAGTTAAGCTATTCGATTCAAAGCATCTCAAATATCAACCTACATATTTTTGGCGTTCTTCATGCGCCCCCTTTACTGTCAGATACTTAACTGTGATTGATACACTGAAAGCTATTCTTTGCGGAATGTCACTCCGCGCTTACTGTAGGCTTCGATCACATCTTGCCCGAAGCGAGATCGTATCAGTTCGGTTGCCTCCGACGGCATAGAGATGTCGTTGTAGTCATTCCGAGACGTTCCTGTGATAATCACTACCAGCCGTGCATCCGTATCGGAAATATTCTCAAACTGGCGGTCGACGCCGGGTGGTACCGAAATCATGTCGAAGGGCTTGAGGTCGATATGCTCATGCCCTCCTTTGCCCCATCGGATACGAAATTCACCGGTCAGGCACATAAAGTTTTCGACGGTATGATGATGGGTATGCAGCAGTGGTTTGTCACCGGGTGGGCATTCGGCCACGAGAATGCTGATATTCTCTGGCCCCGAAATCGCGGAGTGATGGGCCATCGGGCCACCCTGATTTTGTGGCGCCATCATTAGAAACAGGTTCTTTGCGGCCACGAGTTCTCGTGCTTCGCGCGGCACGCCGATGGCATCACCCGAGGTGGCTGATAGAGGTTTTAGGTCACCGATCCGGGCAATGCGGGTCGCCATATCAGTCGCGGAAACCTCAATCGGGGTGGGAATGTCTGGGCCCTCGACTGAGCTGTTCTGGTTGCGAAAGGCGACCCCGACATTGTTGTAGGCATCAATGACGGATTGTCCGAAGCGTTCCCGTACTAAATCAGTTTCGTCGGGGGGCATCGAGATATCGGCAAAGTCCTCGTCCCCTTCCCCCGTGATGATCACCAGTAGTAGAGCCTCATCATCGCTGATGTTCTCAAACTGCCGGTCTACCCCGGGCGGAACGGCGATCAAATCATGAGGATTGAGATCTATATGCTGATCGGCCTTACTGCCCCATCGAATGCGAAAACTCCCGGTGAGGCACATAAATGATTCGATTGTATAGTGATGAGCGTGGAGTAACGGTTTGTCGCCTGGCGGGCAGCGGGCGATGATGATGCTCATGCCGCTCTCACCGGAAATTGCTGGATTCTGAGCCATAGGCCCGCCTTGTTCGGCGGGCGCCATCATTAGGTATAAGGTTTTGGCAGCCATCACTTCGTAAGCTTCGCGGGGAATGCCGATAGCTTCGGCATAGAGAGCTGACTGGGATTTCTGATTAGAGAATCGCGCGATACGTGGTGCCATTTCGGCTTGTGATACTTCGATGGTTTTCATGTACCGCTCCTTTTTTTGACCATCAGCATAGGGTCTAACGGGTGGGCAGGCCAATATGTGAGTGAGGGCCCCTCTCGATTTTTCATAGAGAAGAAGCTAACTTCCTTCTCATAAAAATTATGTTTGGGAGGAGAAACCACCATGACCCGCCGCATTATCGATCTGAGTCTCGAAATCGAAGACAACATGCCGTCGCACAAGCTTTTCCAGAGCCCAGTCTATCTGAAAGCGATGACCCATGAGAACACCAAAGCTCTGAACCTAGGAACGCCAGACGATCCGATCACGTTCCAGACCAATTTCATAAGCACCCTCGATCATGTGGGCACCCATGTGGATGCGCTGCGGCATTTCGATCCGAACGGCGCTTCCATCGACGAGATGCCGATTGATCGTTTCTTTGGCAAGGCTGTGTGCTTGGATATGCGCCATATTCCCGACCTTGGGGATATTGATGTTGCCGATATGGAGAAGGCCGAAGCAGAATCCGGTGTGACGATTGAAGGGCATATAATTCTGCTCTGTTCGGGCCTGCACAAACGCCATTACCCAAACCGGGAAGTGGTGCTCACTAACCCTGGAATCACCGTAGCGGCGACCCAGTGGATGTATGACCGTGGTTCGCGCCTGCACGGTGTTGAAGGGCCCTCCACAGACAAGCCGTCTGACAGTCTCTTTGCGCAGCACCGCATTTGCCGGGAGCTGGGGATCAGTCACATGGAGTGGTTGGTGAATCTCGAAGATCTACTTGGGCTTGGTGAGTTTGAATTCTTCGGTGTTCCCTTGCGCTTCAAAGGTGGGTCCGGTTCGCCAATCCGCGCATTTGCGATGGTCGAAGACTGAGCAAGACCCCCATGGCCCACGAATTCGACTATATGAGTGCGTCTGAGATGCGCTTGCGTGTTGCGCGCAAGGACATCTCTCCAGTGGCGCTGACCCAACGTGCGCTCACGCGTGCTGATGACGTTCAGCCAAAGCTGAACGCCTTTTTTGAGCTGATGCCTGAGGATGCGATGGCGGCCGCGCAAGCGGCTGAGGACGCGGTGATGCGGGGAGATGGGCTTGGCGCCCTGCATGGTATTCCGCTTTCGGTGAAGGATCTGATTGCCGTTGGCGGCGTCCGTTTTGCTCTTGGCTCAAAGACCATGGCAGAAAATGTTGCGGCTGAAGATGCACCCGCTGTGGAACGTGCCCGCGCGGCAGGTGGTATAGTCATCGGGAAGACGACCACTAGCGAATTCGGCTGCAAGCCTGTCGGGGATTCACCACTGACCGGGATCACGCGTAATCCGTGGGATACCGATAAAACACCGGGCGGTTCAAGCGCTGGTGCGGCGGCATCTGTGGCAGCTGGAGTAACGCCATTTGCACTGGGCACTGATGGTGGTGGTTCGGTGCGGATACCCGCTTCGTTTACGGGCCTTGCGGGTATCAAGGGCAGCTTTGCCCGGGTACCTGTCTGGCCGACATCGGCCACACCAACTCTTGCGCATGTTGGGCCGCTGGCGCGCTCGGTGCGCGATGCGGCGTTGTTGTTTTCAGCAATTGCTGGATATGACGCTCGTGATCCGTTCAGCATTGCCGGACCGGTACCTGATGTGCTGGGCGCGTGCGATAAATCTGTCGAGGGTTTGCGGGTCGCGTGGAGCCCCACGCTCGGTTACGCCCGCCCAAACGCGGATGTGGTCGCCGTGGTTGAGGCTGCGGTGCGCAAGTTTGAAGATGCCGGCGCTATCGTTGAACAGGTTGATGATGTTTTCGAGGCAGATCCGGCCGATCTCTGGACGGCGGAATTCTATGCGGGGGTTGGGATAAAGCTGCGTGATTTTTTGCAAAACCAACGAGACAAGCTAGATCCGGCGGTTGCCGATATTTTGGAGCCCGCACTCGATCAGGATATGCAGGACTATTACACCAAGGTCTTTTCTCGTTATGCTCTGCGCGATCGGATGACCGAGCTGTTCACGCGATATGACGTGCTGCTCTCACCGGTCCTGCCGGTTTCTTCCCTTGAAGTGGGGAAGAACATTCCCGACACTCATGCCGACCGAAACCTCGTCTCCTGGGTCTATTACACCTATCCGTTCAACCTAACGGGACAGCCGGCCGGTGCCGTGTGTGCGGGTTTGTCCCCTGATGGCATGCCGGTTGGACTGCAGGCGGTTGGGCGTTACCTCGATGAAGCTACGGTGGTGCGCGCGATGGCATTTGTCGAACGGATGCAGCCGCCGGGATACAATCACTGCGCGTTTGACTGAGCTAGGCTCTTTATCCCCTCTACGGTGAAACCCCGGGTGATCGGTGGCGTGTCGCCGCGATTGGCCGTGGTTCTGGACAACCAGCCGCCCGGTCGTACTACTCAACCGTCGTAGAATGCGATGGTGCGGGTCTCGATGCTCTGGCGTGGTGTGGCATCAGCTGGGCTGGTTGGATCGTTGAATGCGGAGTGTGCCGTCCAGCGAGCACGTCCGTCGGTTTTGGAGTCATAGCACTTGAGTAGGATAGCCTCGTCAGGCTGCATCAGCGGGAAGTAAACCCAGCGATGGTCGGGATTGTAGCGGGTTCGATGAATCTCACCGACCCGGTCCTTATATTTGAGGTCCATGAGGATCATGTCGTCCACGGCCAGAGACTGTGCGTCGCAGATGCCCAGAGGCACTTCCTCAACCGTACCTTTGATCGAACGCCAAACATTCACAAAGACGTAGCGTTTCTTTAGTGCAGCTTCGGCCTCCTCAGCGGGAAGTAGATCGCGCACCCGTTGCGGGCCGGACAGGTCTGTATAGTCGTTGTGCACGACATGGACAGGCTCGCGAAGCTTGTGGGTTGTTCGGGTGTCGTCATCGGCCACGCGCAGGGTGTGGTCAAAGACTAGGACGCTTGAAGCACCTGTCGCCGCAGAAACAACCTTCTCAACCTCCGGATTATAGATATTTTCGATCTGGGCGTTATCCAGGAAGTTGGTGACTGCCGTCTTCTCGTTCAAGAAAGTGAACCCATTGCCGTCGAGAGTCAGCCGATCAGCAACCGGGCGGGCGTCATAGATCGGTACTGTACGTAGATCAGGGACCTCGTCACGCCGATTGGATTCACCCATTTCCGCGATATAGGTGACGGGGCGTATGCCATTGTCGACCACATAGTTTACCTGTGCCTCGACGAACGGCAGATTTTCGTTTTCATATGCGTGTATGGACATGGGGTGCTTCCTTGATCGGTGTTTCCCCTATCAAATAGTTCATTCTCTGGTCCTGTCGAGCATGAATTTTTGGCATTTGGCCCATGCGCGGCGGTGATGGCTATTCCGAGGGCTTACCGGTAGACCTCGTCACCATGGAAAAAACAGACATTCTGATTTCTGGCGGAGGCCCCGTGGGCCTCACCGTCGCCCTGGAACTAGCGAGATTCGGGTTGGGGGTAGTGCTGGTAAATGACGGCACTGAGACGGCCTTACATCCCAAGGCCAATGCTATCAATGCACGTACGATGGAACATTTTCGACGACACGGAGTCGGCCCTGAACTTCGGGCTGCCGCGCTTCCTAGCCACTATCCGACCGATGTTTGTTACGTCACGCGTCTGACTGGACAGGAACTGGCGCGTCTGCATATGCCATCTAGCGCGGATGCTGTTGCGGAGGCGCACGCGGGCACGAACATTTATGACTGTGCCGAACCACCTCATCGATGCTCGCAGATATATCTCGAGTCCATCCTGCGTGAGGCTACATTATCAAGGCCGGGCGTTGATGTGCGGTTTGGCCAGAGACTGGAGTCTTTTCGTGCCGACGAAGACGGTGTTGTCGGCGTGGTTCGTAATCTCGAAGATGATTCAACCTACGAGGTTGCGGCCTTACATCTTGTTGGTGCGGATGGAGGGCGCGGTGCAGTACGCCGTCAACTCGGCATTCGGTATCTGGGGGATGGCGGCGTTACGCGGAAAATGATGGGTGGCTCCATGCTTGCCACGCTGTTTGAAGTTCCGTCGCGGAAAGACTGGCTGACGATAGACCCGGCCTGGCAGTACTGGGTTATAGCCGCTGATGTGCGAGCCTTGCTGGTTACGGTCGATGGCGAGAACAAGTTCGTAATGCTGACCCGTATCCCCGACGGTATCGACCCGGATGACCTTGACGACCATGCGCTGCTCGCGCTGGCTGCCGGTATACCGGTTGAGGCAGACATTCTGTTGCGCATGCCCTGGACAGCTGGTCACGAGTTACTGGCGGAATCATTTGGCGGTGATCGCGCCTGGCTGGTGGGGGATGCGGCGCATCTGTTCACGCCGACTGGCGGTCTTGGCATGAACACAGGTGTTGATGACGCGGTTAATCTCGCCTGGAAACTCGCGGGTGACGTACAGGGGTGGGGTGGCCCCAACCTGATGGCGAGCTACGAAGCGGATCGTCGTCCAATTGGTGCGCGCAATCTGGCCTTTGCCCGCAGCTTTGCTGATTCTATAGGCACCTTCGATGTCGACCCATGCATTGAGGACGACACCGAATCCGGTGTTGTAGAACGCGCGCGGTTGTCAATGCTTCTCAGCGATCATGTACATCGTGAGATGATCATTCCTGGCATTACGTTGGGTGTGCGCTATGACGGCTCGCCGTTGGTGAGTGATGATGGATCTCCGCCAGTGCCCGATGAAGCAGGTGTCTATGTTCCGACTGCCCGGCCGGGTCATCGCGCGCCTCATGTCTGGTTGGAGGGTGGCGACGCGCTGTGTGATCGATTTTCTGATGGGTTTACGCTGCTGCGCACTAATAGCGACATTGATGCCGGGCCCATGATCTCAGCGGCGCGCGCCGTTGGTCTGCCGATCGAAATTCTCGATATTGATTCAGCAGACGTACGGCAGAGATACGAAGCCGCGCTCGTGCTCATTTTCCCGGACGGGCATATCGCCTGGCGTGGTGATGCATGCCCTGTTGATGCACGAGCCTTGATCGACCGCTCGCGGGGTGCGCTTTAGACCGCCGCGCTAGGGCGCGCTTTCACTGCGTCAAACCAGCGCTGCGCGTTGGTGGAGGTTTCGGGAAGCGTCAGTTTCAGCCAACCCGCAAACTCAACTGTGACGAAGGCCATAATGTCGGCGGCAGAGAAAGTCTCACCGGCCATGTAGGGCTGTTTGGACATCGTGCTTTCGATTAAGTCGAAAAAGTGCATCACACGGCGTTTGCCGCGCTCACCCAGTTCGGCGATCTGTGCGTGGTTGTGGGGTCCGGTTAGGGCGCGATCTTTCATGCCCTTGGCTGTGTTGCGCAGCGCTTCGCCGACCGCCAGAAATCCATCCTGTTCGGTACGCCAGATGGCATCAGCCACCAACGCTTTTTCGGTCGCGTCGTGTCCCAACAAAGCCGGGTCAGGATGGGTGTCCTCTAGGTAGCGCCAGCAGCCTTGACTAGTTAGGAAGCGGGCGCCGTCATCGGTTTCAAGTGTCGGCACGGTCAGGAATGGATTGATCGCCCGGAAGTTGTCCTCCATCTGCTCTTTCGCTCGAAGATCGACCTCAACAGTTTCGATGGCATTGTTCAGGCCCTTTTCGGCAATGAACATGCGCACAAGACGGGGGCTGGGCGCGGCAGCACAATCATAAAACTTCATGTTGGTCGGTTCCGATTGGTTTTTAATTGATTTCGAAAAATTTACTCAGGGACCGGCAGCGGCTGATCGTTCTCGGGAATGTTCCAGGCACGTTGCACAGCCGGACGATCGAGCATCGTCATGTACCAACGACGGACGTTTGGATACTCGTTGAGGTCGATTTCCTGCCAGTTGTGGCGCGCGGCCCAGGGCCAGACCGACATGTCGGCGATGGAATAGTCGTCGACAATGAATTCACGGCCTTCGAGACGGGAGTTGAGCACCGTATAGAGGCGGCGTGCCTCAGTCTCGTAACGCTTCTGTGCGTATTCAGAGATACCCGGATTGTACTTGGTAAAGTGATGGACTTGGCCAAGGATCGGTCCAAATCCGCCCATCTGCCACATCAGCCATTCCATGGTGCGCCAGTAGGCATCACGGTCGGTAGTGTTGAGGAACTGGCCGGTCTTCTCGGCGAGATAGAGCATGATCGCACCGGTTTCGAACAGTGGGTAGTCGTTGTTGTCAGTGTCGACAATTGCCGGAATCTTGTTGTTAGGCGCGATTTTCAGGAATGCTGGGTCGAACTGTTCATCCTTGCCGATATTGACCGAATGGGTGGTGTACTCAATTCCGGTTTCCTCAAGCAGGATCGCCACTTTGCGACCATTCGGCGTAAACCAGGTGTAAAATTCGATCACGGGAGACCTCTTTCTCTGTATTTCTGAAGTAGGGATGTTGGGATGTTGGGGCGAACCTATTGGCCATGTCAGGCAGGGTCAATCGTCACAATTTCACAAGTTTTATGCGGGTTTAGAAACAGGCGTGGATCAACCTGCGGGTTTCCAGATGATAACCTGTTTAGTAATACCGTCTGGTCCTAGTCCGGTAAAGATCATCCCCCCTGCTTTCTGCGAGATCTTGCGGGTCAGTGCCGTGCCAACCATATTGGGGTCGAGCGCGTGGGTGAGTAGATGGGTCACTGAATCCCCATTCAGAGACCAAGAGCCCGCATAGTTGAAGTAATTAGCAAAGGCCTCGGCACGATTTTCGTCCGTGGGTCGGTCCGCTGGCAAAAAACGGCCTGCTGCATGAACAATTGCCGACATGTGGTGGTCGGGCGTGTACATGATCATGCCGCCAGCATCGCGTCCCATGGGGTGGGTGCGGCTGCCGTCTTTGTCCTCGGCATACATTTCGTCGAGCTCCCAGGCTCCGATCAGATCGTTATCTTGGATGGACATGAATTCCCCTGTTTGTTAGCCGGAAGACTAGTGCCAACCGACGAAAGTTTGAAGTGCCTAACGTAGGGTCAGACATTGCGGGGGCTCGAGGGCTCGGGCAGAGTTAAAATTGCTAAAATTTCTATCTGAGGATCTGATTGTGGCCCATAACCTTATTGCTAGTGCGGGCAAGGACACCGTTCCAATCGTCGTCTTCACCGCCGACCGGATTGATAACTGGTGCAAGTCTTTGACCAAGGCGAAGCTCAACTGGTTGTCGGCCGCTGGGTTTACCGGGAATGCAGGGTCAAGTGTGATGATGCCCGCTAACAAAGGTGGCGTCGAACAGGTGGTCTACGTGATCGATGGCGCGACGGATATGTGGTCGTGGAGCCGCCTAGCCACTCAGTTGCCGATGGGCAGCTACAAGCTCGCCGGTCGATTGTCGAAGGCGGTTGTCAATGATGCTGCACAGGGCTGGGGGCTCTCGGCCTACGAGTTCACACGTTATCGTAAACCTAGGGTGAAACGTCCGGATCTGGTTTGGCCGACCAATGCCGATCGTGCGCAATGCATATCCATGCTAGACGCGACAGTGCTGGTGCGAGACTTGATTAATACACCGGCCGAAGATCTTGGCCCGTCTGAGCTGGCAGAGGAAGTGCGTAAGGTTGGGCGCAAGTTCAAGGCGAAGGTCCGAGTGATAGCAGGGGACGCCCTGCTGAAGATGAATTACCCGATGATTCACACGGTCGGTAGGGCGGCGGATGATGCGCCGCGTCTGGTTGATCTGCGCTGGGGCTCGAGCGGTCCCCGTATCACCCTCGTGGGTAAGGGTGTCTGCTTCGATACAGGCGGGCTCGATCTGAAACCGGCGGCAGGCATGCTGCGGATGAAAAAGGATATGGGTGGAGCGGCTCATGTACTCGCTTTGGGTCAACTTATTATGTCGGCCAAGCTGCCGGTTCGGTTGCGTGTGCTTATTGGTGCTGTGGAGAATTCCGTAGCCGGAAACTCTTATCGTCCCTGGGATGTACTGAACACCCGTAAGGGCATCACCGTTGAGAATGCCAACACCGATGCCGAGGGGCGTCTTGTAATGGGAGATTGCCTGACGGAGGCTAGTAACGAAAAGCCCGACCTGCTGATTGATTTTGCCACGCTGACAGGTGCCGCGCGTGTTGCCGTGGGTACTGGGATCGCAGCTGTTTTTGCCAATGATGACAAGCTCTACAGTGATCTAGAAAAACACGCAGACGCGACAGGCGATCCGATCTGGCGTCTGCCGTTGCACAAACCCTATCGGGCCTTGATTGAGAGCAAGGTCGCTGATGTTTCAAGCGCGAGCGATGGGCCTTTCGGGGGGGCAATCACGGCTGCTCTGTTCCTGCAGGAATTTGTCGATGATGACGTGCCTTGGGCGCATTTCGATGTTATGGCTTGGAATCTGCGGGACACACCCGGGCGTCCGTCGGGCGGCGAAGCGCAGGGTCTGCGTGCCGCCTATGCCATGATCGCTGATCGTTTTGGGCGTTAGCTGCTGGTTTAGGTGTCTGCCGCGTATCTCGTAATTTCATTTTCCAGAGCTGCGGCCAGTGGTTTGAGGTCCCGTGAATATCTCAGATGCCGGACGGATACGTCCTAGGATATCGGACGGCGCACTTGCGCATAGCTGAGGGTGCTGACGAAGCGCTTGTTCTTGTCAAAAGCCAAACAGGCGTCGTCCCACGGCAGATCACAGAACTCGAGAAGTGTCGCGATGGTGTCCTGTGGTTGAGCGGTCAGAGCCTCATACCGCAATTCCAG
>JAPKDV010000096.1 GCA_028822385.1 Alphaproteobacteria bacterium
GGGTTGTCACGATAGAAGTCGATGACCATCTGCTCCTGTCCTGGCATCTGGCGAGCCTGCTCCATAATAGCGCGGTTTACCTCTTCCTCAGTCACAGTCAGGCTATTGACCTCACCAACATGCGAGAGCAGCAATCCAAGGCGAACTCGACGATCAGCAATTTCCTTGTAGGACACCCGCAGCTCTTCATCTGACTTGTCTTTGTCGTCCTCGTCGAGCTGATCTTTTTCCTTTGCTTCTTCGATCTGCTTCCAGATCTGCTCGAACTCGTCCTCGGCCATGCGCGGCGGCACTCCGAAGTCGTGGCCTTCAGCCAGCTTATCGAGCAATTCGCGCTTGGTTCGCTCACGGGTCAGACGGTTGTATTCCTGACCCAGCTGCTCGCTGACAGCCACTTTGAGTGTACTTAGATCGTCCATCCCAAGGGATTTCGCGAAGTCGTCATCGATAGCAACATCCACACCTTCGTGGATTTCCTGAATGGTACAGTCGAAAACGGCCTCTTTACCGGACAGATCTTCAACATTGTAGTCATCCGGAAACACCACGGTCACATAGGTCTGCTTGCCAATTTCCTTACCAACAAGCTGCTCTTCAAAACCCGGAATGAACTGGTTTGTGCCGAGCTCTAATCGGATGCCCGTTCCTGTGCCGCCTTCGAAAGAAACGCCGTCAACCTTACCCTCAAAATCGATTACAACCACATCACCGCTCACGGCCGGACGAACATCTTCAATCGGCTTGGTTTCGCGGTTCTGCTGAACGATGCGTGCAATCGCATCGTCAATCTCGCCTTCCGTGGGAATCACTTTGATGCGGTCGAGCTCGAGGTTCGCAAGACCTAAGTCACCAATCTCGGGAAGAATTTCCACCGAGAGGTCGAATTCAAGATCCTTACCATCGTCAAAGGACACAATCTCGATCTTGGGCTGACCTGCAGGGCGCAGACCTCGGTCTGTCATGATCTCCTGGGAAGTTTCCTGCACGGTGCCTTCAAGCACCTCACCCATAACGGATCCACCAAAGCGCTGCTTGAGAATCTTTAGCGGCACCTTACCCGGACGAAAACCGGGGATGTTAACGGTCTTGCCTACTTCTGCCAGCCGCGCATCAACTCGCGTCCCGATATCGTTTGCCGCGACTGTGATCTTGAAGTCACGGAGAAGGCCTTCATTTTTTGTTTCGACGACGTCCATTGCCAGGTCCGATTTTCTGCTATTCGAGTTATGTTTCAGTTAGGCAAACCGATCCAATTTTAGACCGCCCTACCCGGTGTTCTTCTTATACTTTTCTCACCAGCCTTACGGAAAGAATGGTGCGGGCGAAGGGACTTGAACCCCCACGACTTTTCAGTCACCAGGACCTAAACCTGGCGCGTCTACCAATTCCGCCACGCCCGCGTACTTAAATTGCAAATAATTGAGGTTGCAAGCCTTGCGCTCCCGGATCGTCAAAACGTCCGGACGGCGGTTGTCCTATACCATCACCCGAGCCGAGTAAACGGCCCAACACGGTCAAAAAACCTCAACGTTCATCTGGCGACTTGCTTCACGCTACCCGCCGCGCTCTTCATAGATACCGTCGATGCCAGTGCCATCATTGAGCAGGTTAAACCGTCCACGCATCTCGACAGGAATACCGCCAACGACCCAGTGCTTAACGTGCTGCATGATAGTCTGTGTTGCCAGATACCCCTCGATGAAAATCTCGAAGACATCCCCTCGATCTTTCTCCTCGAAGATATCGTTCACACGGGGTTCAAACTCCTTGAACGATGTGAGGCCGTCAAAGACACCCCGGCCAACCCAGTGAGGGGCTTTGTGGTGATACGCGTTCATGTGCAGAACAAAATGTATGAAAATATTGGGGTGGCTGACGGGTCTCGAACCCGCGACCTCCTAGACCACAACCAGGCGCTCTAACCAACTGAGCTACAGCCACCACCAATGGCGCGATTGTGTAGTCGGCAGGGCAAGCGTCGTCAAGCCAACACACCAAAACTAAGACACCGTTTCGAATATTTACCCAAATAAGTTTTCACGGCCATCCGCCGATTCAGAAGCAGAATAGGATAAATCAAAGAGAAATGTTTATCCTATCTCCTTCCGAGTTCGGATTGCAGATTGACCTCGTCGGGTTCGTCGAAGTCGAAAAATTAGGATTTAATCCGCTCAAGCCGCGCATTACTTGAAACTATATCCGTTTCTTCGCTGTCCTTATTTGCTTCTGCCTGAGTGCTAGGCGCACGCATGTATTAAGTTCAACTAGGCCTCGCCGGTGTTACGAGGAAGCCATTGATACAAGTCCGGCCTCCCTAGAGCTGGCCGGCGTGTACCTAGTGTATACATCGTCTCCTCTATGGACAGCACTACCATTACGTGATTGAGCAATACGTCAAAGGCTTTCCCTGTAAATTCGTAAAAGCCTATAATGCTAATAATTTACTCGTGATTTTGAGAACACCAATGACCAATACGAAGTTACAGACCGCTCAGAATCTTACACGCCTCGGTACGGAATCTGCTTTCGAGGTTCTGGCCCGTGCCGAAGCCCTCAAAGCAGAAGGTCAAGACGTAATCAATCTGGGGATCGGGCAACCCGACTTCAAAACCCCGAGACATATCGTCGACGCCGCCATCAAGGCGCTGCAGGACGGCCATCATGGCTATACCCCTGCACCCGGCATTGCCCCGCTTCGCGAGGCTGTTGCTGCGGATATCGAACGACTGCGCGGGGTTCGGGTCGACCCCTGCAATATCGTTTGTGTTCCCGGGGGCAAGGTCACGATGTTCTTCGCTATCATGATGTTTGGCGAACCCGGTGCTGAGATTATGTACCCGAACCCTGGCTTCCCGATCTATGAATCAGTGATCAACTATTCCGGTGCCAAGGCTGTGCCGATCCCACTGGCCGAGGAAAAGGGTTTCTCCTTCGATGCAGAAGAAGTTTTGTCACTGATTACCTCGGCCACACGCCTGATAATCCTGAATACCCCTGCCAATCCAACAGGTGGTGCCGTCCCGCGCGAAGAAATGGACAAGCTGGCTGCCGGTCTAGACGAACACCCCCATGTGGCGATCCTGTCAGACGAGATTTATGGCCAGATGACCTATGACGGTCTCGAGCATGTAAGCCTGCTGGAATATGAGCATCTTCGTGACCGCCTGATCCTGCTGGACGGCTGGTCCAAGACCTATGCCATGACCGGTTGGCGTCTGGGTTACGCCTTGTGGCCGGAAAGTCTTGTCGACGCAGCCACCCGCCTGGCCATCAATTGCCACTCCTGCGTCAATGCAGCGAACCAGTTCGCGGGAATCGCAGCCCTCGAAGGTCCACAGGATTCGGTCCGCGAGATGGTCCGTGCGTTTGACCAACGGCGCGGTGTCATCGTCGATGAACTCAATTCCATCAAGGGATTTTCCTGCCCCACGCCGAAAGGTGCGTTCTATGCCTTCCCTAATATCTCTGGAACCGGCCTGAGCGCGCGCACGGTCCAAGATCGTCTTCTCAGCGAAGCTTACGTCGCAACGGTGGCCGGAACCAGCTTCGGGCATCTTGGCGAAAATTATGTGCGCTTTTCCTACGCAAACTCAGTGGAAAACATTCAGGCCGCACTGGAGCGTGTACGAAAAATATTCAACTAACTGCATATAATTTATGCAAATCGCCTATTTTTTTGGCACTCACGTAACTTGTTCCCGCTAGCTAGAATCAATAAAGACTTTTGTTTCAACATCTTGGTACCAGCCGCAATCTGGCACGCTCTGTGCTACGCCTAAACCATCAGCGTTCCGACCTTCGGTGTCGCAGATAGCGCATTGAGTTGGAGGCAACAGGAAACGAATGAAGAAAATAGAAGCCATAATCAAACCGTTCAAACTCGACGAAGTGAAAGAGGCTCTGCACGAGGTGGGCCTCAAGGGCATCACCGTCGTCGAGGCAAAGGGCTTCGGTCGTCAGAAAGGTCACACGGAGCTTTATCGTGGGGCCGAATATGTCGTCGACTTCCTGCCCAAAGTGAAGATCGAGATCGTTCTAGAAGACAACCAAGTCGAACGAGCCATTGAAGCTATTCAAGAAGCAGCACGGACCGGCCGCATCGGTGATGGCAAAATCTTTGTCTCGACAATTGACGAGGCTATCCGTATTCGCACAGGCGAACGGGGTCCTGAAGCCGTCTAACGGTTTAAGTTCTTCGCAAGCCAACAACACACAAACCTTATTTATCCAAAAGACAAGGGAGCCTAACTATGTCGGACATCAAAACCGTCCTAGACATGATAAAAGAAAACGACGTTGAGTTCGTGGATTTTCGTTTCACCGATCCGCGCGGCAAGTGGCAGCACACCGCGCAACATGTTTCGACCGTTGACGAAGGCCTGCTAACCGACGGCATCATGTTCGATGGGTCGTCCATCGCCGGCTGGAAGGCCATCAATGAGTCGGACATGATCCTCATGCCTGACCTCAATTCCGCCGTTATGGATCCGTTTACGGCCCAGCCGCAGATGATCATGTTCTGCGATGTGTTGGAGCCCGCCACCGGTGAGCCCTATTCGCGCGATCCACGAGGTACCGCCAAGCTTGCCCTCGCTCATCTGGCATCCAGTGGCGTTGGCGATGCAGCCTTTTTTGGTCCGGAAGCCGAATTCTTCGTATTCGACGATGTGCGTTTCGAAAATTCAATGAACCGCAGCTTTTACGAAGTAGACAGCATCGAGGGCCCCTACAACACCGGCGCCGATTACGCCGAAGGTAATATGGGCCATCGTCCAGGCATCAAGGGCGGGTACTTCCCGGTACCACCGGTCGATTCACTGACCGACATCCGCGCCGAAATGGTGACCACAGCGCTTGCCATGGGAATCGCGATGGAAAAGCATCATCACGAAGTTGCACCCAGCCAGCATGAACTCGGACAGAAGTTCGACACGCTGCTGAATGCTGCTGATCAGATGCAGATCTATAAATATGTCGTGCACAATGTCGCTGCCCAGTACGGCAAGTCGGCCACCTTCATGCCGAAGCCCATCGCGGGCGACAATGGCTCGGGCATGCATGTCCATCAGTCAATCTGGAAAAACGGCAAGTCCGCCTTCGCCGGTTCGGGGTATGCTGACCTGTCTGATACCTGCCTCTATTACATTGGCGGGATCATCAAGCATGCACGTTCGCTTAACGCGTTCACCAATCCGAGCACAAATAGCTACAAGCGTCTGGTACCAGGTTTTGAAGCCCCGGTCCTGCTCGCTTATTCCGCGCGGAACCGCTCTGCCTCTTGCCGTATTCCTTATGCAACGAGCCCCAACGCCAAGCGCGTTGAGGTCCGTTTCCCTGATCCGACTGCCAATCCATATCTGGCCTTCTCGGCCATGCTGATGGCTGGGCTGGACGGTATCGAGAACAAGATCCACCCGGGCGACCCGATGGACAAGGATCTCTACGATCTGCCTCCCGAGGAACTCGAGGGTGTGCCGACGGTGTGCAGTTCACTTGGTCAAGCTCTCGAAGCGCTAGCCGCGGATCGCGACTACCTCAAGCGCGGCGATGTGTTTACCGACGATCAAATCGATTCTTATATTGCGCTGAAACAGGAAGAGCTAACGCTCTTCATGCAGTCGCCGCACCCGATCGAGTTCCAGATGTACTACTCGGTCTAAGACATTCGCGAACGCCCTGTGAGTTCTACGAAGAAGGCCTCACTGAGAGATCAGTGGGGCCTTTTTTGTCGGCGGGACATCAAGACCATTTGGTCTTTGGTTTTTCCTCGGCCACGCCGTCTATTAACACAGTATCGACCTTCTCGTTGTAGAAACACAGATAGTCCTTGATCCGGGCACTCTCATGCACCGGGTCGCTATAGAACCAGACAATGTCCTCGAAGGTCTTCGCCCCAACCTGTACATGGTGGTAGCTTGCCATACCCTTATAGGGGCAGTCGGATTGAGACTGTGAGGGTAGCAATTCGCCGATCACATCGTTACGGGGAATGTAGTAACGCGTGGGCAAGCCGGTCTCGAACAGAATGCGGGCGCGGGTGGTGTCTGCCACTGGGGTCCCACCAAGTTGAACCTGCACCCGGCGCGAACTGTCGAGAATATCAAGCCGCACCTTCGGGCTGCGGGCGTGCACGAAGACCTCTTCGTCCTCTTCGAACCACTGGTCTATCTTGTCCCAGTAGAAGGCAAGATAGTCCTTGATTCCGCCACACTCATCAAAGGGCTTCTCATAGCTCCAGGCAGCGTTCTCTGACGTTTTACCGCTCGCAGAGACGTTGTAATAGTTCGCATCTCCCTTGAAGGGACAATGGGTCGAATGATCTGTCGCGGTCAGCAGCTCCATAGCCACGTCCTTGCGCGGCAAATAATAGACCGGCACATGGCCGCGCTCGTAGAGGATCAGTCCATTTGTCGTATCGACAATCGTCTCCCCACCAAACATCACACGGATGCGTTTAGGGCTGGGCTCGAATTGGACAAAATGCGCCGGCCGGTCGGCATAGCCCGAGGCGGGTCCTGCGGTTGCGTTCATGATGGGTTTCCTATTCTGGGTTTGGTATTGCCGGTCTTCAGATCAACGAAAACTTGAATGCACAATATTCTTGCATCTTTTCATAGCTGCGGGTGCGCACCGAGGTTGTACCCGCAGGAACCCCTACACCGCCAAGCGAACGCGTGAAAGGTTGCTCGTTCAGATGCGGGGGAAACAAGGTTCGTGTTGTGAGAATCTTGCCCTTGAAGGTCGGAAACTACTAACAGTCGGCATAGTACGCCCAGCCTCATCGGCATGTTTCAAGGTAAGGAAAACCCCCACTTGCTGCTACTTAAAGCGCGTAAGCTAGCCGCGGTTACGTCGGCTTATTCAGCCTGAGCGGGTGCAACCATGACGCCTAGCAACCAACCGGTCATTACGAGCCTCAATACATGTCTCATGTCTTAGTTCCCTATTCAGGAATTAGCCGTGACCGAGCGTCCGCTTCTATTGCCACAAAGGTGAAGGCGCCTTCAGTCACTTTTCCGCACACAAAACTGTCGCGTCGAACACTCCAAACCTCGACGCGAAATGTCATCGAAGTCGGCTAACACTTTCCAGCTCCGCACGGCAACTCGCCACATCCCTTACCTAGCTAGGCTTTTTGAAAACCATGGATTCCGCGACAATCGTAACCACACAGCTACAGAAGAGGTTTCGCGCAGCAAAGCTGCCGGCAACAGCCATCCACCAAAGATACCGCCGCTCAGGTTTATGTCGGCTACATCGCTACGGTCTAGATGCAAAGTTCACCGGTCGGTTCGGAACTTTGTTCGGATTTGGGGTCATTCTCGGCCATGCCTACGTTCTTCCTTTTCGACTCACGCGCGAATCATCACATATAGCGGTCAGGTTCCGCCATCGGTGGAAACCAAACTAGGCTCTTTTTTAGGTGAGACCAGCGTGGCAGGCGCCAAACGTAAATCAGAAGAACCGGGACTTTTCGATAGTTCGAGCAGTTCAGGTGGCAACTATACGGCAGAAAACATCGAGGTCTTGGAGGGCTTGGAACCCGTGCGCCGTCGCCCCGGCATGTATATCGGTGGCACGGATGACCGTGCGCTGCATCATCTGGCCGCCGAAATTCTCGACAATTCCATGGATGAGGCCGTCGCCGGCCACGCCGACCGGATCGAGATGTCACTGGCCGAGAGTGGCACGCTAACCATTTCAGATAACGGGCGCGGCATTCCGATCGACCCACACCCGAAATACAAGGACAAATCAGCCCTAGAAGTCATTATGACCACACTCCACTCCGGCGGTAAGTTCGACGGTAATTCCTACCAGACATCCGGTGGCCTCCATGGAGTTGGTCTCAGCGTCGTGAACGCTCTGGCCTCGGAACTGCGCGTCGAGGTCGCCCGCGACAAACAGCTCTGGGTTCAGGAATATTCTCGCGGCGCACCCACCGGAAAACTATTAAAACAAGGCGGCACCGTGAACCGTCGCGGCACAGCCATTTCATTTCTGCCCGACCCCGATATCTTTGGGGCCAAGGCCGTGTTCGAAGGCAAGCGCCTCTACGACATGGCCAAGGCGAAGGCGTATCTGTTCCGTGGCGTCGAAATCCGCTGGTCCTGCGATGAGGCTATCGCCAAATCTGACGACATTCCCGAGAAAGAAACATTCCAGTTTGCCGACGGCATCCTGGATTATCTGCGCACGACCTTGGGTGAACGCCCGCTGGTTGGTGCCGATATCTTTGCAGGACGCGCTGACCTCAATGGAGCTCCGGGGCGCATCGAATGGGCGATTTCCTGGCCGGCCGATGGCGAAGGTTTTGTCAGTTCCTATTGCAATACGGTTCCCACACCAGAAGGCGGCAGCCATGTCATTGGCATTCGCGGCGCGTTAACGCGCAGCCTGAAAGGCTACGGCGAACTGACAAACAATCGCAAAGCCAGCCAGCTCACTTCCGAAGACATTTCCGATGGCGCGGCCATTGTCCTCTCACTCTTCATTTCGGAACCACAATTTCAGGGTCAAACCAAAGAGAAGCTGTCCATGCC
>JAPKDV010000097.1 GCA_028822385.1 Alphaproteobacteria bacterium
GTTCTCCGCAAAGGCGGCGACAAGTTCGGTATGTGGAACACAGGCTACACCTATTCCGGCCACCCGGTTTGCGCAGCCGTCGCACTGGAAACCCTCAACATATATGAGGAGCGCAACCTGCTTGGTCATGTCCGCTCAGTTATGGGCACATTCCAAGAACAGTTTGCATCCTTTGCCGATCACCCACTGGTTGGCGAAGTACGCGGCGTAGGCCTATTTGCTGCGATGGAGTTGACCCCGGACCCGGAAAATAAGGGCCTGTTCGACCCGGCGAAACGCGTAGCATTCAAGATGAATGCGTTTGCGCAATCTCACGGCCTCATTATGCGGGCGCTTCCGTCAGACAGCGTCGCACTCTGCCCGCCGCTTATCATCACCGAAGACGAAATCGGCATGTGCATGGAACGCGCGGGCAAGGCACTAGACGATACCTGGCAGTGGGTCCAGAACGAGGGACTGGTTTAGGCACTTACGCGAGTTTCCCTTCCGGGCTAACATTCGACCAACAAATAATCCAACGGGAGAAAAAACGATGAGCGAAGCTGCTATCTTGAATGACAACGAAGCCCCTGGCTACGTGGTTTCACGCCAGGGCGCCCCGAATTTCGTCGAGGGGCGTCGCAGCTTCTTCGAGTATATTGATCTGGGCACTCAGGAAGCTAGTGAAGGAAAAATCCGGATCCAGGTTACCAAGGCCAAACAGGGCCTGGTGGAGCCGACCGGCTGGCACAAGCATCTTTGTGACGGGCAGTTTGTCTATATGCTCGACGGGTATCTCGATCTCGCCTTTGCAGATGGTACGGTTCGTCTGGAATCTGGCGATTCCATCTACATTCCCGGCGGCGTGGCACACAACGAGACCGAAACTTCGGACACCTTCGACCTGATCGAGATTTCGATCCCGGCTAAAATGGACACCGAGCCATGTGATCCGCCCGCCGGTATGCCTGCCTGACATAGGCCTGCGTCGAGCCGTCGCGATGGAAAATGGCGGCTCGAATGCTATATTCATCGTGTAAATCGAGCATCGGTGGCTTTCCCCACCGTCTAGATCGGCAAACGGATTCCGGCTGATGAACTACGAAAAGTATTTCAAAGACAGCCTGAACGCGCTGCGCGTAGAAGGGCGATATCGAGAATTTGCCGAGCTGGAACGCACAGCGGGAGATTTCCCGCGTGCAGTGCGTCACGTAGACGGCAAGACACAAGATATCGTCGTCTGGTGTGCCAATGACTATCTCGGCATGGGCCAGCACCCTGATGTTCTGGCCGCCATGCACGAGACGCTCCAGAAATGTGGCGCCGGGGCCGGTGGCACCCGCAACATTTCAGGCACAAACCACTATCACGTGCTGCTCGAAGAAGAGCTCGCCGACCTGCATCAGAAAGAGGCGGCACTTCTTTTCACCTCAGGCTATGTCGCGAACTGGACGGCACTCTCGACCCTAGCCTCAATGCTGCCGGACTGCCTAGTTGTTTCCGACGCCCTAAACCACAATTCGATGATCGAGGGCATTCGCCACGGACGCTCAGACAAAGCGATCTTCCGCCACAACGATGCCACCCATCTCGATGAGATTCTCTCCCGGGTAGACCACGACCGCCCCAAGCTGGTGGCCTTTGAATCGGTCTACTCGATGGATGGCGACATCGCGCCAATCGCCGAGATCGTCGAAGTCGCCGAGAAACACAACGCACTGACCTATCTGGACGAAGTTCATGCGGTCGGCATGTATGGTGCCCGCGGCGGCGGCGTGGCCGAACGCGATGGCATGATGGACCGGATCGATATTGTTCAGGGCACTCTGGGTAAGGCCTTCGGCAATGTAGGCGGCTACATCTCCTCCTCGGAAAACCTCATTGATTTCGTTCGCTCAAATGGCGCCGGATTTATCTTCTCTACATCGCTGCCTCCCCACGTCGCCGCGGGCGCACGCGCAGCAATTCAGATATTGAAAGCCGACAACTCAATCCGTGAACGCCATCAAGAACGTGCTGCAACGTTGAAACAGCGACTGACCGCAGCTGGTATGCAAGTCATGCCTTCGGTCAGCCATATCGTCCCTGTCTTCGTAGGCGATGCCCGCCTATGCAAGATCGCCAGCGATGAGCTGCTAGACCGTCACGGCATCTACGTCCAGCCGATCAACTTCCCAACGGTCCCGCGCAACACTGAACGCTTGCGTATTGCACCGACCCCACTGCACGATGACAACATGATGGACGCACTGGTTACCGCTTTCGAAGATGTCTGGACTCGCCTAAACCTGCGTTCGGCGGCCTGATCTATGTATCGCGACAAGACATTGATCCCCAGCGAGGCCATCCGGCTTTGCATGCTAGGAACCCTTGCCTTACACGCCCATACCTATGCCAAACTATCCCGCGAAGTGCGGGCGTTCACCAGTCGTATCGCCGGGCCGTCACTGGATATGATGGGATCATCCATCGAGTTACTACGTGCTGAAGGTCTAGTCGCGCCCGCCGCAGACTTGCTGGACCCGGCTGATGAAATTCTTGAGTTGACCGAAACAGGCAAAGAAGAATTGCGTTTCCTCCTAGTTTCAAATGTGCGCAGCCCGGTCGACGGGGTCTCGCAGCTTGTCTTCGCATTGAAGCTGCGCTTTCTACATCTACTCTCACCGGAAGATTCCCGGGACCAGATTGAACGTATGCGGGAAATCAGTGAGACCGAACGCGCCCGTTTACTCGATTTGAAGAAGCGATACGGAACAGAGCCGGGTGAGTTCGACGCTTGGCTTGACCTCGAACTCACCCAGATTGAAGACCGCCTCGACTGGCTAAAAAGCGTCGGTTAGCTGTGCAGCTGCGTCGGGCCAAGTCCCCGCAGCCTTCATCAGCTCGATAGATTCCTCCGAAAACTCGGCGCCAGGATTATCACCGCCGATCACCCCCATGATCATTCCTTCACTCTGTCCTTCTCGTGCAGCTATGCACTCGAAACGACGATGCGGGCCTGGCGGGAATGACACGATGTCTCTTTCCTCGAGGATCACGTGATCATTCCCATCTTCGCCTTCCCACTCAAACCTCCAGGTCCCCTCTATCACCACGAAGGTCTCATTGGTGTCATGAGTGTGCATCATCACACCCTGTCCCGGCTTAGCCGAGACATAGGCCATGCCGAAGCCAGGCTGCAGATGTGAAATCATCGGCGCGGCCTCGTCACCGATGGGCGAGTAGGTCTCACTTCCTTCAGGCTGTTTAAAGCCGATGGCATTACGGAAAGTGCGATAGCAACCTTCGACCTTCTGATCGGGCAACCCGCCATCAACGGCTTTGAGATCTTCAAAGCGGGCAACACATTTGAGAATTTCTTCTTTCTTGGGGCGCGTCACTTTGATGGACATGGCTCTGTCTCCTAGAGGCTGACCGGTATCGTAAAGCACCATTCAACCGCAATCGGCCTAACAGCTCAATATATACCGTATTACAACTGAAAACCTGCGCTTTAGTATAGGTGCTGGCCGCCTGTCACAAAAATCTCCGTACCCGTTACATAGCCGAAATCAGGATTACAGAGCTGAAACACCGTAGCGGCAACTTCATCGGCTGTGCCCATACGGCGCATTGGGATACGGTTCACCAGCGGCTCATATTCGTCGCCAATCATCTCGGTCTCGATTTCACCTGGAGCCACGGCGTTCACCCGCACATTCAGCTCGGCAAACTCCACGGCCATCTCACGGGTCAGCGCTGAGAGTGCGGCTTTCGAGGTCGAATAGGCCGATCCGGCAAAGGGATGAATCGCGTGCCCAGCGATGGAGGTAATGTTCACGATGGCCGCACCACCCCCGGCATTTGGTTCAGCCTCATCTTGCTTTCCCGCTTTGACCAGCGCAGCCGCAAAGCCGCGCGCCAGAATCAGCGGGGTAAATAGATTTAACTGAAACACTTCGCGCCAGTCATCCAGCGGCCCATTAAGGCAACCCAGCCGCTCCTGAAAATCTGTCTTGGGAGACACGGCTGCATTGTTCACCAATGCGTTCAGCGGCGTATCCCCGAGCAGTTCCGAAGATTCGGCGATGAACCGGTCCACGTCGTCAGGATCAGTCAGATCGGTCGGGATGTGGGATGTCCAGTTGGGATCCCGTTTACAATGTTCAGGAACCGGGTCACGCGAACAGGTGATGATCTGCCAGCCTTCATCAGAAAAACGTTTTACGGTCGCGTGGCCTATGCCACGGCTCGCTCCTGTCAGTATCACGCTGCGTCGAATGTCTTTCATGTCCCAATAGTTAGATCACCTGCGACACATTAGAAAGTCAGTGGTGCGGATTGGCCTCCAGAAAATAACGCAATACACTCACCAGATTTACCATCTGTGCTTAATTCTTGTGTGTACGGGCGGTTAGATATCGTCGACAATTATGCGTTCAATGCGCGTCTCGCCATCGGGGCATGACAAAGATATTGCCCTAGTTTCAACAGCAGCATTTAGAATACAAGCTCCTGCCCGGCGATTGCGCCTACTTCCTCGGAGCTCAACTCGCTCAACGTCAGTGAACCTTCGTACGCCAACATTGCAACCTCCTACCTATGATCATCGTCTCAACATGACAGTTCCAAGGCAACTTGAGTTTGGCGCATATCAAACAGACACAATGCGATATTATGGCTGCAACCGCTCTTCGTGCCAGTCTGCGCCATCGCGGACAAAGACCTGTCGGTCATGCAGCCGGTCTCGGCAATCATTCCAAAATTCGAGCCGGTCCGGCACTACAAGAAAACCCGACCAGTGGGGCGGACGCGGAATATCAATTCCCTCGTATTTTATCTCCAGCGCTGCCACCCGCGCTTCGAGCACATCACGCGATTCAACCGGTTGTGATTGTTCTGACGCCCAGGCACCAATCTGGCTTCCGCGCGCACGAGAGGCAAAATAAGCATCCGCTGGGCTGGCCGACACCGCTTCGGCAACCCCCTCTATACGCACCTGACGGTCCAGAGACTTCCAGTGAAAGCAGAGAGAGGCATACGGGTTTTTCAGCAGCTCCTGGCCCTTTAGGCTGTTAAAATTCGTGTAAAAAACAAAACCTTGTGCGCCATGACCTTTGAGCAGAACCATTCGTGTTGAGGGGCGCCCCTTGGCCGAAACCGTGGCAAGGGTCATAGCGTTCGGGTTCGACGGCTCCGCCGCAATGGCCTCGCTGAGCCAGCCATCAAACTGTGTGATCGGGTCGATCGTGGACATGTCCTATTTCTACCTTCAAACAAATGACTAATATGTTCCCACATCATAGAGGAACTGGTGAAACCTCCATATCGTTCTTATATGTGAGAAAGGCCAGGCCACTAAAATAAACACACAATTATGCGCATCAGGGCATTCGTACCGGTGGTTGCGCGGCTTTCCTCGGATTGCAGATCGGCGGCAGCTCCGACCGGATCACCGCGACGGTGGTCCGCACATTGGGCGGCTCGCTTATAGACAGTGAGATCAGCAGATCCCTCGATGAATACGACAAGGCCAAGATGAAAATCCGAGACGAAAGCTCAGGCGGGCTTTTCAAACACGGCCTGAATAGCTCCCAGCCGCCCATCGACGAAATTGTCGCGCAAATTGCGGGTCATAAGCGAAAAATCATCGCCCATAATATGATGTAAAGACGGCCCCGCCGGGCCTTTGGCTAGGCGCATATTGGTGAGCCAATCCCGCGCAAAAATGCTTTCATCATTCCAAATATAAGCGTTCCAGCCAGCATACGTGACGCGTTCGCGCAACATTTTAGCCGTAACCATATGGCTGTGTTCAGCCTTTCTTGCCCAAGGAACCGGGAAGGTCAGCGGAGAGGTGTTCTCAACGACGACCACATCGTAAATAGCCAATAACCCGCCCGGACGCACCACACGCGCCAGCTCGCGATAAAAATCATCACGCGCGCCAATATTCATCGCCACATGTTCGGTCCAGACGGCATCAAACAGACCATTGGCAAAGGGCAAGTGCAACGCATCCCCGGCGCAGAATGTTGTCTGAGCAGACAGTTCAGCTCGCGCCGAAAGCGCGGACGCGATCCGGCAAAACTCTGGCGCCAGATCGACGCCTGTAACCTGCCAGTCACGCGTAGTTGCAAGCAACCGCGCGGGTCCACCCAGCCCCGAACCCACATCGAGCACATGCGAAGCGTCTGGTAATTCAAGAAGGTCAAGCAGACGCGCCGTCGCTGTGGCACCACCTATATGGAACTGGTCGAGCGTTGGTCCGATAATCTGATCCGGGTCACTAATATCGGCCAGCAGCTCGCCAACGGGAACGTCGGATTCATAGTGCATGCGGACCTCAGGTAAAGACCAATTGCTCACGTCTGGTTGCTCATGAAGCGTAGTGCCTCGGCAGCCTGCGCCCCAGAGATAATATCCTTCACCAGCGCACCCCTGGTGTCATCGTGCGCGGCGCTATAAGCGTCGACTAGTTTAGGCAGCGGCGCGGCACAGGCAAGCACAATGCTAAACAGCTTCGATGTCATCCCGACAAAAATAGCAAAGGCCATCATCACCGAAAAGCCACGGCAAATAGCGGAACGATGGCGAGCAATGAGGTGTAACTCAAGGACGAGGCCGCCGCGAGGACTGGGCCCTGCGAGAAGCGACGAACCACCGTCCGCGAGACGGTTAGCTCGCTCTGCGCCATGTCGAGTCGGTTATTGCTCATATCGCACACCATCAGTACGGTCCTAACCATATCATATTAAACGTAAAAGTGCCGCACGAGAGCTATTAACGCGCGGTCTTGCTGGACCAATGCGTTGGTGTAGGATGTCGTAAATTATAGTATTTTTCCGATTGATGGGGAACGTATGACCGCAGAATCGCAATTAATGGACGGAAAACGCGGCCTGATCATGGGGGTTGCCAACGACCGCTCAATCGCATGGGGTATTGCCAAGATGGTCGCCGACCATGGCGCGGAGCTGGCATTCACCTATCAGGGCGAAGCACTGGAGAAACGCGTGCGCCCGCTAGCCGAAACCGTTGGCTCAAAATTGATCATGCCCTGCGATGTTACTGACGAAGAGAGCCTGGACGCACTGTTCGACACCATTAAATCCGAATGGGGTAGTTTTGATTTTGTGGTTCACGCGATTGCCTATTCCGACAAGGAAGAACTCAAGGGAAAATATGTTGATACCTCCCGGGCAAACTTCCTGCGCTCGCTCGATATCTCATGCTTCTCTTTCACCGATGTTTGTAAGCGTGCGAGCAGACTGATGCCGAATGGCGGAAGCCTAGTGACGCTGACTTATTACGGCGCCGAACGCGTGATGCCCCACTACAACGTCATGGGCGTTGCCAAGGCTGCACTGGAAGCCAGCGTGCGTTACATGGCTGTCGATCTTGGTGGTCAGGGCATTCGCGTAAACGCAATCTCTGCCGGGCCCATTAAAACTCTGGCTGCCAGTGGCATCGGTGATTTCCGCTACATTCTGAAATGGAACGAGCTAAATGCGCCACTCAAGCGCAACGTCACCACCACGGATGTCGGTGGCGCGGGCCTCTATCTGCTGAGTGATCTCGGCGCCGGTGTGACAGGCGAAACCCATCATGTCGACAGCGGGTATCATGTGGTTGGCATGGTCGCCGTCGATGAAGCCGCAGCCGTCGCAGACCTGCTCTCGGGCCTGAAACCCGACGACGTTTAGTCCCCACGACGCCACGAGCGAAGGAGTAAGGCCATGGCCGGCAACAGCTTCGGTCAGATTTTCCGGTTTACCACCTGGGGCGAAAGCCACGGGCCCGCCCTTGGCGTCGTTGTCGACGGCGTACCGCCGCGCATCCCCTTCACTGAAACTGATGCACAGGTCTATCTAGATCGCCGTCGCCCGGGACAGTCGCGGTTCACGACCCAACGTCAGGAACCCGATCAGGTCAAAATTCTCTCAGGTGTGTTTGAAGGTCGGACCACCGGCGCGCCGGTCTCGATGATGATAGAGAATGTCGACCAGCGTTCGAAGGACTATTCCGAAATCGCGAAGACCTACCGCCCCGGCCATGCGGACTACACCTATGACGCCAAATACGGCATCCGCGACTATCGCGGTGGCGGACGCTCCTCGGCGCGCGAAACCGCAAGCCGCGTGGCTGCTGGCGGACTTGCCCGCAAGGTGATCGACGCGCTGGCACCGGGTTTGACCGTGCGCGGCGCACTAGTACAGATCGGCACCATGTCGATCGACCGGGCAAACTGGGACTGGGCCAATGTCGACGACAACCCCTTTTGGTGCCCGGATACAGCCATGGCCAACCAGTGGGAATCCTATCTTGATAAAATCCGCAAGAATGGCTCTTCAGTCGGTGCCGTGATCGAAGTTATAGCTAGCGGCGTCCCCGTCGGGCTCGGCGAACCAATCTACGGGAAGATCGATTCCGACTTGGCCTCCGCCATGCTCTCGATCAACGCGGTCAAGGGCGTGGAGATCGGAGCCGGCATGTCTGCTGCGGCACTGACCGGCGAGGAAAATGCCGACGAAATGCGCATGGA
>JAPKDV010000013.1 GCA_028822385.1 Alphaproteobacteria bacterium
ATCCCGCCATGAGGTGCGGTCACATGACCTTCGAGTGAAGTCCCCGTGCCGAAGGGGATAACTGGCGTATGGTTATCAGCGCAAATTTTGACAATCTCGGAGACTTCTTCGGTGGAGTGCGGAAAGCACACTGCATCCGAGGGAACCGGTTTGAAATAATCCTCACCCCGCCCATGCTGCTCGCGCATCGCCATGGATGTTGAAATTCTGTCCCCTAGCAGTGCCTGCAGCGCCTCGAGAACCGCCGAGCCACTATCAGCGCGCACGTAAACCTGATCGATCATAAAAACTCCTCACCTCAATTTGGTAAACTAATTCTAGCACCACCAAAGAGGCTGGCCTACCCGCGGTAGAAACGCAGAACCGGTATCAACGTTCCCATCACGCAGACAAGACCTACGTAAATCTATCGGCGTGGCGGGACTTGTTCCTACCATCTGTAGCTAGGAACACATGATGCAGAACGCCGCGCTAAACGCATAGCTAGCGACAAACGCGGTGATAAGTAGAGTTCGATCAACCTGTCCAAACTGAATACTTTCCTCCTCAACCCAGAGTGGGATCAATAACGACTTTTCCCGTGCCGTCGCGGCTCTCAACCCGACGCTGGGCATCGGCAGCCTGCGAAAGCGGGTAAACCTTGTCGATGAGCACCTTCACATCGCTCTCGCCTGCACGGGAAAACGCTTTTTCTAGCCCGCCGGGAGCCTCGCGTGGTTCACCGATGATCTGCAGCTGGAAGAGATAGAGGCGGCGAATATCTAGCGGTACATCGGTGCTTCCCGAAGCATTACCAGCGGTGACAAGCTTGGCTTCACGGCCCATGCTCATAATCACTTTCGGAAACAACTCGGGGTCGGCAACACTGTCGCAAACACCCATGACGCCCTTGCCGTTAGTGATTTTCATCACTTCTGCAGTTAGGTCCTGAGTCCGGTAGTTGATAGCGTGATCGGCACCTATATCAAGGGTTGCGGCCACACGTTCATCCGTGCCCGCAGCAGCAATCACCTCGGCTCCATTCCACTTCAGGGTCTGGACGCAGGCGGCACCCAGACCACCTGTAGCACCCATAACGAGAACCTGATCACCCTCACCAGCCTGAAGAACACCATCGACTTGATTTGACGCAGTCGCGAGATGTCGGCCAATGACCGTGGCGGTGTGGAAATTCATATTGTCGGGGATAGGTACCGTGCGGGACGCCATGGTCCGAACATACTGCGCGTAGCCGCCCCAGACCGTCACACCCAGAAAATCGACCAGCCCCAGACCCGGCAAAGTCAGGAAGGCCTTGGGATTGGTGGTCGGGATAAACAGGCTACAGAAAACACGGTCACCGACCTTACGGTCGGTCACGTTTTCTCCCACTTCGACGATCACGCCAGACGGATCAACCCCTGGCACGTGAGGAATGTCGGGTGTGTGCGCGTATTTATCTTCACGCATGAAGATATCGAAGGTGCGATTAACAGACACCGCGCCTACTTCGATCAGCACATCGTCGGGACCGACCTTGGGCGTCTCAACATCCTGATAAGACAAAACTTCAGGGCCGCCAAAGCCCGTAAACACAACCGCTTTCATTTTCTTCTCCTCGCTTATTCCGAAACTAGGCGCGCTATATAACTTTTTCAGGTTGGCCGGTCTCGGCTGATTTCACGATAGCTTCCATCACCGCTATGCCATGAATTACATCGGCTTGCGGAACCGGATAGGCCGCCCCACCTGTGCAGGCAGCACCAAAGGATTCGAGCTCCGCATTGACCATGTCAAAGCCAGTAAAATCCAGGGACTGTGCCTCAACCTTGCCTGTCGCGCCGGTAATCGGACCGTCGCCATTAGGAACGAACGTGAAAGAAGACAGATCGGGTTTGCGGATCTCGAAGGATCCACCTAGGCCGTATACCTGTACTCGGAAGTTCGGGGCTGTTGCCAGCATATTGGCGAGATAACCCGACATGCCGTTCTTCATTCGAAACAGGATTGAGGTTGTATCGTCTGTGTCATTCGGCACCGCACGGCGGAACGACTGGCAATAGACCTCGTCGATCTCTCCAAACAGATGAATATAGACGTCGATCAAATGCACACCCATCGGCGTTAGGCCGCCAGCTGGTGTTTCTTTCTTGTCGGCACGCCATGCATCGGAAGCGAGGAACATCCCGTTCGGCGCGCACATGGTACCTTCAACATGCATCAACTCTCCCATCGTGCCCCCAGAAACCAGCTTTTTAGCCTCCGCAATAGCCGGATGGAAACGGCGGTTAAAACCTGTAGCGCAGACCACGCCTGCTGAATCACACGCGGCGATAGCAGCTTCGGCATCGGCTTTTGTTAGGGTCAGAGGCTTTTCGCAAAAGACATGCTTACCGGCGGCAGCGGCGGCCTCGATCTGTCCACGATGGGCTGAATGCGGGGTCGCCAGAACGACAGCGTCGACGCTGTCATCGGTCAGCAGGTCTTCGTAGCTGTCGACAAGGGTGATGCCCTTATCATCGGCATATTCCTGCGCCTTGGACTTCGTGCGCGTAGCGCCATGAGTAAACTTGATGGTGTCCGACTTTCCCTGAACCGAGTCCACCAAAACCTTGCCCCACCAACCGAGGCCGACAATTGCTGCGTTAACCATTCTTATCTCCAAGACACATATGACGCGAAACTATAACCAAGTCACATGATATGGGTCAGCGGAGGAAATGTCTGTGCTGTTTGGCTATCAAAATAAGAGAAATTTTAACCCTGCCTAGGGGCAGCGGGTCAGTCGCCGTGGGTTTCGCGTCGGTACCACGGAACATATCGGAGCATGAATTGGGTGATGATTAGATCGAACATCAGGCCTAACAGCATTAGCGCAAACACGCTAACCACTGCCTGGCTAAGCTTGAAGCTACGCGCGTTGGAGAGAACGAACATTCCAACTCCGTTGAGGGAAACAAAGAATTCCGCAATGTCGGGTTTACTCAAACACGCATCCCAACTGCGTCAGTTAGGGTAAAAAATTTTAACCGAGTGAATGTTTGGGTTGCTAACCCGGAGTGGTATCCGTCTTTCACCTCCCCCGCTATACTTTTGCGCAATGCGCTCTGCGCGAAACGAATTCAAATATAGGGAAAATATCATGAGCTTGCGTGTTGGCGTCGTAGGACTAGGAATTATGGGTGGCGCATTCGCTACCAATCTTTTGAAAAACGGCTTTCAGGTCACCGGGTTTGATCCGGTTAAATCAAAGGTCTCCGCATTGGTAAAATCCGGCGGGAACGCGGGCAAGAGCGCTGCAGACGTGGCGCGTAAATCTGACGTGATTCTGACCTCCCTCACTTCCGCTAAAATTCTCGAAGCCGTTGTGTCAGGCAAGGACGGTATTCTGGCCGGGGCACATAAGGGGCTCATCGTGATGGAGACCTCTACCCTTGATCCGGCGGACAAGGATCAAGCGCGTCAGACCCTCGCCAAAAACGGTGTTGTTCTGATGGATAGTCCCGTAAGTGGTGCCGGCAAGCAGGCCGCCGTTGGTGAAATTACGGTCATGGTCAGCGGCGCAAAGAAGGACTTCAAAACGGTCAAGCCAGTGCTCGCAGGCTTCAGCATGCTACAGTATCACGTTGGTCCATTCGGTGACGGTATGAAGCTAAAAATGCTGATTAACATGCTGATCAGTGTCCATGGTGCCGCCTTTGCGGAGGCGATCACGCTGGCCCGTGCATCGGGGATTGATCTCGAGGTCTTCGGCGAAGTGCTCAAGAAATCCGCAGGTAATTCCCGTGTGATTGAATATCGCGGTCCGCTGATGCTGGCCGACGAATACGCTGACCCCAAAGTAAAAACCGCCGATCTGACAGTCATGATCAAGGACAATAACCTGATCGAGGATTATGCAAAGAGCAACAATGCCCCAGTGCCAGTCTTTCAAGCGAGCATGTTCACCGCCTACGCCGCCATGGCTCAAGGCTATGGCAGCGAAGATCCAGGTGTGGTTACGCGGATCTACGAACAGATGGCTGACATCCCGCGCAAGAAGCGCGCACCAGCGAGACGCAAAAAATAATGGCACTCAACACCGGGGTTATCGGGCTGGGAAATATCGGTGGTGGCGTAGCACAAAACCTCGTCGCTGCCGGACATACCGTGATCGGGTTTGATTTGAAACCCGAGCGCATCACGAATGCCGGAGCTCAGGAGGCCGTCGATGCGGCACAGGTCGCCGCATGCTCCGATATGGTCGTGCTTGCGGTCGCCTCGCTTCCGGCGTGGCGTGCCTCCTTGGCGGCAATTAGCGCCAATGGACGGCGCGGGCTGATCGTCGTTGATCTATGCACCTTCCCACTTGCGGAAAAGGAATCCGCCCATCACGAACTAGCCCGGGCGGGCATCTACCTGCTCGACTGTCCGGTGAGCGGCGCACGACCCCAGGCCGAAGCAGGTGAACTAGCGATGCTAGTCAGCGGCGATGCGGATGCGTTTTCGCGCGTGCAATCGGCCCTTGAAACCTTCTGCCGAAGCGTAACCCATGTGGGCGAATACGGTGTCTCAACAAAGATCAAGTTCGTCATCAACCTGATGATATCGATTCAGAACCTCGCCTGTGCAGAAGCATTCCTGCTTGCCCGTAAGGCAGGGCTGGACCTACAGCAAATGGCAAACGCGGTGATGGACAGCGCGGCCTATTCGAAGATCTTCGAAATTCGCGCCGATAAATGGATTAGCGGAAACTACGACGACCCAACAGCAGAGCTGGCAATTCAATTAAAGGATAAGGATATCATTCGCGACTTTGCCGCCAGCGTCAGAAGCCCCACACCACTATTCGATGCGACGATACCGTACTATATCGCTGCCGCCTCCCAGGGTCGAACAGAACAGGATGCGGCCTCAATCCTCGCCGTGCTCGAAGCGATGGCAGGCATTCCCCGAGACTAGCTCTGCCTAGACCTCACACCGCACTTCATCGGGTTCGGCTTTAAACGGGTCGTATTGGCCGGGATGTCTACCAATTTTAATTTAGTAGGAGACCGAAGAAAATCGCGCGAGAACTCACAATTCCGTTAAGTCCACTTTGACCCGCTCCCCCACGGCACCTATGTTTATAGCCTCACATTTGGAGAAATTTCTATGACCGCAAAATATCATCTGATCAGCTCGTTCACTTGACCATGGGTCCAGCGCGCCGTGATCCTTTTGCGTGCAAAAGAAATCGAGTTCGACGTTACCTATATCAATCTCCTCGATAAGCCAGACTGGTTTCTTGAAATCTCACCCCATGGCAAGGTTCCGGTCCTCAAGGTCGGTGATGAGATCCTTTTTGAATCCAATGCCATTGCCGAGTACCTCGACGAAGTAGTGCAGCCCCGTCTGCATCCTAAAGACCCGCTGTCGCGTGCCAAAAACCGGGCATGGACCGATTTCGTGCCAACCTTTGCGAGTGCCCTGACGTCTATCCACTATTCGAAAACCCGCGAAGAGATGGAAGAGGCTTTGGCCAATGCGCCGGAGAAACTCGCCAAGATCGAAGCTGCGCTGGCAGGCCGGGGTAATGAAGGTCCCTATTTCAACGGTCCCAATATTGCGCTTGTCGACGCTGCTTACGCACCGTTCTTTCAACGCCACCTGTTCGTTGACAAGGTTCTGAAAAACAAAATTATCGATGGTTATCCGCTGACCAAGGCCTGGGCGAAAACTCTTCTTTCCGACGAGAGAGTCACCGGTGCAGTTCCAGACAATTTCGCGGAAGAGTTTATCGCCGGCATCAAGCGACGTGGCGTTTATGCCGCCGGCTTCTACGAAGACGCCACCGCTGCCACCGAATAGGCTATGATAGGAACCTCAGACAATCCCGGCGGCTACCGAGCCGACGATCCGCGTTACGGATTGTCGGGTCAGACCCTCCAGGACTACTACCTGTCGCGCCCGCCGGAATTCTATATCAGCAGCCTCTACAAGCCCGACAGCCTGCTCCTTCGTGATCAAGCTATGGACCCGCATCTGGCCCATGTGCGTAGCTATGCAGAACAGATTTCCTTCTCGGGTCCTCTGCTTACCGATGACGGTAGTAAGACGCTTGGCACCATGGCCGTCGTCAACGTTGCTGACCGCAGCGCAGCAGAGGCCTATGTCGCTGGAGACGGCTTTGCACAAGCCGGGCTTTTGCTGCCACCACAGATTATCCGTTTTATCAGCAGCAAGCGGCTGACGCAGACAGACCGGGAACCTGACCCCTCACTACAGATGTTCGCTTGCGAATGCCTTGACGGACCGAACGCAGCTACTTTGCGTAAGCAAAGCGCAGCCGCCCATCACGTCTATCAGGGTTCTATCATCGACAAGTATCTAGCTCATGGCCCCTTGTGCACCGATGACGGCGCAACACTTCTCGGGAGCCTGTTCATAATCGAGGTTGCCGGTCGTGCCGCAGCTGAAGGACTTGTAGGCAATGAGCCGATGGCCGCAGCCGGTGTCTTTGACAAAATCAACATCTACCGCTGGCGTTACGGGAAACCCCTCGCCTAGGCCGGAGAATTTCATGAACAAGAAAATAGCCATCCTCGGTTCCGGAGCCAATGGCACGGCCATCGGGGTTGATCTGATCCGCGCAGGTCTCGACGTCACTCTGATCGATCAATGGCCGGCACATGTCGAAGCCCTGCGTGCGAATGGCGCGCGGATAGAGATGCCCGGCGAAACCATAGAACAAGCGGTGAATGCGTATCACCTCTGTGATGTTGCGACTTTCACCGAGCCCTTTGATATCGTCCTGATGCTGTTCAAGGCTTACGACACGCCATGGGCTGCCCGACTGATCGAGCCTTATATGGCCGAAAACGGCATGTTGGTTGGTGTTCAAAACGGCATGAGCTATGAGGCGATGGTCGATGCCGTTGGCGTCAAACGCGCAATGGCTTGCGTGATTGAAGTGGCATCCGAACTGCACGAACCCGGTATCGTCAAACGTTCCTCACCACCTGATGGCGGTTCATGGTTTGCAATTGGCAGCGCAGACCCGGCCACCGCCGGACGAGAACAAGAAATTGCGGACGTCCTAGGCCATGCCGGCATCGTCGAAATCTCTGATGATATTCTTGCCTCGAAGTGGATGAAACTCGTCAGCAACGCCATGACACTGGCGACAACAGCCCTGGTGGGGCTACCAATTGACGAAGCAGTAGAACTGCCAGGCATGCGCGACCTAATGCTCAAGGCCGGTGCAGAGGCACTCACCGCCGGCGAAGTTCGAGGACACCCGATCAAACCGATCTATGGGCTCAAACCCGAGGATATGCGGAACACCAACCAGCTTCTCGAACTGCTGCACGACAAGCTAATGTCATTCACACGACCAGGCACACTGACAACAGTTCTGATGGACCACCTAAAGGACCGTCAAAGCGAAACCGGCGACGTTAACGGCGCAGTTAGTGAAACACTCACCGGTCGCGGCGTTACGGCGCCCGCCAATGCGGCAATCGTGGAAATCACCGAACGCATCCGGCGTGGTGAAATTAAGCCGTCCCCGAAAAACCTAGAACTAGTCAGCGAACTGGTCTCGATTTAAAGTGACAAGTCTCTTTAGGCAAACTCCGTCCGACCACGCATTGCATAATCACCATCACCGTTCGCAACCCACACCGTGAGCGCGTCTTTACTCTCTGGATCTGCGTTTACCGTAAACGTCTCTGTGTCCATGATCGGGCGCATGCCTCGAAACTCGAAACAGGAAACGTGTCGGTCCGGCATTGATCGTACTGTGAGCGCCATCATCATCGTTGCGAGCAAAGGCCCGTGCACAACAAGGCCACCATATCCTTCGACATCACGCGCATAGTCGCGGTCGTAGTGAATGCGATGACCGTTAAAGGTCAGTGCAGAATAGCGAAACAGCAGTGTCGGATCGGGATCAACTGTTTCGGACCACCGGGACTTAACAGGTGCGGCCTCGCCCGATCTGGAAGCGGCCCCCTCCCCCGTGACCTCCCGGTAGACGATGTCGTGTTCGTCGATGATGGCGAGCCCCTCCGACCCTGACAATTCGTGACGCACAGTGACAAACACCAATCGACCGGTTCGACCAGACTTCTCTGCAACGCTTTCAATTGTGGAGACGCGCATTGCCGGCTCTCCCAAACGAAGCGTACCAGGGAAGGAAACACGACTGCCGGCCCACATCCGACGTGCAGGCCTGACCGGCGGCAGGAACCCACCAACGGCGGGGTGCCCATCGCGACCGAGCCCGGACCGCGCGGCTATATCCCAGAAATAAAGCCAGTGCCAGAGGGGCGGCAGCGCGTCACCTTCACCCAGCGCGTCGCTTTCGTCATTCAGAGCCGCTTGCAGCGCGACGCAGCGCTCGACCTGAATCATATCGCGCCGTTCTTCAGTGCGACCGACCCAGGCCTGCAGGTCCTGTCCGTTCTCTTCTGTCATTTCCAACTTTCTCAAGCTCTAGGCGGCTACGAACTCTACGCTTCCAAACGCTCCATCAACTCATCAGCGGATATAGGCAATTCAATTTCACGCTTCTCCTTGGCAGACAAATCCATTGCCATAGTGAGCATAAGATTTCTGTGGCCCTCGGCTGCCGTAGCATGCGGGGTCTGTTTCTTATTGTAGATACGTTGGAACCAGTTGTTGGTTTCTTCCCGCATCGGACCCCAGAGCTCACCCGCATAAACGTCTCCCGGAGGAAAGCTAGTCAAGAAATCGACATGACGCTCCGCCTTCAGGTCCAGGCCTTCGGGATTATATGCCGGACCCTGAGAATGCTCGGATGCCAAAATAACATCCCGATGCGTATCTTCAATATCGATCACGCCTTCGGTCCCGACAATACCAATCTCAAGACCGTAGACGGCACCCGGCCAGACTTTCGGTAGCGCCCAGCAGATATTCATAGAAAACATGCCACCATCTTCCATCTGGAACAGACCGAAGGTCGCATCCTTCACGCCGAGATCGGTTAGAATCTTCTCAGTGGAACGGGCATAGACCGAAACAGGCTTGGCCGCGTCACCCATTAGCCACATGGACATATCCAGACTGTGGGTGCCCGAAACCACCATCGGCGAAAGAAAACGACGATCCTGGGTCAGCCGGGTCTCGCCAGTCGGTGCCATCCGGTTCATAAAAGCACGCACGGTTGCCGCAGTGAATTCGCCGATCTGTCCACTTTCGATCCGCTGCTTGACCACAAGGAAACGTCGACGAAAGCGCTGGGTGTAGCCCACCACCGCATCGACACCCGCGGCTTCAATCGCCGCGAGCACTTGTGCAGATTCTCGGGCATCGGTTGCCAGCGGTTTTTCAATGAAGAGCATATGCCCTTGATCAATTGCGGCCAGCGTCGGCTCCACATGAGCCCAGGTAGAGGTTGCAATGATCACCGCATCAACTTCGGGTCGCGTGATCAGCTCGCGAAAATCATTAGAATAAAAGTCAGCATCAATATCATCGCGCAGCTTATGCCCGACACTGTCGTTCACATCGCTAAGTCCAATCCAGCCAATCCCGGGAAAATCCCTGGCTAAGCTCGCGCGCATACGTCCCACGACTCCGCAGCCGACGATCGCAAGACCCAGTTGCTTTTTTTCTGCCATTCCCAAACCTTTCGTCATTTGTATGTTTTTCCACGGATATACTCACCGCAGTTAGAAAGAACTGTTGCCGCCCTCGCGCCCCAAGCTGTCGACGACAACCTTTGAGATAAACCTCATCAGGAGCTTTCGGTCACCCGTAAGCGGTTGGCAGGACAAGGTCGCGAGCCAGATCACCCGTCCAGTCTGGCTATCACGCAGTTCGGCCCTAGCGTCGACTGACCGCCCTAACGAACTACGATTACGTCGATCAGAACCACTCTCCCGGATCGTATCCCGCAATTCATTCAGGCCTATATCACTGCTACTACCGTGGTCGCGCACGCCACTGCCTTGATCTTTATCGACGCCGCCACGCGCACTAAACCCGAGAAATGCCGCCTCCCATTCAAAGTTAAACACCAGGCGTCCCTGCTTATTGGTCTTGCGACCGTCGGATTTAAGCGTCTTCAAAAATATTTCACGAAACGCCAGTGCTTCGTCAGTTTTATCGAAAATGTCGAACCAGTAGAGCTGGTCACTCGGAATGCTATTCAAAACAAACGTTGATATATTCCCTTTGCAAACCGGCACATCGAAACCCGAAATCGCCTGCTGCTGGGCGAATGCCTGCGGTGCCCCGATTAATGTTGCCATCAGCGGTAGCACCGCCATTACAAGTTTAAGTCCCATGTTCACTTATCCCAATTTGGTGCGTCCAGCCCCAGCTGCGGCATTACTCAATCTAGAACATGAAGAACTACACAATAGCTTAATCTCCGCAATTTGGACTAACCGTCGAACTAACCGTGGTAACCACAGGCGGCTCGAAATGAGATTCCCGACGCGCCAGCAAGGTTGTACCAACCACAATTACCCCGGCGCCAATCCATGTCCAGAACTCCGGAAACTCTAAAAATACGACATATCCGATAATTGCCGCCCAAATCATGCGAGTGAACATGGCTGGTTCCACAAGGCTGATATCCGCCAGCTTGTATGCGTGCACGAACAGCAAATGCCCCGTAGTACCGCATATACCTATCAACGCCATCCACCCCAGTTGTTCAATGGTCGGCGTTTGCCAGACGAATAATGCCGGGATCAGCGTGATCGGGGTCATCAGCAATGTGAGATAAGCCACGATGGTCGCCGCGCCTTCGGTGCGGGTCAGCATTTTTGCTATAATTTTAGAATTGGAGACAGCAACGGCAGAGAATAAAACCAGCCACACACCAGAGCTGACTTCGGTGAATCCCGGTCGTACAACAATCAGCCCACCGATCACCGCGAGCGCGATCCCCAGCCAACGTAGCGGCCCGACAAGCTCCTTGAGAAAAAACATTGCAAGAAGCGCCACAAAGACCGGTCCGATTAGACTGATAGCCGTGGCATCAGCGACAGGCATCAAGCTCAGTGCGGTAAACCAAGACAGCATGGATGCCGAGTTCAGAAAAGCTCGCCCCACATGCCAGTGGATCTTCGATGTGCGGAGTACCGTGAAACCCATGCGTATAAAGATCGGAATAAACACGAGGAGACCTAGAAAGTTGCGGAAAAATGCTACTTCGAACGGATGAATTCCCTCGACATGGGTCACATGACGAATAGTGTTGTGCATAGTCGCGAAGAACGCACTTGCGATCACCACCAGCAACACCCCCCGCACGCTTGGCGAAATCATCTCAAGTCGCGCGCTCAGGCCACTTACCGACATGAAAAGTGCACCCACGTCGTCAAATCACCCATGAATGGCGCGCCAAACCTTCTCTGGTGTTGCCGGCATGTCGATGGTTACAACCCCAAATTGCGCCAGAGCATCGACAACCGCGTTCATGACAGCCGCCAATGCGCCACTGACACCCGCCTCACCCGCCCCCTTGGCGCCGAGCACATTAGTCTTTGCCGGAACCGGGTGATCGAGGAACTCGATATCGGGCACCTGATCGGCGCGCGGTAGTGCATAATCCATGTAAGAACCGGTTACGAGTTGACCATTGCTGTCATAGACAACACGCTCCATCAGCGCCTGCCCGATCCCCTGCACAACACCACCATGCACCTGACCACCAACCAACAGCGGATTAATAACGTTTCCAAAATCATCGACGACGGTGTACTTCACCACATCGGTTTCGCCAGTGTTCGGGTCGATCTCGATCTCCGCAATATGTACACCATTGGGGAATGCCGAAGGCGCCGTATCATGGATCAGCTCCACATCAAGGCTGTCAGGCAAACCATTGGCGCCGCCGAGCTCACGTGCCTTGGCTGCAAGATCGAGCAGGTTGATCGAACGATCTGTACCAGAAATGCGGAAGTCGCCATCGGCGAACTCGATATCCTCGACTGCGGCCTCCAGAACATGACCGGCAACAGCCCGACCTTTCTCGACGACTTCGGCGGCCGCCTCATAAAACGCACCACCCGCCGCGACAACTGAGCGTGACCCGCCAGTACCTCCGCCCACGAGTAACTCGTCGGAATCACCCTGCAGCAGGTCGATCTTATCAAACGGAATACCCAGCCTAGCACTGACAATCTGGCCGAAGGTCGAACGATGCCCCTGACCGTAATCGAGCGTGCCTGAAACCATGGTCACGCGGCCATCTTCACCAAAGCGAATGCCGCCATTTTCCTTGCCGGCTGGTGCCGTGACCTCAAGATAGGAGCACACGCCAAGGCCGCGCTTCAGGCCGCGCTTTTCGGAACTGGCCCGGCGTCCTGCAAAACCTACCCAGTCACTGGCAGCAACGGCTTGTGCGAGCATTGCCTCGAAATCGCCACTGTCGATGACCTGGCCGCTGGCTGCGGTAAAGGGAAAAGCTGAATTCGGGATCAGATTGCGACGCCGAATCTGAATTGGATCAATGCCCATCTCTCGGGCCGCGGTATCCACCAGCCTCTCCATAATGAAGTTGCCTTCTGGCCGTCCTGCGCCGCGGTAAGCGCCGATATAGACCGTGTTGGTGAAGACACAGCGCATATTCACGTCGATGGCCGGTGTCGTGTACATGCAAGGCAAGTTCTTGCCTATATTGACCGACTGAGCGAGCGGCCCGGTACCAGTCAGATAACCACCCATATCTGCGAGACCAGTGACGCGTGCGGCAAGAAACTTGCCATCCTTGTCGAGGGCAAGTTCTGCCTCAAATTGGCTGGCACGGCCCTGATGGTCCGACAGGCAGCTTTCACTACGATCTGCTGTCCATTTTACCGGGCGACCAAGCTGTTTGGCCGCAAGCATGATCACAGGATACTCGTGATACGGCATCGCCTTCATGCCGAAAGAACCCCCAACATCACTAGTGAAAACACGGATCTTCTCGGGTTCCACGTTAAAGATCGCCCCCGCCAGAATATTGCGCATCCCCATCACACCCTGTGAGCACACATGCAGAATGTAGCGGTCATCATCGGTGTCAAAATCGGCAACCGCCGCGCGCGGCTCCATCGCCGAGACAAAACAGCGGTTGTTGTCGAGGTGAAGCTTAGTCACATGTGCCGCCTCCGCGAACGCGGCCTTGGTAGCTTCTGCATCACCCATCTGAAAATCGAGACACACATTGTTGGGGGCTTCGTCATGCAACTGGGGCGCGCCGTCCCTGACGGCATCATCCAAGGTTGTGACCGGCGACAATGGCGTCACATCAAGCTCGACGAGCTCTGTCGCATCACGGGCAAGCGCCGCGCTCTCCGCGATGATTGCTACAATAGGTTCTCCAACGTGTCGCACGCGGCCCGTGGCCAAAATCGGACGTATCGGCTTGATTAGCGGCGATCCATCCTTGCTTTTAACCGGAAGATTGTTCGGCAATGTGCCCAGGCCTGCAGCCTTTAGGTCTTCAGAGGTGTAGACCGCCAGGACACCGGGGGCAGTCTTCGCAGCACTCACATCCAGCTTCGTGATTTCGCCATGAGACACCGCAGCACGAACAAAAGTTGCATAGGCCTGACCCGCAAGGTTTTTATCGTCCGTATAAATGCCATTACCGCGCAGCAGGCGCGGATCTTCCGTGCGGGTGACGGGCTGGCTCACGGCATAAGGACCGGTTCCAAAAATCATATCGTCCACGAACTCTCTCCCCAGAGAAAAACTATTCTCGACATTTTCATCGCGCGACAATTCGATATCACCGCAACAGAATACCCGCCGTATTCAAACAAAACCCCGGCAAACCGGGGTTTCGCGCAAATACTAAACTTTCTATTCCGCGGCTTGTACTGCGGCACCTTCACGACCAATGAAATGCGGCATCACCTCTTCAGAGAACTGCTGCAAGGCATCAAAGGATCCTGAAAGATCGTGGAGTAGAATGTTACGAACACCAAGCTCATAAAGCTTCTCGACCCGTTCGATCATCTCTTCTGACGATCCAAGAACAGCACCCGCTTCTGAAACATCCGTCGGATCGCCGCGGTTCTTGTGACGCTCCGCCGGAACAAAGGTCTTCGACTGAAATTTTGGATCTGTCGCCAAAGATTGTACTTCAGTCAGGAACTTACCCCGCAGCACATGGGCTTCAGCGCGCTCATTATCGTTATTGGCCACCATCAGCCCGCGGGTCACTGCAACACGGGACGCATCGAACTCCACACCCATCTTGTCTAGTTCATCACGATAAATCGCAACGGTTTCACCAATTGTGTCGAATGTCGGCACCTGCGCAAGCAGCAGATTATTACCGTTTCGCGCGGCACCTCGGACCGAGTTCTCACTCGCCGCACCAATCCACATAGGTGGATATGGCTTCTGGACAACCGGGGGTTCCACAATGATGTCATTGAACTGATATCGGTCAGATTTGTAGGACCAGCGCTCGGTTTCCGTAAAGGAGCGCTTCAGCAGCGTAATCGATTCCTCGAAAATTTCCTGTGCGTCCGCCATTTCTAGACCAAAACCATGGAATTCATTGGCACGATACCCGCGCCCAATCCCGAAATCATACCGCCCCTTGGACAGCTGATCGATTGTCGCCACCTGCTCGGCGAGAAGAATGGGGTTATGCCAGGGCACCACCACAACCGCACTTCCGAGACGAATCTTTGACGTAATACCAGATAGGTAAGAGATATAGTTAAGCGTTGCTGAAAGCTGTGAAAATCCCGTGAAGTGATGCTCAACCAGCCAAGCGCTGGAGTAGCCGAACTTTTCAGCCGACTGAATGTACTCGCCATACTCATGGTAGCCCAGCGCGGCCTCTGTAACGACTTCGCCGGGTACGGCCTGCGCACCACCAAACAATCCAAATTTCATCACTTCACTCCCTAAAAACCGCTATTCGGCCGCACGAACGACCTCATAGTCTGCAAATTTAGGCATCACGTCTTCTGCAAACTGCTGCAGTCCATCGAATGATCCACTGAGATCGTGAAGCAAAATTGTGTTTACGCCCTGCTCATGCAGGCGTTCCACCCGCTCACCCATCTCGTCACTATTGCCAAGTACCGCACCATTGTTAGATATCGCATCCGTATCATTAGACAAGGAAACTGGACTGAACGCCCGAGGGCCGGCTTTGTCGTCCTTAGTCAGGACCTGGACCTCGGAAATAAACTTCCCGCGCAGTAAATGTGCATCAGCGCGTTGATTATCGTTGTTTGCGACCATCATGCCACGCGTCACCGCCACGCGCTCAGGGTCGTAAGGCTTCCCCAGCTTGTCGAGTTCGTCTTGGTAAATACGTATTTTCTCGCCAATCGCGTCAAACGGCGACATCTGATCAAGGAGAAGATTGAATTCATTACGTGCAACGCCCCGAATGGATTGCTCACTACCCGCGCCCACCCACATGGGCGGATGAGGCGTCTGCACCACCGGAGGCTCAACAATAATATCATTGAAAGTCCAGCGGTCGGATTTGTAGGACCAGCGCTCAGTCTCTGTGAAGGAGCGTTTAAGCAGCGCAATCGATTCCTCAAAGATGTCCTGGGCGTCACCCATGTCCAGCCCGAAGCCTTGGAACTCGTTCGCCCGATAGCCTCGGCCAACGCCAAAATCGTAGCGCCCTTTGGAGAGCTGATCGATGGTAGCGACCTGCTCAGCGAGCAAAATAGGATTATGCCAAGGCACCACAACAACCGCACTTCCAAGTCGTATTTTAGAAGTTATTCCAGATAGATAGGAAATGTAGTTGAGAGTTGCAGACAGCTGTGAAAACCCTGTGAAATGATGCTCAACCAGCCAAGCGCTTGAATATCCCAGCTTCTCCGCAGTCTGGATATATTCACCATATTCGTGATAACCGAGCGCGGCCTCGGTCACAACTTCACCGGGTACGGCCTGCGCACCACCAAACAGCCCAAACTTCATAGTCTTCTTTCCTCTCTCGCTATTTTCATCAAGCGAACCGGAGTTCCGTTCAAGATCTAATCCTAAATCTATCAACGGCAATTCAAAAAGTCCCGAAACACCGTAAAAACCGTTCGGATGATGAGACTATCTGCTAACGCCCCACAAAACCGAAGGACAAACCACGCGTGAGGTGTTTACGGATCAGCAACCCAATCACGATCAGTGGCAACGTGGACCCAACGGACAAGGCTGCCTGAAATCCGTTGGCGCCCGAACTGCCCGCCCAACGGTTGAGATGGACTGGCAGGGTCGACACATCCGTTTTTGACAGGATCAGCGACAAGAAGTACTCGCTCCAGTTCAGGATGAAGAGAAACAGGAAGGTTGCCGCCAGTCCGGAGCGTAGCAACGGAAATACGATCTCCCAGAGCACCTGCCAGCGCCGCGCGCCAAGCATTTCAGCTGCGTACTCGATATCCCGGGGCACTTCGTCGATGAAACTTTTCATCACCAGCATGGCGTAGGGCAATGTGGTCACCGTGTAGAGCATGACCAGACCCAACATCGTATCCACAAGTCCAATGGCCGAAAACCAGAGGAAGATGGGTGCCGCAACCACAAAGGGTGGGATCATCCGTAGCATCAGAAAATAGAAAAGCTGTGAATCCGTTAAAATCCGGTAGCGAGATGCACCATAGGCGATGATTGTGCCGAAGACAGTCGCCAGCGTTGACGCGATCAAAGCGATCGTGAATGTGTTGAATAGAGATTCCCAAGGGCCAATCACATCAGCCAGCCCCCCATTTCCATTTCCCGTGGCGAAGTCGTTGATCCAGACTTGGACATAGTTGAATAGGGTTGCACTCTCGGGCCAGTAGGTCGGCGGCCAAACATTCCACTCGTCTGGCCCCTTGAACGAGGTCAGTACGATCCAATAGATCGGGAATGCGACGATCACTAGCCAAACGCAAAGGACCGTGTGCCGGAAGACGCTGAACGCCCGTCGTTTAAAATCACGCGTCACAATTGCTCAGCAGCGGATCAAGGGTTCAGGCCGTCATAACGAAGGACATAAATTCCCAGATTTTTATCCGAAACAAAAATATTTCCCCGCGCGTCTACGATCACGTCCTCGGTTTGGGCAACGAGTTTCGAGGCAGGGAGCAATCCCAACCGCTCGGTCGGATCCGGAGGGAGAAAATAGCCAACTTCCTGGGGTTGGGTTGCTTCAGAGACGTCATAGACCCGCAAACCGGCGTTGAAATAGGTCAGAAAGCACAGATCCTCACCCTGATAGAGGATGTCCTGATACTGGGGCTGATGCTGGTTGTGGGGGCCAAACCGGCCGCCACGCTCACAAAATGTCCGATATGGCGCATCTTCGGGCGGGACAGGCAGCGGGAACAAAGACGCCAACCGCGGGTTTTCCTCGTCGGATACATCCACGATACCGGCATAACCGAGGGGCTCCTCGCAGTTTTCCTTAATCGCCTCTGAATTGACAATCACCAGATCACGGTCCTGTAACGGGACCGCAGTGTGCACCGCGATGAACGTCTGAAACGGTGGACAGAAAGGCAAATCACTGATCTTAGTCGGGTTTGTCTTGTCGGATATATCCAGAACAACAAAACCGCCCGAACTGTAAGGTAGATAAGCGCGATCACCCTTCACATAGGCTCCGCCGTGCAGCATCACGCCACGAGGTGCCGGGTCTTCACCGCCAGCAATGTGCTGCCCTTCCATCCACCAGCGCCCCACCTCGACCGGGTTGCGCGGGTCCTCGATATCAATTATTTGTAGGATATTGCCCTGAAAACCGTCAGGCAGTCCGGTCGCATAAATATAGCGCCCGCCATCGTAGTAATTACGATGTGTACCGTCGCCGCCGGTTTTCCAGTGGCTCAGAAGCTCGGGATTCTCAGGATCCTTGAGGTCCCAGATCAGGACACCCTCGCCCCATGGCTGGCCCTCAACATGGCCCCAGCCCTCCATGATCTTTTCCTGCGAAGTCACGAGCAGCCCATCTGAAACCTGCACCTGCAAGGTCCAGGTATTCGCCGGTCCGTCGACGTAACGCACGAAACGCGGGTTGGCCGGGTCAGTCACTTCAATAATCGAGAAACCGGAATGCCAGAACAATCCGGCATAGAGGTACCAGCGATCACCATCGCGGTGCAGCGCCAGCTTAAATGCCGGCTTCTTGTCGCAATCGGTATAACCGATCGCGGTTACATTCTTAGAAAAGGACTGTCCCTGCGGAAACTCCATCACATCCCCCGTTTCATTCTTGTTCTTTGACTAAGATTAGGTGCGGATCACGACCCCTGTAAAGCGCACCATCAGGAAATCGCGCCATCAGCATCAGATCGGCGTCAGAGGGAAGATTCGCTCTTTTCCACTCACTGCCTATAATTCAGACAAATTTCCCACAGGCAATCGTCAAATCATGTCTCTTACCAAGAATGAAGGCGTCCCACGCTATCAGGCCATTGCCGTCGATTTGCGTACGGAAATCACATCGGGGGCAATGGATATTGGCGCCAAGCCGCCGACCGAGATGGAACTCTGCGACCGCTATGACGTGAGCCGCTGCACAGTCCGCGCGGCCCTGCGCGAGTTGCGCGTGGGAGGCCTCGTTTCGATGCGCCGCGGTTCGGGCACTCGCGTGGTCTCGAAAGCCCCCAAGGACAGCTATGTTCAGTCGGTTAATTCACTGTCTGAACTGCTGCGCTATCCCGGTACAACTTTCGAACTGGGAGATTCTGGAACCGTGATGCTCGCGCCAGTCAATGCCGCACGGCTGTCATTGCCGGTTGGCTCCAGCTGGTTTCGCATCCCAGGTATCCGGCGTTCAAACGAAAGCGGATTTGCTATTTTCTGGCAGGGAATATTTGTGATCGCGGAATGTGAGGCGACAGCGCGGCGCATGCTTACCGAACACGGACCCGTTCATCGCATCATCGAAAGCGCGCATCAGGAAGTCATTGCCCAGGCACAGCTGAAGATGACTGCGAGCCAGGTTTCCCCGGGAGCTGGCCGGACACCTAGATATGGAATCCGGCAGTGCCGCCATGACAATCATTCGGCGCTACACGGCGCAGGACGATCGGCTGTTCGAGACAATGGTCAGCGTCCATCCCGAAGGTCGATTTGTGTACTCTCTTGAGATGACCCGCGAATGCATCGCGAACTGATACCCAAGCTGGGAATGGAGCAGGATATGAACGAGCATTTGATTGCCATTACGGGTGCCACCGGCGTCACGGGACAGCACCTCACGACCCGCCTCAAAGCCCATAGCCTGAAAACCCGCTATCTGGTCCGCGATGCCGAAAGAGCGCGCGGCATACTGGGAGAAAATGTCGATCTGGTCACCGCTGACCTCGATGACCGCATTTCACTGGATCGCGCGCTTGAAGGTGTTCACACTCTTTATCTGAACTCCGGTCACAGTCCGGTACTGGAAGAGCAGCAAACCAACGCAATAGAAGCGGCCGTGAACGCCGGATGCGCGCGTATCGTGAAGCTTTCGGGCAATATCGATTCACCGGCGCCGATCCCCGAAGCACACAAAGCTCTGGAGCAGAAGATTGTAAACTGCGGCACGCGCTACACCTTCCTGCGACCCAATTTTTACATGACCAATCTGCTCTATGTGGCTGCAGGCCTAAAGGAGGGAGATAGATTCACCAGTGCTATCCCGCGAGACGTCACAATCAGCATGACCGATCCGCGAGACGTTGCCGATTTAACGGCCACCATATTGGCGGAAGATGACAAACATGACGGTCAGGGCTACTACCAGACCGGCGCGGCGCTCAGTCTGGATCAAGCGGCCGAAACCTTCAGCAAGGTCCTCAATCGCGACATTCGCTACGACACTGTCGATGTGGATATCTGGGAAGACATGGTGACGAAGCGCGGACTGCCATCATGGCTCATCGAACATCAAGTCAAGATGATTGGTTTTGCCGCCAACGGCGCTTATTCCTACGTCACGAATGCAACCCAAGACATCACGGGTAACACCCCGCGCACGCTAGAAACATTCATCACCGATCACGCCGCGACTTTCACTCCGGCTTGATCGGCATCAGTGCGCAGTCACGCCTATCTTCTAATAAATTTCGACAGCGCGTCTTCGTCAACTTCGACGCCAAGACCAGCCCCGGTCGGAACATTGACACGACCGTTCACGACATTGAGCGAATCCTTGCAAATATCCTCTTGGAGATACTGGCACGTCACGCTGACACCCCACTCAATCGAGGGTGCAGCAGCCGCTAACTGAAGAACGGCAGCGCTCGAAACGCTGGATTCGGCAACTTTACCGGCCATGTTCACATGCATACCCAGCTCATCGAACAACTCAGCCGCCTGATAGGCCCGGGTGACGCCGCCCAGTTTGATCATTTTCAAGCTGCCGCCCCTGGCCGCGCCCATATCATTGTGCTTGTGAACATCGCTCACACTGTGGAGGCCTTCGTCTGCAGCGATCGGACAGGCCGAAGCCGCGGCAATCATGGCCATACCCTCAACGTCATGCCCCATGATCGGCTGTTCCAGAAAATCAAGGGATTCACTGGCTGCAGCGACATAGGCCAGCGCCTCTTTATGGGTCCAGCCTTGGTTGCAGTCCGCTGACAGCTGAACGCCGCCATTGACGGCCTTACGAATGGCGATTGTCCGCTCGATATCCAGCTCAACCGGTTTTCCACCCACCTTGATTTTCATATGGGTTACGCCAGCCTGCGCACGCTCAGTAGCTTCGACAACATCGACTTCGATATTCCCCGTTGCCAGCATATAGAGAACCGGAATTTCCGTCCGGCGCACAGTCCCTAGCATTTCGGCAATCGACTTCTGTTGCGCCTTGCCAGCAATGTCGTAAAGCGCCATTTCCATAATGGTCTTAGCGCTGGCATTGCCATACATGCGCCAGTTCATTTCCTCGAGATTTTCCTCGAAAGCCTCAGGATCACGGCCATCCATGAAGGGGGCAAGATACTCAACTGCGGCGACCATGCTCTCGACGGTCTCGCCGGTCATTGTCGGTGCCGCAGAGGCTTCGCCCCAGCCCACATGTCCACAATCTGTTTCAATGCGAGCAAACACGTTCTCGGATGTCGCAATTTCTACACCGGACATCTTGATCGGGCGTACCAGGGGCAGATCGGCTGCCATGACGTCAATTTTTTTGATCTTCATCGGTCATCTCCGTTTTCCACTGCGCGGGCTTAGCGACTCCGCTTCAACTCACGTGATTTGGGCTTGGTGCCCGGCGCATAGTCCGAAACCTCTTCATCGAGGAATTTGCTCAGCTTGCGCAATCTGGCTGAGGACTGCTTCCGAACCATATCCACATCGCAACCGTCCCAGTCATAAAAGCCTTTACCAGCTGACAGGCCTACTTCACCGCGCGCGACCATATCCTGGATCAGGGGGTTGGGCGTATCTATGGAATGCAGTTCCGGCACGATAGACGACTGGGCGAGAGCATGAATTTCAAGTCCCGAGGTGTCTTTCTGTTCGATCAGCCCATTGAGGCACATCCGCGGGGCCAGCATCTTGCGCGCTGCCATGTCGATGTCAGCGGGTGTCGCCACGCCTTCCTCAACCAGATAATAGGCCTCGTGCAGGATAATGTGCTGCAGCCGGTTGATCAGAAAACCGACGATCGGCTTGTAGAGCGTGACGATTTCCTTGCCTGTGCGTTTAACTGCATCAGCAACGGCATCAACCACTTCGGCCGGAGCACCCGGACCCGCCATAACTTCGGCCACGGCTGTGGTGTCTGCCGGCATGAAGTAATGAATACCGGTGAACAGATGCGGACGCTTCAGCTTTGCCCCCAGATCGTCCAGAGACGCCCCTGAAGTTCCGGTCGCTATGATCACTTCGTCGTCGGGGTAAGCGTCTTCAATTTCAGCGAAAACCCGCTGTTTAATCGCTGCATCCTCCGGCACAAACTCGATCACCAGATCCGGTGCTTTCTTGGGCAGATCAGATACAGCCGTCACGCCATTGGGCAGATCACTCAGCTCACTCGCGCGGCTACTCTTCACGATGGTCTCGAATCCCGCATCCGCGAACGTTGCGGAAACGCCCTTGCCCATCACGCCATAACCGTAAATGAGAACGGTCTGGATCTCTTTTCTGCCTATCATGAAACTCCCCTAACTGACGGCATCTATTATACCCTAAAATCGTTAAGGCGCGTTGTCATTGTCGCGCCCGCGCGGACTGTATATATGTCCGGACAAAATCAACAGTCCCGCCGGAATCTGACCAACAGATTTCTTGATCAGTTGTTCGAAAACCAGACGGAAACCCAAAATACTAGCGAGGGGAGCCCCAAACCATGTCCCGCATGAATACTGCTATGCCTACTTCCGACGATTTCGAAGATATCCTGTTCGAGGTTAAAGACAATGTCGCGTGGATCACCATCAACCGCCCGGATACACGCAATGCGTTCCGCGAGCACACCCTCGACGAACTGATCCATGCCTTCAAATCCACCCGCAACGATGCCTCGATTGCCTGTGCGGTCGTGACCGGCGCCGGGGACCAGTCTTTCTCCGCTGGCGGCGACTTCGGCGCGATGATGAAGCTGAACTGGACCAATGCCTACCACTGGAACGACCGGATGCTCGGTACGGCCATGACCATCCGCGGTCTGCCTATCCCCGTTATCGCCATGGTCAATGGCTGGTGCATGGGTGGCGGACATGAGCTCGCGCTCTGGTGCGATATGGTGATCGCCTCCGACAAGGCCCATTTCGGACAGTCCGGTGCCAAGGTTGGTGCTTGCCCGACCGTGGGAGCCACGCAGTATATCCCGCGCATCATTGGCGAGCGTCTGGCCCGCGAGATGATCTTCCTGGCCCGCACCTTCTCTGCTCAGGAAGCCGTCGATATCGGCCTGATCAACAAGGTCGTACCACATGCAGATTTGCTCGAAGAAACCAAGAAGTGGTGCGAGACGATCAAAGATCACAGCGGTCAGACAATCCGCATGACCAAGAAGTCCCTCAATCACGAATCTGACGAGCTTTATGCGTCCTGGCAGCATGGCATGGAACTTCTCGCCCATGTCTGGGGCAGCGAAGAATCCATGGAGGGCATGCAGGCCTTCCTCGACAAGCGCAAGCCGGACTTCATGAAGTTCCGCATGAAGAACAAGGAAGTCGTGGACCAGTATCTTGACGATTTGGCCAATGACCGCAATCAGCTCAAAAAGGGCTGAGTAGACAACCATGAGCGGCAACCAGGCCCCCGGCGCACTCGACGGCATCCGCGTGATTGATCTCACGCGGGTGCTCGCAGGACCCTTTTGCGCCATGATGCTCGGCGACATGGGCGCCGATGTAATCAAGGTCGAGCAGCCCGGACGTGGTGATGACACCCGTGCCTGGGGGCCGCCATTCGTTGGTGAGGAATCTGCATATTATCTGGGGGCCAACCGTAACAAACGCGGAATGACCCTCAACCTCAAGGACCAAGGTGCCCGCGAAGTTCTAAAAGAATTACTACGCGACGCCGATGTGGTAATCGACAATTTCAAACTCGGCACCATGGCACGGCACGGCTTTGATGATGCTTGGTACGAAGAGCACGCGCCGCAGATCGTGCGCGCCTCGATCCTCGGTTATGGCTCGACCGGCCCACGTGCCGGCCTTCCCGGCTATGATTTCCTGCTGCAGGCCGAAAGCGGGCTAATGAGCATCACTGGGGAAGCCGATGGCGACCCGATGAAGCTTGGTGTAGCAATCGTCGACTTGTGTACCGGTATGTATGCCCTGTCGTCTGTTCTGGCCGCCCTGCAGGCACGCTATCGCACAGGCAAGGGCCAGTATGTCGAAGTCTCACTCTACGACACAGGTATCTCTCTGTTGGCCAATGTCGCAGCTAACTATCTCGCCTCTGGCGAGGAATCCGGGCGCTATGGCAACGGCCATCCGAACATCGTGCCCTACAACGCCTATCCGACCCGCAGTGGCATGATCGCGTTGTCCGTTGGCAATGATGGTCAGTTCCAGACCTTCTGCAATGCAGTCGGTCAGGATGCATGGGCGGATGATACGCGTTTCTTGCGCAATCGCGACCGGGTAGAGAATCGGGAGGCCTGTGATGCAATGATTTCCGAGCTTCTGAAAATGGATGACACGGCAGCGTGGCTTCAAAAGCTGCAGTCAGCCGGCGTGTCCTGCGCCCCAATCAACACGGTCGCCCAGGCGCTAACGGCAGAGCACACCATCGCGCGTGGTTTGGTGACCAAAACCCTACATTCCGTGGAGGGCGAAATTGATCTGCCCGGCATTCCATTCCGCTTCTCGGATAGTCCGGCGTCCATCCGCCGCGCACCCCCTACATTGGGTGAGCACACCGAAGAGGTACTCCGCGAAATCGGCAAGACCGATGCGGAAATCTCCGCCCTTCGGGATTCAGGCGCAATCTAATCCTTCACACCTGCTCTTAAGTCACATTCATGCGCAGCGGGTACGCGCGCGCGCCTACGCAAAAACTCGGTGTAACCAAGCAGGCATTCGTGCAGGGGAGTTATCATTCATACCAATCAATGTCGGACGCCTGACACTCAACGTGGATGAAATGAGTGACGGCACCGATGCCCTCAACTCTCTCACCGTAATTGTTGGCTTGGCTCGATCCTCGAAAGAAGAACGTTTGATCCCGCTCGCGGAAGTTCTAGTGTAGATCTGAAATCTCGAGCGCACGGTCCCGTTCAAGACCGAGTAACTCTCCACCATCGAGCAATCCTGTCCAGGTCCGTTCCGGAACGAAGATGCCATTGGCACGACGTTCCTTGCGCGCGGCGCGTTCGGGGTCGCCGGGCACAAGCACGGGTTTCGCAGGATCGGCTGGCCGGGAACTTTTTGTGTAATCGGCCATATCCTCAACTTCCTGCTTGATCCAGTCCGCATCACCCAGTCGCGCCGGATCAATCACAATCATCGTCATGGTGTTGATGATGCCATCGAGGCGCTTGTTACCTGGCTGTAGTGTCCCGCCACCTGACAATGCACCTGACATCAGTTCTGCCATCAAACACAGCGCATATCCCTTGTGGTCGGCAAAGGCACGAAGCGCCCCCAGAGGCGGATTGAACATCACACTGGGATCACTTGTCGGCTGACCTTCAGCATCGATCAACCAGGCATCAGGAACTGTTTTTCCAGAATCATTAGCCACGCGAATTTTGCCCATCGCCACAACACTGGTCGCCATGTCGAGAATGATCGGCTCCTCGGGGTTCGGTGTGGGCATAGCCATTGTGACCGGGTTGGTCCCAAAACGGGCTTCTGCACCGCCATGGGGCGCAACCATGGCCGCATGATCAGTCACATTAGTGAAGTGGATGGAGACGAAGCCAGCTGCAGCAACCATCTCCGCGTAGGTTCCAACCCGACCAATGTGGTGCGAGTTCTTGAGAGTGGCGACGCAAACACCTGTTTCACGCGCACGTGCAATAGCCGCATCTGTCACCTCTTCGGCGATGCGCTGCCCGTAGCCCTTCTGACCATCAAACTGAAGGAACGGACCATCATCATGCACACAGTCTGCCGGCGTGTTGGGCACCAGTAGCCCGCGTTGTAGGTTCTTGATATAGGTCGCCACGATGCCGATTCCGTGACTGTCATGCCCGGCGAGGTTTGCCCCAACCAGATGTTCGGAAACAATCCGACACTCGTCTTCCTCGCTACCGCCAAGGCGCATGATTTCATGAATCAATGCGGTCAGCGCATCGGCTTTAACGGTAACATCGCCCGACATGGACATCCTCCCAAGACCCTTAAAAACGAAAAGTTAGCTAATCATTTCGGCGTGGTCACGCATTGCGGTTAGACGACCGGTGTGCGTCCGCCATCAACGTTAATCGCGCAGCCGGTCACATAAGACGCTGCATCGGAAACGAGGAAACACGCAATGTTCGCGAACTCCTCTGCTTCACCAATACGTCCCAGTGGAATTTCGGTTTCTTTTGGCGCGATATACTCATCGAAAGACTTGTCTGGCGCCTGATTTGCGTGCCGCCGAGTGTGTTGGCCCGAACGAATGAGCCCAACCAAAAGCGCATTGACTAGGATGTTGTCCGGTCCACCTTCGCCAGCCAACACCTTCGTTAGCGCCATGCCCGCCGCTCGCGACACCGATGTCGGTGCACTGCCCGCACCGGGTGCCTTGGCACTCCCTGCCAGCACGTTGATAATTCGGCCCCATTTCCGCTCGGCCATACCCGGCATAGCCAGACGGCATAGCCGAATGGCGGCAAAAAGCTTGAGATCGAGATCGGCCTGCCAGCGTTCATCCGAGCAGTCCAGAAACGGCCCAATCGCGTGCGCGCCAGCATTGTTTACCAGAATATCAACGTTACCGAACATTGCCGTAATGCTGTCCCATGTACTCTCAATTTGTCCCGTATCCGTAACATCACACGGCAGGACTTCAACCCGAACGCTGTTGCTACCGATCGCCGAAACGACGCTTTGACGCGCAGCTTCCAGCGTGTCGGCAGAACGAGAAATCATTGCAACATTGGCACCCGAAGATGCGAACTCCCGAGCCATCGCCAACCCCAGACCTTCGCTCGCACCGGTTATGACAGCTGTGCGACCATCGAGACGGACTTCCATGATTCTCTCTCCCAAGTTCTGTAATCTAAGATACTACGCTGTTCATCACGCTTTGACAGTGCCCAAGCACCAGCGCAGTATCGGCCATCGGGAGCCAAATCATGTCCAAAACCACGCACCGACACACATCTCACTGGGGAACCTTTACAGCTGACGTCCAGGACGGAAGGCTAACGAAGATTAACCCTTTTGCGCTGGATCCGGACCCCTCCCCGATCATGCAGTCGTTACCTGATGCGGTTTATGACGAAAGTCGCGTGGAACGGCCGATGTTCCGTAAGGGCTGGCTGGAACGCTCCCGTGGTGGCTCTCCTGCCAACCGCGGGATTGACCCCTTCGTTGCCGTACCGTGGGATGAAGCCTTCGACATGGTCAGCGCAGAGGTCGACCGAGTACGAACCGAGCATGGCAATGCTGCGATCTTTGGCGGCTCTTATGGCTGGTCAAGCGCCGGACGCTTCCATCACGCCAAAAGCCAACTCCAGCGCTTTCTGAACACGATCGGCGGCTTCACTGATCAGGTCCACACCTACTCTATTGCCGCGGGCTACGCGATCCTTCCGCATATTCTGGGAACGGCGCGCGCGGCGATGGTAGAAGCGACCGGTTGGGACTCCATCGTTGCCAATAGCGAACTTGTCGTCGCCTTTGGCGGCATCCCGCTGAAAAATGCACAAGTCGCTGCCGGAGGACCCGGCCAACACATGACCGGACCCCATCTGAAAGAGGCGCATGCCGCGGGCGTACAGTTCATCAATGTGTCACCGATCCGCGATGACATTGCCGAACACCTAGGTGCCGAATGGCTGGCAATCCGTCCCAACACCGATGTCGCGCTGATGCTCGGGCTGGCCCACACGCTGGAGACCGAAGGTTTCGCTGATCATGATTTTCTCAAGACCTATTGTGTCGGCTTCCCAAAGTTTCGTGACTATCTCCTAGGCGACACTGACGCGGAGCCCAAGGATGCCGATTGGGCGGCATCTATTTGCGAGATGCCCGCGGATGACATCCGTGCACTCGCTCGGCGGATGGCAAAATCCCGTACACTAATCAACACCAACTGGTCCCTGCAACGCGGCGACCATGGTGAGCAGACTTTCTGGATGACCGTCACACTGGCGGCCTTGCTAGGGAAGATCGGATTGCCCGGCCAGGGATTCGGCTTCGGCTATGGCAGCATGGGCAATATTGGCAACCCGCGCCAATCAACGCCCTCTCCGTCGTTGGCAATCGGCATAAACGAATGCGACAGTTGGATACCCGTCGCGCGAATTGCAGACATGCTTTTGCATCCTGGAGAGGCCTACGAGTTCGACGGTAAAACGCGCAGCTATCCTGACATCAAACTGGTCTACTGGTGCGGGGGCAATCCCTTCCACCATCATCAGGACCTGAACCGCCTAGTACGTGCATGGCGGCGTCCAGAGACAATCATCGTCAACGAGCCGTGGTGGACGGCGACAGCCAAATTCTCTGATATCGTGCTGCCTTCGACAACGACCCTCGAACGCAAGGATATAGGCGCATCGTCGCGTGATCGGTTTATACTAGCCATGGACCAGACCATCGAACCAGTCGGTGACGCGCGGAATGACTTTGATATCTTTCGCGGACTGGCGCAGCGTCTTGGCACTCATGAAGTCTTTACAGAGGGTCGCCAACCCGAAGAATGGCTAAAACATATCTATGACCGTACACGCCAGAGTGCAGCCGAAATGGATGTCACCATGCCGTCCTATGAAGATTTCTGGGAAGCAGGGCATGTGGAAGTCCCTCCCCCGAGTGAGCCCGTGGTTATGTTCGAAGGATTTCGAAAAGACCCCGAAGCAAACCCGCTTCCCTCACCATCCGGCAAGATCGAAATTTTTTCACAGGTGGTCGACGGCTTTGGCTATGACGACTGCCCCGGACATGCAGTCTGGCGAGAGCCGGTCGAATGGCTCGGTTGCACCACGGCACAGCGATATCCCTTACACATGATATCCAATCAGCCGCGCACCCGATTACACGGACAACTCGACAATGGCCGGGTCAGTCGTGACGATAAGATTAGAGGCCGGGAACCAGTCTGGGTTAGCCCGAAAGATGCAGCTGAACGTGACCTAGTGGATGGCGATATTGTTCGTGTGTTCAACGACCGTGGAGCCCTGTTGGCCGGGGTACGAGTGACAACAGAAGTGCGAGACGGTGTGATTCAGCTTGCCACTGGCGCCTGGTACGACCCCATCGACCCTTCAGAGAATTCGAGCCTCGACAAACACGGCAACCCTAACGTTCTAACCATCGACAAGGGAACGTCTCAATTGGGACAGGGTCCGATTGCCCATAGCGCTCTGGTGGAACTGGTGTTGTTCGATGGCGAATTGCCCAACATCACAGCACATACGCCGCCGCGGATTATTATCCGGGACTACGATGAGATTGTGTAGCTATGTAAATTTAAATTCATCGACAGGAAACCATCGTTGGATAGCTTATCAAATATTGTTGCAGTGAGCATTGTGAAACAGGATTATCCACAAACCGCAGTACGCCTGGTAAAAGTTGAAACAACCTGTGTCGTGCATACCGCGATACAAATCTGGAGATATGACGATGGCCATACCCAAAATTTCAGTTGAGGAAATGGAAACGAAATACGTCGCTCGCGAAACGGGCTCTGTGGGGTCTAGCCTTGCGTTTCTCGATCAGAGATTGCCCGGCTACCAGCGTGAAATCATCAATATGATTGGCACTAGCGTTACCGAAAACCCAGAAGATCCTGCTCTTATACCCAAGATCAGTACGCCGGCCCATGGCTTTGCCGTGATCTATAACCGGGCCGAAAACGGTAACGGCGCGGCGCTCCATGCCCATTTGACCGAGGAAGTTTTCGTGCCAATCCGCGGCGCGTGGGAACTTTTTTGGCTTGAAGACCAAGACGAGCGTGCGGTTAGGCTCGAACCCGGCGATATCATCAATGTGCCGACGCACATCTATCGGGGCTTTCGTTGCGTTTCCGACGACCCGGATGCCTTGTTGCTGACTATTGTCGGTGGTCCGGACGCGGGCAATGTTGCTTGGCATCCCAGCGTCGTCGAAGCCGCGCGCGGCACCGGTCTTGAGGTCGACGAGGATGGAAATCTTCGCGAGATCGAAAGCTAGAAAGCCAACCGGAAACGGGAAACCAACAACATGCCCAAAGCAAATATAGGCAATGGTGAAATCCATTACGAAACCTACGGCGAAGGCCCGCCCTTGCTGATGGTGGCTGGCCTCGGCGGAACAGCTGATTACTGGAACCCTCAAATTGAGGCCTTCGCGAAAGACTATACGGTTATCCTTCATGATCACCGCGGGACCGGCCAGAGCTCTCACTCCGAGATTGAATACTCAGTGGAACAAATGGCCGACGATCTGTTGCGCCTTATGGATGTCCTGAAAATCACACAAGCACATATTGTCGGACATTCGACCGGCGCGGCCATGGCCTTGATTCTCTCCGTGAAGGCACCGGGGCGTCTTGCCAGCGCGGTTGTCTACGCAGGATGGACCAAGGCTGACCCGCAGTTGAGTCGTTGCTTCGATGTACGAAGGGCTCTGTTGCGGGATTCTGGCGCTAGGGCCTATGCTCGCGCCACCCCTTTGTTCCTTTTTCCGCCGTGGTTTATCCGCGACCATGGAAACGCCATGATCGAACAAGAACCCAAGGCCATCGCCAGTTTCCCATCAGCAAAAATTATGGAAAGCCGCATGAATGCGGTTCTTGCCTTTGACTGCATAGAATATGGTGGCCGGGTAAATATCCCAACGCTGGTTATCTGCGCCGATGATGACTTCCTCACGCCCGCCTACTATTCGCGAGATCTTGCTGACCTTATCCCAAATGCGGAACTGAAGATTCTTGAAAACGGGGGGC
>JAPKDV010000098.1 GCA_028822385.1 Alphaproteobacteria bacterium
TACTCGACCTCACCCGCCTCATACATGGCCACCTGCGCATTCCGCGTGCGTGGACTGAGAGCACCAAGCACAACCGCCGCACCCCCGCTCTGGCTACGCAGCAATTCAGCAACAGCGTAAACATTGGCGGCAGAGAACGCGACCACGGCACTGCGCGGCGGCAACCGCGTCAATTTTTTGAAACCGCCATAACTTAACCGTGACAAACGCTCCCGACGATCAAACTGCACATCGGGGACCAGTTGCCGAATAATCGGTGCCATGGTCTCCGCGCCCATCAACATGGTCTCTTGCGTGCCACGCGCATGCAGTAATCGGTCGGTGAAAACATGCCCGCGCTCAGGGTCGGCGCAGAGCTGGATTTCATCAATCGCCAGAAAGGCCACCGAGATATCACTCGGCATAGCTTCCACAGTACACAGATAATACCGCGGGTTCGACGGAACGATACGCTCCTCACCTGTAATTAGTGCTACAGACCCGGCCCCTTTGAGCTGTACCACACGGTCATAGTTCTCCCGTGCGAGCAGACGCAGCGGAAACCCAATCATCCCACTCTCATGCCCGAGCATGCGATCGATCGCGAGATAGGTTTTACCGGTGTTAGTTGGGCCCAAAATAGCTTTGACAAGCGGCTTTGTATTAAACGGCATGTACCAGCATCCCGACTCCGGAGCGCTATTGCAACTCCCCGCGACTTTGGGAAAATTCTGGAAATGGCAGTTACTACGCGCGCCCGCGCCGCGAGCCATCATATGGCTTTCGAAACTGGAGATTCCCAATCTTTTGTCACCAGCAGGCTGAAGCCCTCTAGCTGCGGGGCATAACCAAGAGCATACCGAAAACTGATGCGCCAAGAATACGGACTTTCGCGCGTTCCCGAACTAAAATCGCGCAACAAGCAGGATCACCGCCATCAAGTTCTTGACGTAAGATCGACACGTCTACCGATTCTCTGTTTCGCAGGCCTCATCGAACGCACAACGTGATGATTGGTGATGGTCTTGCCCCGTTTTTCTCAGCGGGCTACTTCGGTCACATGTTTCGCATCATACCGGATAAGAATGATTTCAGCTTCGCCGCGGCATCAGGAATCGACATCGGGAATCTGAACCCGAACCTGAGTATCTAAGATACCTTACAGGCGCAGCGCCAGAATGTTCTTACGCACGGCGGGGTCTACGAGCAACTCTTCGGCACGCGGAAAGTCCGGACAGCCTTGTGAGGTAAAAAGTTCTACGGCCGTGATTTTTTATCAGCCAGCGCCGGCGCGCCCATCGAAACGAGGGGGAACAATACAAAACCCCGCGGCAAAGTAATGAATCACGTACGAACGAGCGCTGTAGAATTTTGCGATAAACGGCACGCCCGAAACTATGGGCGCGCCCTTCGTCATAAACCAATTAACAGACGGCGAGGCCCCGCTGCTCAAGCAGCTGCCAACATGTTGCGAAGTACATACTGCAAAATTCCACCGTTCCGATAGTAGTCTATCTCATCGAGAGTATCGATCCGGCAAAGTAGCTCGATGTCCTTCTTTGAACCATCGTCATAGGTGATGGTGCAACCGAGATTAGTACGCGGAGCCAATCCATCTTCAATCCCAGAAATATCAAACATCTCCTTGCCGGTCAGCTTAAGCGTCTTGCGATCCATGCCCTCAAGGAACTGGAGCGGCAGCACACCCATGCCAACAAGATTGGAACGGTGAATCCGCTCAAAGCTCTCCACGATCACCGCGCGCGCGCCCAGCAGGCGCGTGCCCTTGGCCGCCCAGTCACGGGACGAGCCCGTACCGTATTCCTTGCCTCCCAATACAACGAGAGGAACTTCTTGTGCCTGGTAACGCATTGCCGCGTCGTAGATGGACAGCTCTTCACCGGACGGGTGATGGATGGTCACGCCACCTTCAGTGCCCGGCGCCATTTCGTTGCGGATGCGAACATTGGCAAAAGTGCCACGCATCATCACTTCATGATTGCCACGGCGTGAGCCATAAGAGTTGAAGTCGAGCGGGCGAACCTGATGTTCCTTCAGGTAGTCACCGGCCGGACCGTCTTCCTTGATCGCTCCAGCCGGAGAGATGTGATCGGTCGTTACACTATCGGCCAAGATCGCCAGAACGCGCGCACCGGAAATATCGGTCGGCGCGGTCGGCTCGGCTTCCATCCCATCAAAGAAGCTGGGATGGCGCACATAGGTCGATCCCTCATTCCAGCGGTAGGTCTGACCGGTGGTCACGGGAATATCGCGCCACTTCTCATCACCTTCGAACACATTGCCATAGCGATCCTCGAACATCTCGCGCGACAGCGAAGATTCAATCAACGCATTGATCTCGGCATTAGTCGGCCAGACGTCCTTTAAGAAAACATCATTACCGTCTGAATCCTGTCCGATCGGGTCTTCATAGATATTGTTCAGCATGCTGCCCGAAAGGGCATAGGCCACAACCAACGGCGGCGAAGCCAGATAGTTGGACTTGATGTCCGGGCTGATGCGGCCTTCGAAGTTCCGGTTGCCCGAGAGAACCGCACAGACATTCAGGTCATTGGTGTGGATCGCGTCACGGATATCGTCGGGCAGAGGGCCTGAGTTGCCGATGCAGGTCGTGCAGCCATAACCCACCAGATTGAAGCCCATGGCATCCATATCTTCCTGCAGGCCTGCCTTCTCAAGATATTCGGTGACAACCTGGGAGCCCGGCGCGAGGGACGTCTTGACCCATGGCTTGACTTTCATACCCAGAACCCGTGCCTTGCGTGCCACGAGAGCGGCAGCGATCATAACCGAGGGGTTCGATGTGTTCGTGCAGCTGGTGATGGCCGCAATCACCACATCGCCATCGGCGAGCGGCGCGTCATCGGCCTTTTGCGGGGCGGCTTCGACGCCGAGCAAATCACGGAACGAAGCAGCTGCTGCTGACAACGCGATACGGTCCTGCGGACGCTTCGGACCGGCCAGCGACGGCTCAACCTTGGTAAGATCAAGCTCGAGAGTATCGGTGAACACCGGATCGGGCGTGTTGGCGTCACGCCACATGCCCTGCTCCTTGGCATAGGCTTCCACCAACGCGATGCGGTCTTCGGCCCGTCCTGTGAAACGCAGGTAACGAAGGGTTTCCTCATCGATCGGGAAGATGCCGCAGGTTGCGCCATATTCCGGAGCCATATTGGAGATCGTCGCCTGATCGGCGAGCGTCAGGTGATCAAGGCCGTCGCCGTAAAACTCTACAAACTTGCCTACTACGCCCTTGGCGCGGAGCATCTGGGTCACTGTGAGCACCAGATCGGTGGCGGTCATGCCTTCACGAAGCTGTCCGGTCATTTTGAAGCCGATGACTTCGGGCAGAACCATGGAAATCGGCTGGCCCAGCATCGCAGCTTCAGCCTCGATGCCACCAACGCCCCAGCCCAAGACACCAAGGCCGTTGACCATGGTGGTGTGGCTATCGGTGCCCACGAGCGTGTCGGGATAGGCAATCGTCTTGCCATCAAGCTCTGACGTCCAGACGGTCTGAGCAAGATACTCAAGATTGACCTGATGGCAGATGCCGGTTCCCGGCGGGACAACGCGGAAATTATTAAACGCAGTCTGACCCCAGCGCAGGAACTCATAGCGCTCGCCATTGCGCTCATACTCAAGCTCGACATTCTTGTCGAAGGCACCATCGGTACCGGAGTAATCCACCATGACCGAGTGATCAATCACCAGATCAACCGGCGACAGCGGGTTAATCAGCTGCGGGTCTGCATCAAAGCTGGTCACGGCATCACGCATTGCAGCGAGATCGACCACGGCAGGAACACCGGTAAAATCCTGCAAAAGAATACGCGCTGGACGATACGCAATCTCTCGGGTCGACGTGCGATCCTGCACCCACTGGGCCAGCGACTTGATGTCGTCTGTGGAAACGCTGCGGCCATCTTCGTGACGCAGGAGGTTCTCCAGCAGAACCTTCATCGAATAGGGCAGTCGGGACACATCACCGATCTGTTCGTTGGCAGCGTTCAGGCTAAAATAATCGTAGCTCTGGTCACCCACGGTGAGGGTACGGCGGGTCTTCAAGCTATCCTGGCCGATCGTGCTCATCGAAGCATCTCCTTCCCCGAAACCGGGAGCAAAATTATGATACGGAAACTAATGCGGGGGTGGTGACCCATCCGACATCAGACGCGCCCGAGTTATAGGACAAAGATGGTGGGACTCCAAGACACAGAAATGCACAAACACTAGGACAGTCTGTTCTAGATGATATAATCAGTGATGTGGTCGGCTAATGCGCGGGCAACTAGACCGGCACGCACGTCACACATCCCTGAACCTTACTGTCCGGCGCCGTTTGGAAAAAATCACATTTCCGCCCCATTGCGAACGTTATGTCGCCTAGATGGTTTCCGATATTGAAGACTGGCCAAGAGCGGCCCCATCAGCGCTTCTGGACAAGCCGCGCAAGCTTCGATCTAATCCTCCTCAGATTGAAGTCAATCAAGGCCCTTAAAGACCGTCGACTACCCCAGTCGGCGGTCTTTTCCATTGAGGCAGAGCGAAGGCTTGCTCTAGGTTTGCACGTTCAATGTGCTTAGGAAAACGGAACAACATCTCGTGCAGGGACTGATCACATATAAGCTGAGCTGCATTCGTGGCGAACGCTCGGTATTCTCTGGGCTCGATCTCGCGATCAAGCCGGGGCGCGCATTGCTACTATCGGGAGCAAACGGCAGCGGTAAGTCGAGCCTAATGCGCGTGCTCGCAGGCTTACTACCAGCCGCCTCTGGTCATATTGAATGGGAAGGCGAAGACATTAGCGCTGATCCAGACGCCCACCGTGCACGTGTCGCTTATATAGGCCATGCCGACCCGCTGAAACCGTCCCTGACCGCGACCGAAAACCTGCAGTTCTGGGCCCAACTCTATGGCCTTGATCCAGTCGTCGAGCCCGCGCTATATCAGTTTTCCATCGAACACTTGGCCGATGTCCCTATCCGCTATTTCTCGGCAGGACAAAAACGCCGCCTCAATCTTGCACGACTTGCAGTAGGACAGAACTCGCTCGCAGGCCCCGCGTTGTGGCTGCTTGACGAACCCGCCACCGGCCTCGACCCCGGTGCAGTGTCGATGCTGGCCAACACCATTCTCGCCCATCTGTCCAATGAGGGCGTAGCCATCATCTCGACCCACGGCGGACGGCTTGATCAACTGATCGCCGACAGTGCAGACCACTTAACATTACAAACCTCCCGCAGTGGGGCAGCAGGATGATTGGTCTAATTCTGCTAATCCGACGGGAACTAAAGCTTGCATTGCGGGGCGGCACCGACGCCGTGATGGCCGTTGTTTTCTTCGTGTTAGCAGCCGTGCTGTTCCCCTTCGGGCTCGGTGCCGACCCTGCCATGCTGCCCCGTATCGGAGGAGGAATCATCTGGGTTGTAGCCCTACTCGCCGCGATGCTCTCGCTTGAGCGCATGTATGCCAATGACCACGAGGATGGCAGTCTGGACCTACTATATCTTTCGCCCGTCGCGCTTGGCACGCTAGCTCTTGCCAAAGCGCTGGCTCATTGGTTGACCACCGGCGTGTTGCTGTTGATCGCCGCACCCATCCTTGCCTTACTTTACAACCTCCCGGCGTCCGCATTTGGCGCGCTCGCCCTATCGATGTTACTGGGCACGCCAATCCTCAGCCTAGTGGGCGGGATCGGCGCTGCACTGACGCTAGGAGCGCGCCGTGGCGGCGTGCTGCTCGCCCTCTTGATTCTGCCCTTATACGTCCCAGTTCTAATCTTTGGCGCCGGCGCTATCGATGGTGCCGTTGCCGGACGACCGATCGGCCCTGCACTTCTGGTGCTCAGCGGTTTCCTCTTAGCTGCACTGGCGCTCGCACCTTGGGCAACAGCAGCTGCACTGCGTCAGGCAATAGAGTAAGACAATAGAAATTAATATTGGATCCACCCGTGTTTCATCGCTTCGCCAATCCTGCCCGCTTCTCCCGGATCGCCACGCGTATCCTGCCATGGTCGGCCGCCGCCACCATCGCGATGTTCATCATCGGAATCTATTACGCACTCTTCGCCTCACCGGCGGATTTCCAGCAGGGTGAAACCGTACGGATCATGTATGTTCATGTCCCCTCGGCTTGGATCTCTATGGCCTGTTACACCTTTATTGCCGTAATGAGCGCCATCGCGCTGATATGGAAACACCCGCTAGCAGATATTGCCGCACGATCAGCCGCACCGCTGGGTGTTGGCTTTACCCTTATCGTGCTGATTACGGGCAGCCTATGGGGCAAGCCTACTTGGGGTACCTGGTGGGTCTGGGACGCTCGCCTGACCTCTGTGCTAGTGCTATTTTTCCTCTATCTGGGGCACATTGCCCTGACCAATGCTTTTGACAATCCGCAGCGTGGCGCCCGCGCCGCAGCGGTGCTGGCACTTGTTGGGTTCGTAAATATCCCTATCATCAAGTTTTCAGTCGACTGGTGGAACACGCTGCATCAGCCCGCCAGCGTCACGCGTCTGGATGCGCCAGCAATTGACCCAGCTATTCTGACACCACTGCTATTGATGGCTCTGGCCTTCACACTCTATTTTTTCACCATGCTTTTGATTCGCATGCGCGCCGACCTTAATGGCGCAAGAGCACGTGCACTGCGACTTTCAGCCGCGGAGTAGACTACACCAACACGGGCATACTTGCGTTGCAGGTGACAGCTTGAGCGCCTATCTAAGTTGCAGTGCTACGACCTGCCAAAGGATAGATAGCTATGAAATCCCTAATTATTTCTATCACCGTTTCCCTGATCGTTCTGGCCGCACCCTCGCTTGCGCATGCTCAGGATGCTGCCGCCGGCAAGAAGGTCTTCAAACGCTGTGTCTCCTGCCACACGGTCGAAAAAGACGGACGCAACAAGGTGGGACCCAATCTGTGGGGCATCTTCGGTAGCACTGCCGCACAGCGAAATGTTGGCTACAAGTATTCTCGGGCCATGAAAGCTTCTGGAATTATATGGGATGAGGCCACTCTGTCCTCCTATCTTCAGAACCCGCGCAAGGCGGTCCCGAAGACAAGAATGGCATTTGCAGGTCTCAAGAAAGCTAAGCAGCGGGACGATGTGATCGCCTATCTGAAAAGCGTCACAGAATAAACACGAAAACCCCGGACTTTGCGTCGCATCAATCTTAAGCTGTGTAGTCTGAGCATACGGTTACGGGCACTCTAGACAGAGCGAGAGCAAGGTTTTCATCTCGCCTTGTCGCGCGCCTTAATGGGACGGAACAGGAAACGTGGAAGTCATCATCAAATATCTCGACATGGGCGGTCACGCCGCTTTCGTATGGCCTGCTCTGGGTATCACCGCACTCGTGGTCTTGGTCATGACAGTTACCAGCCTGCGCAGCCTGCGTACCAGCGAACGCGCTCTGCGCGCCGCCGAGAAACAAGCCCCGCAACGTCGCGCACGAGCCCAAGCACCAGGAACAGACGCATGAAGCGCAAACATCGACGCCTGATGGTAGTTCTGACGTCACTGGGGTTGCTAGGCGCGGCTGCCGCGCTTGTCCTGACAGCGGTGGAAGACAGTCTCGTTTTTTTCTATACACCGTCTGATCTAACCAAAAACACCACACCACCCGAAACGCTGTTTCGCCTAGGCGGGCTGGTTGAGGAAGGCAGTGTACGCAAGGACGGCGCGACGACCTATTTCAACGTCACTGATCTGCAGAAGACAATTTCTGCTAGTTACACTGGTGTACTGCCCGACCTGTTTCGCCCCGGTCAGGGTGTTGTTGCAGAAGGGAAGCTGAACCCAGACGGTAGCTTCACCGCGACCGAAGTACTTGCAAAGCATGACGAGACCTATATGCCCAAAGAAGTAGCAGACGCTCTGCGTAAAAGCGGCCAGTGGCGCGACGGGAGTATCATCCAATGATCGCTGAAATTGGTCAGTTTGTCCTGATCCTCGCATTGGTGCTCGCCTTAGTGCAGGCAACCTTGCCACTCTGGGGTGCTGCGCGCGATGACGCCGCATTAATGGCGCTGGCAGACCGCACAGCTATCGGTCAGGCCACTGCCTTACTGATCGCTTTTGCCGCGCTCACCCATGGTTTTGTCACCTCAGATTTCTCGCTGACCGTCGTCTTCCAGAATAGTCATTCACTAAAGCCGATGCTCTATAAGGTCAGCGGCGTGTGGGGAAACCATGAGGGCTCAATGCTACTTTGGGTGCTGGTGCTATCGCTATTCAGCGCCGCCGTCGCGCTGTGCGGACGCAATCTACCGCCGAGCCTAA
>JAPKDV010000014.1 GCA_028822385.1 Alphaproteobacteria bacterium
GTGCCTTTGTTGTTCACCAGCAAAACCGTGTGGTGCCATTCCGGGACTTCGAGGCCAAGCAGCGCCTGCAGTAAGCGGTGAATATGCGTCGCGGCGAACAGATCATCACCGCGGGTGACCAGGCTAACGCCCTGTGCGGCGTCATCGATGGTCACGGCCAGATGGTAGCTGGTCGAGACATCCTTTCGCGCCAACACGATGTCTCCGAATATCTCCGGTTGGGCGGTTTGTTCGCCCCGTGTTCGGTCATGCCAGGTCAGGGTGCCAGCCGCTGACACGGCCGCGTCCATATCCAACCGGAGGGCATAGGATTCATTGTCAGCAATGCGCTGGGCGCGTTCTGATGCACTCAGATGCTTGCAGATACCGGGATAGAGTGGGCCGTCGGGACCGTGATGGCTTAGATGTGGAGCGGCGCCGGCTCGTTTGATTTCTTCTGCGATATCTGTGCGTGTGCAAAAACACGGATAGAGGAGCCCGGTTTTCTCAAGTTGCGCGAGGCCGGCGACATAGAGATCGAGCCGTTCGGATTGGCGGAGATAGGGTTCTTCCCATTCCAGCCCCAGCCAGGCGAGATCTTCGATAATCGCGTCTTCGAATTCGGGCTTGCATCGACCTGAGTCGATATCCTCGATCCGCAGAACGAAGCGTCCTTCGCCCGACACGGCCAGCCGATGTGCAAAGAGCGCCGAATAAGCATGACCGAGATGCATCAGGCCCGATGGTGAGGGTGCAAACCGGGTTGCAATTTTTTGACTGGTGGTCGCGCTGGCATTCATCGAGGTTTCCTCGTTTTGGCAGAAAGCGCACAATCGGTAGCGCTTGAAAGGGACAATGATGCGATGAAAACAACCAAACGCCTAGAGGCAGGCCTCACAGAATTGGGAAACCTTGATCCCCGAATGGCTGTGCTTTGGGAACAAGCAGGCACACCGGGTCCGCGTGCGCGGCCGCCGGGGTTTTCTGCTCTGTTGCGGGTGATCGTCGGTCAGCAATTATCCACCTATGCCGCAGCCGCGATCTGGAAGCGCATGGAAGTTGCCGGTGTGGCGAAAGACCCGCTTGCATACGTGGCCCTGGATGATGATGCTCTGCGCGTCCTAGGGCTGAGCCGTCAGAAAATCGCCTATGGCCGTGGTCTCGCTAAAGCCGTTGTCAGTGGCGGGCTCGATCTCACAAAGCTCCGACGTATGGAGGATGAGCCCGCGATTGAGGAGCTGGTGGCGTTGAAGGGCATCGGGCGCTGGAGTGCGGAATGCTATCTGCTCTTCGCGCTTGGGCGGACCGATATCATGCCAGCCGATGACCTCGCGCTTGTGGCTTCGGCTGGGCGTCATCTTGGCGACGGCACTCGCTGGACACCCGGGCAGTTGCGCGAGGAAGCTGAACTCTGGCGGCCATGGCGCAGCGCGGCAGCGCGACTCCTCTGGCATGCCTATCATATCGAAGCGATCTAAACGGCGATTTGGAAAACGGAGACAGATAATTACTGACGCACTTTTGACCGGACCATGCCGCGCGGCAGCTTCCGGTGGCGCACCAAAACAACTTGTGGTCTTCCTGCATGGGCGTGGGGCCAATGGCGATGATCTGATCGGACTGGCGCCAGCCATGGCGCAGCATTTGCCCGATGCTATGTTCCTTTCCCCGGATGCGCCGTTGTCGGTCGATGGATTTTCCAGTGGACTGCAATGGTTCGATTCCGGCAATCGTGATCCTGAACACATAGCGGCGGGGGTACGCGCCGCAGCGCCAGCAATCGATGCGTATCTTGATCATCATCTGGCGGAAAACGGTTTGATCGATGCGGATCTCGCAATTTTCGGATTCAGTCAGGGCTGCCGCATGACATTGCATTTGGGTCTTCGTCGGCAGAATTGCCCGGCTGTGCTTCTCGGGTTCTCAGGTTCGCTCGCGGCGCCCGAGGCGCTGGCTGATGAGATCACCGTGCGCCCGCCAGTCCTGTTGGTACATGGCGAAGCCGATGACGTGGTGCCCTATAGTTCGCTGGCAATTGCCGAAGCCGTGCTTAAGGATGCCGGTGTTGAAGTTGAAGCTGTCTCACGCCCCGGATTGGGGCATGGCATCGACAATGAAGGCTTTGGCTTTGCGGTAGCCCATAGCATGCGTGCCTTTGATGTGCCGATCGCCTGAGTTACCTTTAAAGCATGATGGTTATTTTTTAAGTTGTTGTAAATGAAGAATAAATTATATTCTCTATGCGGAGAAATTTTTCCCTGACGGGATTGCGTTCCTAATTTTTTGCACGCCGATAGTTCGACCAATAAACCCGGGAGGGGATTAATGGACGTTGCGCTGGAAAAATGTCCGGCCCTTGTGCTGAACGCGGATTTTCGTCCGCTGAGCTATTTTCCACTTTCGCTCTGGCCTTGGCAGGAGGCGGTGAAGGCGACCCTGATGGGGCGCGTCAACACGGTCGCCGAATATGACCGAGTCATCCGTTCGCCCAATCTCGAAATTTCCCTGCCCAGCGTCGTCTCGCTCAAGGAATATATCCGTCCAGCTGAACGCCCAGCTTTCACCAGGTTCAATGTCTTTCTGCGTGATCGCTTTACCTGCCAGTACAGCGGCCAGCGACTGCCCGCTCATGAGCTGACCTTCGATCATGTGTTGCCGCGTTCGCGTGGCGGGCGGACCAGCTGGGAAAATGTGGTGACGGCATCCAGCGCTTGGAATTTGCGCAAGGCCAATCTGACGCCAAAGGAAGCAGGCATGCATTTGCTCAATGAGCCGCGCCAGCCGAGAACCTATGAACTGATCGAAAATGGCCGCAGGTTTCCCCCGAACTTCCTCCACGAAAGCTGGGGTGACTATCTCTATTGGGATTCAGAGCTGGACGCTTAGGGTCAGATTAGCGAACTAGACTCGGGTGGAGAGCCAGATGGCGGCGCGGGAACCGGCTTTGATGGCTTCAGAGAACAAGCGGTAACCTGGAGTTTGTTCGGCGTCGTACTCGAGGCCAATATCCTTGTGCTCGAGCTCCTCGGCCCGGTATTCCTCAATCATGTCGCGCAGTTCGCTTTCATCATCGCCAAGCTGGGCAGCCTGTTCACCGTAATGTTCCTCGATCACTCCCTCGACGGCAACGGTGCAGGCCATGGCAGCGCGTTCGCCGAGCACGGCGCTGGCGGCACCAAGCGCGAAGCCGGCGGCGTGCCAGACGGGCGTTAGCGCGGTGGGGCGCACCCGGCGTTCGACGATCAGGCGATTGAATCCGTCGAGATGCTTTTGTTCCTGTTCGGCCATGTGGCGGATGGTGTCGCCGACGGGGCTATTGCCCAGCACGGCGAGTTGACCTTCATAGATGCGCGCGGCGCCGTACTCCCCGGCTTGATCGACGCGGATCATACGTTCCACGAGGGTCTTGCGGTCAGGGTCCCCGGGCAGGCGATCCTCACCGGTGACTTTTGGCTTTTTGCGCGTGTCGTCGGTCATGTTGCTTTCCGCCAGAACGCCCGTGCTGCCCAGATTGATGCCAAGGCGAACACAAAAGATGCGAGGAAATTGTAGCCTGCCAGTGAAACTCCGAATAGGGACCATGGCACGTCGTCGCAGCGCGCGACCGGCGCGGCGAGCAGGCGGGTTTTTAGTTCCTCAATCGACATGTTTGGATTGTTGAGATCGCCGTTGCCGCAAGCTGCCAGACCTTCCCACCAGTGTTGTTCAACACCGGCATGAAACCCGGCGACACCGGCACCAGCCAGAAATATCAGCCCACAGAGGGCAGCCGTAAGTGCGATGCCTCTAGTTCCGAGGCGCCGCGCGCCGAGGGTGGCCAGACCGGCAATCACGATTACGGCCCAATGGGGCCAGCGTTGATAGAGACAAAGTGTGCAGGGATACAGGCCTCCAAGAATCTGGAACCCCCATGCGCCGCCAAGCATCGCCGCGCCGGCCAGAAAAGTCAGTGCGGGCCAGAGATAGAGCTTCGATCTAAGCGTGTGAGCGACCATGCCCCCGATATAGGGCTTCGAAGGCGTCCGCGCTAGGCGACGAACTCGATCAGCGCAAACCCGCTGACGAGCAGCGCAATAAAGGCCAGTGCGACCCAGCCGAGATGTTTCTCAACGAAGCTTCGGATGGCTGGGCCGAAATACCAGATCAGGGCGGCGACAAGGAAAAAGCGCAGGCCGCGTGCGGCGACGGATGCCAGCCCGAACACTGCGGGGTCAAGCTGGGTCACGCCGCTGGCAATTGTGACAACTTTATAGGGGAAGGGTGTGACGCCGAATATGAATACGATCCAGGCGCCGAACTCATTATACCGCTCGGTGAAGCTCTCGAAGGTATGTTCGAAGCCGTAGAACGAGATGATCGGTTGGCCGATCGCATCGAACAGCGCGTAGCCGATAAGATAGCCGAAATACCCACCGGCAACAGACATCACCGTGCAGATGGCCGCCAGTCGCCAGGCTTTGTTGCGCGCGGCGAGAATCATCGGGATCAGCAGCAGGTCGACGGGGATCGGAAAGAACGAGCTTTCAATGAAGGCGATCGCCGCCAGCATCCAGACCGCGTGGGGGGAGGCGCTGAGCCGCATTGTCCAGTCGTAGGTGGCCCGCAACATGTTCTAACGATGACCTCATATGTTTCATGGTGTTTGATTTAACCCGGGCCGTGTAACAGGCCGGTTCCGTCGCTGTCCATGCTCGCAACACCGCTTGGGACACCGTCAATTAGTGCCGGCGAATGTCGCGCACGAAGGCCGAGGTGCCGTCAGCCTCGATTTCTGCGACCCAGAGACCGGTGTGTACGAAAGACTGGGTATCTCGCAGTTGCGGGTTAAGCGCGCCGATATATCCCTAACCGGCGGCATTGACTGTGCGTAGTCCGGCGGTCTGGGCCGCCGGGGTCATCAGCGAGATGACGGCCAACCAGAGCATCATCAGTGCTGTGAGAACTCGAAGATGTGTGCGCATCGTTGCTTGGTCTACAAATTGTCGTTGAGCTTTAAGTAGAGACAAAGATGCAATTCCTAAGTGAGTCTTGTTACATGGTTAAGAATTTATTCCTTTGCACTCTCGTGCTGCACAGTGGTTGACGTTGGGCGGGTCCCGGAACTATGGAGTGCTTCTGCAATCCCGTGCCCCTGTGGCGGAATTGGTAGACGCGGCAGATTCAAAATCTGTTTCTCGCAAGGGAGTGGGAGTTCAAGTCTCCCCGGGGGCACCAATATTTTTCGGCTTACGCATTCTCGGGATATAGTGTGCGATATGCCAGAGGGAGCAATACCATGCCCGTTATCGTTCGAAATGCAGATCAGAAGTCTTCGCAGGTCGCGCCGGGCTGCGATGTCGTCGCGCTTGTTACACCCGATGTTATCGGCAACGATCAGATATTGCTGGAGCGCGTGTCCCTAGCCGTAGGGGCCTGCTACGAGATTGCCTTTGATCCGCAAATGGTCGGTTGGGTGCAGGCTCTTTCGGGCGGAGGCACTTTGGGCGGCGCGGAAGTCTCTCCGAATATGGTCACCTATTTGCCGCTGGGTTTCTCCGGTAGCTTCGTTGCTGGTGACGGCGCGGCCGTGTTGCTGATGGCGCGCGTCCCGAATGCCGAACGTTTTGATCCGGAGATCGTGGACATGCCGGGCGAGTTGCGGCAGGTCGATTGGACCCGCGAGCCGGTTCTGGAATCCGAACATGATGCCCGCAAGCGCATCTATATGGCGACGCCAGCTCTGGCCGGAACCCATGCCTTCAAGGGCGAGATGATCAGCTACCCGCCGGGCACCGCCGCGCCGGAGCATCACCATGTGGGGGCAGAACATTTTCAGTATGTGATTTCGGGTCGAGGCACGGCGCTACTGGATGGCACCGGCCATGTTCTGGAAGCGGGCGATTTGCTCTACAATTACGAGCACGAGCCCCATGCCTTCATCAATCAGTCCGACGAAGAGTTTGTTTTTGTAGAGTTTTTTGTGCCGGGCCCGTGTGAGACCATTTGGTCGCCGGGTACCAATGTCTGTGCGTGGCTCCCCACTGGGGTCGACAGCGCTGGGCGCACGCCGTCCCGTGAGATTGGCTATCACGTGCACGGGCAGGATGACGGCCTGTAAAATTCACCGTTCTGCGGTTGCGATTCTACAATAAGAAAATTATTGTCTATCCGATGGAACAGGGTGCGTCCGGTCGCCCCTGACAGAGATTTTGTGCGACAGGGTGCCCGATGCAGCTCAACAATAGTTTTACCGTGTCGGCAACTCCGGAAGTTGCATGGAATGTATTGCTCGATGTGCCGCGGATTGCGCCGTGCATGCCTGGTGCAGAACTGACCGAAGTGGTCGGCGAGAACACCTATAAGGGCAATGCCAAACTGCGTGTCGGTCCGGTCAATCTGACGTTTTCTGGCGAAGCCGAAATCACCGAGATGGATGAAGCGTCGCGTACCGCCACAGTCCATGCCAAGGGTAATGACACCAAGGGCCGCGGCGCAGCTGAGGCCGATGTTGTTTTCGAGCTCGTCGAAGATGGCGGACAGACCCGCGTCGATATCACGACCGAGCTAAACCTGACCGGAACAGTAGCTCAGTACGGCCGCGCATCCGGTCTGATCGATGCCATAGCGGGTCAGATTATTTCTGATTTTGCCAAGAATCTTGAAGCTGAGATTGGCACCGATGCTGCTCCGGCAGAGGTATCCAACGAAGCTTCACTAGACGTTGCGCCACGACAGGCGGATCAAGCCACACTCTCTGACAACAGCATTTCCGGTATCAGCCTGTTCTTCCGGGCGATCTGGGCCATGATCCGCGGCAAGCGCTAGGGAAAGAAACACTCATGAAACCAGCACCTTTCATCTATCACGATCCGGCAACGCCAGAGGAAGCTGTCGCGCTGCTTAGCCAGCACGAGGACGCCAAAGTCTTGGCGGGCGGGCAGTCTTTGATGCCTATGCTCAATATGCGCTTTGTCTTGCCTGATCATGTTATCGATCTGAATGGCGTGGCAGGGATTTCCGGCGTGGTCGATAGTGGCAGCACGCTCGAAATTGGCGCGATGACCCGGCAGCGGGACCTAGTGCGCGACCCGGCTGTCAACGCGAAGATACCTATTATGCCTGAGGCGCTGGAGCATGTGGGACATTTTCAAACCCGCAATCGCGGCACTATTGGCGGTAGCCTTTGCCACCTCGACCCGTCTGCCGAGCTGCCCTGTCTGATGGCCGCCTATGACGCCGTGCTGTCGGCTCATGGTCCTGATGGCGTACGCGATATTCCATTCACCGAATGGCCGCTAGCTTACATGATCCCAACGCTGGGTCCTGATGAATTGCTGACGAAGATCACGGTACCCTATTGGTCGGCGAATCACGGCTATGGCTTTGTTGAGTTTGCCCGCCGCCATGGTGATTTTGCTCTGATAGCGGTTGCAGCGTTGCTGGAAACGGATGGCGATACGATTCTTCAGGCGTCCATTTCCATCGGCGGTGCCGGTGTCCGTCCGGTCCGTCTGGCGGAAGCCGAAGCGGCTTTGGTTGGTGGAAATATCGGTGCTGATGCCTTTAAGGCAGCAGCCGAAGTTGCCCGCGGCATCGACGCCATGTCGGATGCCTATGTGTCCTCCGCCTACCGTCAGCGGCTTGCCGCGACGCTCGTTGAACGGGCCCTCATCAAAGCCGGCGAACGCGCCAAAGGGAGTGCCTGATCATGGCTGATACCCGCGATATCGAAGTGACAGTGAATGGCGAAAGCCACGCAGCGAATGTTGAAACCCGCACCAGCCTTGGTGACTTTCTGCGGCATGGCTTGGGCCTGACCGGCACGCATATGGGCTGTGAGCACGGCGTGTGTGGCGCCTGCACGGTGATGGTAGATGGCGAAGCAGTGCGCTCCTGCCTGATGCTTGCCGTCCAGACCAACGGGCATGAGGTCACTACCGTTGAGGGGCTGGCCGAAGATGACGGGACCTTGAGTCCTTTGCAGGAGGCCTTCTGGAAACATCACGGTCTACAGTGCGGCTTCTGTACTCCTGGGATGCTAACCTCATTGACGGCCTTCTTGCGGGACAACCCCGATCCGAGCGAACGGGATGTCCGCGAAGCCATCTCTGGAAATATCTGCCGGTGCACCGGCTATCAAGGTATCGTCGATGCGGCACTGGATGTCGCCAAAACCATGCAGAAGGGGAGCTAGAACCCATGGGTGTTCGTTACTTGGGCGCAGAAGTCCAGCGCATGGAAGATCCTCGGTTACTTGCCGGCCACGGTCGTTATGTTGATGACATCACTATGGAAGGCATGCTCCACGCTGCTTTCCTGCGTGCGCCGATGGCCCATGCGAAGATTCGTTCGATTGACTCATCTCGTGCGACCGAGTTGCTGGGTGTGCATCGTGTGATCACACATGCAGACCTAGGTGCGAAATACAGCCACAGGATGAACCAGCTCTATCCGGCACCGGTAATTGAGCAGGACAAAACCCAGTATCCGCTAGCTAAAGATGAAGTCTGTTATGTGGGCGAGACCGTAGCTGTTGTGGTGGCGGACAGCCGTGCCATTGCCGAGGATGCGCTCGCGCTTATTGAAGTGGATTACGAGGCACTTCCGGCCGTTGTGAACATTCGTACCGCGCTTGATGACGATGCGCCGCTGGCCCATGCCGATTTGTCTTCGAACCTGATGGGCAAGATGCGTTCAAGCTTTGGTGACATCGAGGATTCATTTGAGAAAGCCGATCACGTGTTTTCGGCTGCGTTCATGCAACATCGTGGTGGTTGCCATTCCATGGAGACGCGCGGCGTCATCGCCCGGGACGATCCGTGGGGTGATGGGCTGACCCTGTGGACTTCGGCCCAATCGCCCTATCTGATCCGTCGCGCCCTGGCCACTTGGCTGGATGAATCCGAAGAGCGCGTGCGTGTTATTGCGCCGGATGTTGGCGGCGGTTTTGGCCCGAAGGCCGGGTTCTATCCCGAGGAAATTGCGATATCGCTGGCGGCGCGAATAATGAAGTGCCCGGTCAAGTGGATTGAGGATCGCAGGGAGCATTTTGTCTCCACCACGACCCAGCGGGACCAGCATTGGGATTTGGAAGTTGCCTGTACGGCCGAAGGAAAGATTCTCGGCCTGCGTGGGAAGGTGACCCATGAAAACGGTGCCTATGTTCCCTACGGTATTCTGTTGCCAAACAGTTCCCTTACGCCTCTACCGGGTGCCTATTCCATTCCGGCCATCGACGTGAGTGTGGATATCGTTTTCACCAATACAGTCCCGAATTCGCCGGTGCGTGGCGCGGGACGTCCATGCGGGATTTATGCCGTCGAACGCATGGTTCAGGTGGTCTCGCGCGAGCTGGGTATCGATCCGGCCGAAGTACGTCGTCGGAATTATGTTCGCTCAGACCAGATGCCATATGAAACCGGAGCTAAGCTGCGTGGTGGCGCCCCATGCATTTACGACAGCGGTGACTACGAGGCCCTGCTCGAAAAGGCACTGGACCTTTCCGACTACAATAGTTTCAAGGAACGTCAGGCCGCTGCCCGTGCTGAAGGCCGATATCTGGGTATTGGTGTTTCCTCATGTATTGAGGACACCGGCATGGGACCGTATGAGGGCACGACCGTTCGGGTTGAGTCTTCGGGCAAGGTTGCCGTTCGCACCGGTGCCGCGAGCCAGGGTCAGGGACATCACACGATGATCGCTATGATTGTCGCAGGAAACCTTGGTGTGAAGCCGGAAGATATTCTGTTTGAATCTGCGGACACGGCTAAGTTTTCTCATGGCATTGGCACAATCGGTAGTCGCGTGGCGGCAAATGTTGGTCCGTCAGCCCACGACGCTGCGTCTCAGGTTCGCGAAAAGGCTTTGAAGCTAGCCGCCGAAGTTCTGGAAGCCTCGGAAGCCGATCTGGATATCGAAGACGGTTTGGTCCGTGTGAACGGGGCGCCTGATCTGTCCATTTCGCTGGGGGAATTGGCTGTTAAGCTGACGCCGATGTCCGCGATGCGGGTCCCGACGGGATTTGATCCGGTGCTTGAAGCTACCTCCTTTGATGGCTCCAGTGGTGCGCCGATTGCCTGTGGTTCAAATGTGGCAGAGGTCGAGGTAGACCCGGGTACCGGCGAAGTGAAGGTGCTGCGCTATTCGGTCGCCCATGACTGCGGTGTAATGATCAACCCGATGGTCGTGCATGGCCAGATTGTTGGTGGTGTGGTTCATGGTATCGGCAACGCGTTGTTCGAACGCATGATCTATGACGATCAAGGCCAGCCGCTGACGATGAATTATGGTGAGTACCTGCTGCCGTTGGCCAGCGAGATGCCGCGGGTTGATGTCACCCATATGGAAACACCGTCACCCCTCAATTCTCTTGGCGTGAAGGGTGCTGGCGAGGGCGGAACTATCCCAGCGGCTGCGGCGATTGTCGCAGCAATCGAGAACGCGCTTGAAGAGTTCTCAGTTGAGATAGACTACTATCCGGTTGATCCACAATACCTGACTGAGTTGATCGATAAGGGCAAGGTACAAGCGGCGGAATAGCGCGCGGAGGTCGTCACCAAGAGGACTGTTGGGGTTTAGGGGTGTTCGATTTTACCATCGCCCGACAGCATTATCGCGATCGGACGGGTGGGTGCAAAACACGAGAATACGATCATCGCAATCATCGTTAGCGGTACTGATAGGAACATGCCCGCCAGTCCCCAGATGCTGCCCCAGACAGCAAGTGAGATAAGCACGACCAGTGGCGAAATGTTGAGGGATGTCCCCATTAGTCGTGGTTCGATTACATTTCCGATAAGAAATTGTGTAGTACCACCACCAATTAGCACCGCGAGTACCGGGCCGAGGGTTGCAAACTGAACGATCGCCAATAGGGTAGGCAGCAGGATTCCGAGCATCGAGCCAATGGTCGGGATGTAGTTTAGCAAGAAAATAACAAAGCCCCAGAACGCGGCAAAATCGACCCCGACGATTAGCAGGATGCCGTAGCTGATTGCTCCGGTTGTAACGCTTGCCAAGGTCTTGATCGCCACATAGGACTGAATCTGGGTCTGCATGCGCCTGAGGAGGTCGCGCACATCCTGACGCTTCTCCGCATCGGGAAAGAGCGCATTGATCTTCTTTTCGAAGCTGCCTTGTTCGATCAACAGGAACAGGACGTAAACCAGCACGATTCCCAACGATCCGGCGAACCCGGCAACTGTTGAAGCCAGTCCCGAAATAAGCGCACGAATATTGATCTCGTCGACGATTTTAGCGATGTCAGGGGGTTCTTGGAAACCTACAAATTGCGAGGCGCTGAGGATGAGTTTTTCGAAGTTAGCCTGGTAGAATGGGGCCGCAGCCGCAACTTGGGCGACGTTGTCGCTGATCAGTTCTGCGACAAGTGTGATGGTAATGACGACAATGGTAACGGCGCCAATCAGTGTCGCCCAGTAGGGAAGCTTTTCGCCGATAACAGGAATGTGGGTAAAAAATCTCGCGAGTGCGTTGAGCAGGTACCAGATAACGATCGCAACGGCGATCGGGATCAGCAGATCGCGGCCTTCAATTAGGAAAAATATTGTCAGGGCCGCGATGAGGGTGGCGCCCGCGAAGGCGCCGATTCGGGCCGGTGCTGTGTCACTCATTGGTTCGTTCCCCGCACGATTTTAGACTTTGCATATGCAAATACGTCTTTTCATCTAGCATAGCTGGGCGTGATTTGGCCTGTCAGCGTTGACGCGCCTGACCTGTTGATGGTTCCCTTGCTACGAATAAAATGCGCATTCCGCATGCGGGTGGTGCAAAATTAGCCCCTTTTTTGGAGGAAAACTAAGTGACAACTGTGTTGGAAGGATCGCGCCTCGAGCGCGTTGAGCGCGAAGATTGCCCCGCAGACTATCTCGACGCTTACGACGAGGTACTAAACACCCGCGGTATGGAAAAAATGCCTAACGTGTTTGCGTTGCTCGCCAACAGTCCGGGTGCTCTGGCCTCTGTCTGTCCGGTTGGTGCCCATGTGCGCTACGGCACGGATTTTGATGATGGGCTACGCGAATTCGTCATCTTGACTGTCGCTCAGGAACTGCGCTGCACCTATGAATGGGTTCATCATCACGTGGTGGCCAAGAAAATTGGCGCATCCGAGGACCTGCTGAAAAAGATTGGTACACCGGCAATCGAAGCCGAGCCAGGTGACCTCGGACTGGCAACTCGATATGCGCGGCTGCTGACCCGCAATGAAGAGATTACCGACGACATGGTAGATGCCCTCAAGGCTGCGTTTGGCACTGAAGGCTTTGTCGATATGACAGTGATGATTGGCTATTACGGCATGCTGGCACGGTTTATCAACACGGTAAAAATTCCCATCGAGCCAGAGTACGAAATCCCGCCGTTTAACGCTTAATCGTCTGCGCTATTGATACGGTCCTGATCGAGCGGTACCACTTGTGCCGCCCGTTTTGTTAGAGGTTTGAAGTTCATGTTAAAATCCACTTATGCGGCTAATGGAATGGTAGTCGCCCCCCATCATCTAGCAGCGGAATCCGGACACGCAGTTTTGCGGGAAGGTGGAAATGCGCTCGAAGCAATGATTGCTGCGGCGGCTTCGATCGCGGTGGTCTATCCACATATGAACTCTATCGGCGGCGATGGTTTCTGGGTGATATCGCCAGCTAATAGTGAACCCATTGCCATTGATGCCTGCGGCGCAGCCGGAACGGGTGCGACCATTGAGCGATATAGCGAGGAAGGGTTGGACGCCGTGCCGTCGCGTGGTCCGTTGGCGGCGCTGACCGTGGCCGGGACAATCTCCGGCTGGGGAATGGCGAAGCAGATGTCTGACAGTTGGGGCGGAACCCTACCACTCGAGCGACTTCTCGCCGACGCGGTCGGATACGCGCGTGATGGCGTCGCGGTAACCGAAGGACAGGTGCGCAACACAACTGACAAACTGCCTGAAATGGGTCCGGCTATAGGCTTTAAAGACGTCTACACACCCGGTGGGTCTGTGCCGAAATGTGGAGATATCTTTCGCCAACTCAGACTTGCATCAACCCTGGAGCAGATCGGGCGTGCCGGGACCGAAGACTTCTATCGTGGTGATCTGGCGCAGGCGATTTCGGCGGATCTGGCAGAGGTAGGCAGCCCGGTTCACGGCGCTGATCTGACCGCGCACCAAGCCAAAGCGGTGACGCCGCTCTCTCTGCGGGTGGGAGACGCGACGGTCTACAATATGCGTCCGCCGACCCAGGGACTGGCCTCCCTGCTGATTTTGGGTGTTTTTGCGAAGATGAAATGTGCACAGGCCGACGGGTTCGATTTCGTGCATTTGTTAGTCGAGGCGAGCAAGCAGGCTTTTGCTATTCGCGACCAATACGTCACCGATGAGGCGTATATGAGTGCGCCGCCAGAATCCTTTTTAACTGATGAGGTTGTGGCGAAACTGGCGGCGGGGATAGATCCGCAAAAGGCATCCGATTGGAAGCGCGGCGGGACCGACAGCGACACGATCTGGATGGGCACGATGGATCGCCATGGCAATTCGGTCAGCTTTATTCAGAGCGTCTATTGGGAGTTCGGATCGGGGGTCGTGCTGCCGAAAACCGGAATAACCTGGCAGAATCGCGGCGCCAGCTTCGCGCTCGACCCTGAAGCGCTCAACCCTCTGCAGCCGGGGCGCAAGCCGTTCCACACCCTCAATCCTGCAATGGCGCGCCTCGATGATGGACGGGTGATGTTATACGGCACCATGGGGGGCGAGGGACAGCCTCAAACTCAGGCGGCCGTATTCAACCGGATCGTGCGGTTCGGACAGCCCGTGCAAGCTGCGATCACCGCGCCACGCTGGCTGCTTGGCAGGACCTGGGGAAGCGACAGCACGAATTTGAAAATCGAATCCCGTTTCCCTGATGCTGTGATTGAGGCTCTGCGGGTTGCAGGTCAGGACGTGGAAGTGGTCGAAGGGTTCAGTGATCTGATGGGCCATGCCGGCGCGCTTGTCCGGCGTCCCGATGGGTTGATCGAAGCTGGGTTTGATCCGCGCAGTGACGGCGCCGCACGCGGATTTTGATATGTGCGCCGCGGAGCTCAAATTTCTGCCTGAACATTTTTTACGCACTGATGATGATGATGACGCGGTGTTCTATCGCCCGGAACGCATGGTGCATCACCTCGATGACACCGCTCGTGCCACACTGAGTTCGTTCTATGGGAAGACTCTTCCCCAGAACGCGCGAGTTCTCGATCTGATGTCGAGCTGGGTGTCCCACTTGCCCGCGGCACCATATGCCGCGGTGACCGGACTGGGCATGAACCGGACGGAGCTGGAGGCCAATCCGCAGCTGAGTAAGAGGGTTGTTCAAAATCTCAATACCGATTCGAATCTGCCCTTTAACGATGATAGTTTTGATGCTTGTTTGATAGCGTTGTCCGTCCAGTATCTGACCCAGCCTCTCGACGTCTTCGCCGAAATCGGGCGCGTGCTGACCGTAGATGGCGTTTGCGTGGTCAGCTTCTCCAACCGCTGCTTCCCGACCAAGGCTGTGGCCATCTGGAAGGCACTGGATAATTCCGGTCATACGGGCCTAGTCACCACTTATATCCGCCAGTCGGGGATGTTCGGGGAGCCAAGCTATGTCGATCTTTCTCCTTCGCCGGGACAGAGTGACCCGTTGTTGGTGGTACACGCGCGCGCGGTCTAGGCGCCATTGAAGACCCGTATCATCATGTCTGCCATACAATTTCAGGGCGGGGACGAATGGGTCGAGGGTTGATATAAATAGACCGGGCGCGGCGTAGAGATCGCGCGGTTCAAATTGTCGGAAGGAACTCGGAATGGCGATTAAGCTCTATCATTCAGGGCATTCGACCTGTAGCCAGAAAGTTCGAATCTGTCTGGCCGAAAAGGGCATCGACTGGGTTAGCCATGAGTTACATTTCGCCACGGGCGATCACCTGACGCCGGATTATCTGAAGCTAAACCCGAACGGCGTAGTGCCGACTCTGGTGCATGACGGGCAGCCGGTGATTGAATCTTCGGTGATCGTTGAATATCTGGATGAAATCTACCCCGAACGACCACTCACCCCGCGCACGGCGCTGGGTCGCGCGCGCATGCGGATCTGGATGCGATATATGGATGAAGTGCCGACACCGGCTGTGCGGGTGCCGTCCTTCAATCAGGTGTTCCGCCCGTTGCGCTATGAGAATATGTCCGAAGAGGATTTTAAGGTGCGGGTCGAAAAACTGCCCCTGCGCAAGGCCTTCTACCGACGGATGGGCCGGGTCGACGGCTTTGCAGAAGCAGAAGTCGATAATGCGCTGGGACAGATTCGCCAGACCGCTGAACGGATCAACAAGGCGATTTCTGTGCATGGTGGTCCCTGGGTCATGGGGGCGGACTATTCACTGATTGATGTGACATTGACGCCGCTTATTCAGCGCATGGCTGATCTTGGTTATTCAAAGCTCTGGTGCGACGATCTGCTAGAAATGACCGATTGGTTTGCCCGCATTCAGGCGCGACCGTCTTTTGATATCGCCTTTTACCCGGGTACCAATGTGAGCGAAAAATATCCGCAGTTTTTTGAAAGTGGAGATTCCGAATGAAGATCGAGATGTATCAGGCCCCGCAGTCGACCTGCAGTCAGAAAGTGCGTGTTACGCTGGCCGAAAAGGGTCTGCCGGAGATGAACAAGGACTGGATCGAGCATGACATCGATCTGGGCAAGTTCGAACAGCTTGAGCCGGACTACCTGAAAATCAATCCCAATGGTGTGGTCCCGACCTTTGTGCATGACGGCACGATACTGATCGAATCCTCCGCCATTCTCGAATATCTCGAAGAAATCATTCCTGAACCAGCGCTGGCTCCCGGCGATGCGGTTGGACGTGCCCGGATGCGTGCCTGGATGCGCTATATCGACGAGGTTCCCACGGTGGCGGTACGTGTGCCGACCTTCGCGAACATGCTGGCACCGATGCGTTTTGCAAAATCGAACAATGCAGACTTTGCTGCACATGCGGACCGTCTGCCTCTACGTAAGCAGTTCTATCAGCGCATGTCCCAGACGGGGTTCGGCAAGGATGAACTTGAATATGCCGAGTTCCAGATTCGTCAGACCTGTGAGCGGATCGATGCAGCGATCAAGGAAGATGGCGGCCCATGGATCATGGGCGCGCAGTACACCATGGTGGACGCGCAGATGACGCCATTGATCGATCGAATGGATGACCTTGGCTATGCGTTCTTGTGGGAAGATGACCTGCCGGAAATTACGGCCTGGTTAAAGCGTATTCAGAACCGTCCGTCTTATGCGGCAGCCTTCTATCCCGGCGCGCGTATTTCAGAACGCTACCCAGAGGTCTATCGGACGGCAAGTGACCTCAAAGCCGAGCGCGGCTACTAGGTCTGCCTATATCGTTGGATATGGCCCCACTCGCTCTTCGTAGGCTTTCGTCGAGGGGTGATCGATGAGCGTGGTGATTCCCAGACGCATCCATGGATGGAGGGTCAGGGATGTGATGTCGGCGCGAAATTCCTCCGGGCTATCGGCTTCCCAGATGGTGAAATTCGAATGCTCGCCCGCAATCCGCCAGACTTTTCTCAGTTTTCCCGCCTAAATAAGTTCAATTGCGCGATCCAGCTCGGTCGAACGCAATGACTGCAACAATTCGGGATCCATATCCCCGGGCAATTCAACTGTCATGCGAACCATAAACAGCATCACAAAAACTCCGGATGTTTCGGGTTTTTAAGGATAGACGCCGAGCATCCGGCCCCAAAGATATTGTAATGGTAACACTACGATGAGGCCGACCACGGAGTAAACGGCCAGCAGTCGCAAACCCTCACGCATGGGCACGCCGCCCAGTGCCATGGCGATCGCCACTGGCGGGGCTTGGTGCGGGAAGGGGTAGATCATCCAGCTGGGCACCTGGGCGAGGAGCACGGACTGGAGTGGCCAGCCTGTCGCTTGCGCGATGGCATCAGAGAAGGATGTAACGATTGGTGGTGCGGCCGGAAACGTGGTGACCAGACCGACCGCCGCGCTGACGGCAAAAATCTCATAAAAGGTTACAATGCCACCGTCTTTGGTCAGGGGAATATTGCCAAGCAACCATTCTCCGATAGCGCCGCCAAGGCCTGAATCATTGGCAATGGCCCCAACAGCAATCACACCGGCAACGAACAACCAGGAGCCGTAGTTGATATCCGAACTCATCGACGACGCCGGCAGCATTCCGATTTTCGGCGTGATACAGAGCAGAGCGGCGGCCAGTGCTACCCAGGCAGGTGAAATGCCGTGCAGTGAATCCGTCATCCAGAAGGCCAGCGCAATGAGCATGATGCCCATCAACCGACGCTCTCCCCCGCTCCAGGCAGAGAGAGTTTTCTCGGTGACACGCGGTTGAGGTGTGGCACCAAAAAGCAGTGTGACTAGCAAGATCACTACCACTACGCCGAGCAACCCAAGCACCGGGAAATTGAGGAAGGTGTACCCAAAATAGGTGAAGCCGATGCCGAAGATGCTTTCTGAAGCGCCGACGAAGGCCATGTTCACGACATTGGAGGGCAAGATGCCGAAGGCCGGAATGGTTGTGCCCCATCCAGCTGCTATGACCAGTCCGTGACGGGCTCGGGTGTTCTCCTCGAAGCCCAGTTGGGTGGCCAGAGCAACGGCCAATGGGGCCATCAACACGACCCGTCCAGAGGCAGACGGCATGATGAAGCTCAGTAACATGCCGGCGATGGCAAGCCCACCAGCCATGGCCATGTAGCGACCGGGTAGATGAATCATCATCAGTTGGACTAGGCGCGTGGCGAGGCCCGAACGTTGTGCCGCCAATGAGAGTATCAGGCCGCCGAAAACCAACCAGGTGGCACTGGCATGGAAACCGGAAAAAACGATTTCCGGAGGCGCTATCGCAAAAACAACGGAAAGCAGGAACAGCAACAATGCGGTGATGTGCTGTGGCATCGCACCAGTTGCCCAGTTTGCAATGGCAAACATGATCACGCCTGCGGCGGGTAAAACCCCGGGCGTGTCTGTCCAAAGCGGTGCTGCGAGCAGAACAGCAGAAAATATTGTGATCAGGCCGGCCGAGATGTGCGACAGGCTGGGGCGCGCGATGCTGGTGGTCGCCATCGAGTTGTCCATGGGGCGAGGGAAGATACTTCTAATTCTAGCAGTCAGGGCGACCATGTGCGAGCGGCAGACCATTCCCGGTTCGCACGCCTGCCATTCCCTCACGGGTGGTCCAATATTTGCCCAGTTCGTGCCCTTGGTATACTTTTGATTTCTTGATTAAGCCGGACTCCGGGGAAGGCCATGGCGGTTACAAATGGAAATACGGCTGTTCTGTTCCAACAGAGCGGCGGTGTTGGCGTGATCACGATCAACAACCCGCCGGTCAATACGTTGGCCAGGGAGGTGCGACTGTCGATTGCACAGCTGATTGGCATTGCCCAATCAGACCAAAGCATCAAAGCTATCGTGATTTGTGGGTCTGGCCGAAATTTCTGCGGCGGCGCAGATATTCGGGAGTTCAACACGCCCGATCGGCAGGTGCGCCCGATGACGCGCCATCTGATGAATATCATTGAGGACAGTACGAAGCCCGTTGTGGCTGCGATTCACGGCCCCACTCTGGGTGGTGGGCTGGAACTCGCCATGGGCTGCCACTATCGCATTGTCGATTCTGGCGCGCAGTTGGGATTACCAGAGGTTCATCGAGGTGTGGTTCCGGGTGCCGGCGGAACCCAGCGTTTGCCGCGGCTTGTTGGCTTTCGCAAAGGACTAGAGATGGTCACAAGCGGCATACCGATTGATGCGGCAACGGCACTGGAAGCCGGACTCGTCGACAAGGTCGTGACTGATGTAGACTTGGTCGAAATCGCCATTGCTTATGCCACCAAGCTGGTGGAACAGCGGGCGCAACCGCGCCGCACAAGTAAAATCGAAATAGATGTCAGCGTTGCCGATGGCGAGGCCATGGTGGCCGAGGCCCGGACTGCATTGGAAAAAGCTGCACGCGGCATGCAGGCACCGTTTAGATGTCTTGAAAGTGTGTCCAACACTCTCACCATGTCGTTTGAGGATGGCTGGGCACGTGAAGCTGAAATCAGCGAGGTCGCGGTCGCCTCTGATGAATCTCGTTCGTTGGTGCATGCCTTCTTTGCCGAACGTCAGACACCCAAAATCCCAGATATTCCCGCTGACATAGCTCGGCGTGAGATTAAGAAGGTAGCGATACTCGGTGCTGGCACTATGGGCGGTGGCATTGCTATGTCCTTTGCGAATGCTGGTATGAGCGTGACGGTGATCGAGGCTTCGCAGGAGAATCTCGATAGAGGGTTGGGCAGGATCGAAGCGAATTACGAGGCGACCCGCAAACGTGGTCGCTTGTCGGATACGGATATGGCGGACCGGATGTCCTGCATTCAGGGTGCCGTCGATATGGCGGCCGTCGCGGATGCCGATCTGGTAATTGAGGCTGTGTTCGAGGACATGGAGGTCAAGAAATCCGTCTTTGGCGGGCTTGATCGACTTGCCAAAGATGGCGCGATCCTGGCCACCAACACATCAACTCTGGATGTGGATGCGATTGCAGCCGTCACAAAGCGCCCCGAGGACGTGCTGGGTTTACATTTCTTTAGCCCGGCAAATGTGATGACTCTGCTCGAAATTGTCCGTGCGGAGAAAACCTCGCCCGACATTATCGCCACGGTTCTCGATCTCTGTAAGAAGATCGTCAAAACCGGGGTGGTCGTGGGTGTGTGCGATGGTTTTGTGGGCAACCGGATGCTGGCGCCCTATTTCCGGCAGGCGGATTTCCTCGTGGAGGAGGGCGCACTGCCACAGGACGTAGATCGTGTAATCGAGAGTTTTGGTTTCCGCATGGGGCCGTTCCGGGTCTACGATCTTGCCGGTCTGGATATCAGCTGGGCGATTGAAAAACGTCGTGCGGAAACCCGCCCGGCCGATGAGCGTTTCTCACCTTTGCTGGAGCGGATTTGCGAGTTGGATCGTTACGGTCAGAAGACCGGCGCGGGCTGGTATGCCTATGAGGATGGGCGCAAGGCTGTGCCTGATCCGTTGATCGAGACCATGTTGACCGACCGCTCGGCGGAAATGGGGATCAACCGGCGGGGTATCTCGGATGAAGAGATCATGCAGCGCTGCGTCTATTCCCTGATCAATGAGGGAGCCAAAATTCTCGAAGAAAATCTAGCAATCCGGTCTTCCGATGTCGATGTGATCTGGCTGCACGGCTACGGTTTCCCGCGTTGGCGCGGTGGGCCAATGTTCTATGCCGACACCGTTGGGTTGCCCGACGTCGTTGCGACGTTGGACCGGTTCCACGCCGAATGGGGTGACAAGTGGGCCCCCACGGCTTTGCTGCGTGAGCTGGCCGAAGCCGGTTCGACCTTCAAGGAATGGGACAAGACCCGCGGCTAGGCCTGTGACTAGACAGGCACCGTTGCGCCACCGTCGATCACAATCGTTTGTCCCGTCATCCAGCGGCCGGCATCGGATGCTAGAAACACAGCCGCACCCGCGATATCTTCGGGGTTCCCCAGTCGACGTAGCGGTGTGGCGGCAATCCGGGGGTCAGCGAATTCCGGGTTCTCCCATAGCGCGCGCGCGAAATCGGTTTTGACGAGGCCGGGTGCAATAGCGTTGACCCGGATGTTGTCGGGCCCCAGTTCCACAGCGAGGTTTTTCGCGAGCTGAATGTCGGCGGCCTTGGAGATGTTGTAGGCACCGATGACATCGCTGCCGCGTAATCCGCCAATGGAAGATACGAATACGACGACGCCGTCCTTGCGCGCCCTCATGTCCGGGACGACCATCTGGGTCAGCCAGAGCTGGGCTTGAATATTGGTGTGCATGATTTTGGCGAAGACATCGTCGGGAATCTCCATCGCCGGGCCGTAATAGGGATTGATTGCGGCATTGCAGATCAGGATGCCGATGGATCCCCATTCTGCCTTCGTGGTATCGACCAGATTCTGAAGTTCGTCCTTGCGGCCAACATTGCATGGAACGCCAAGCACTGTGTGTCCGGCGTCGCTGAGTGCTTGCACGGTTTCGGATACCCGGATTTTGTCACGGCTGGAGATAGTGACTTTCGCTCCGGCTTCCGCCAATGCGACCGCGATTGCGCGTCCGATTCCCTTGGTGGAACCGGTGACAATTGCGGTCTTGCTGGAAAGATCAAATAGCGAATTTTTGGAACTGGTCATGATAACTCCCCCTAAAGCCCTGTTGGAGGTATTCTAGGACAAGTCTTGCGGCGGAACACCTGTCGCGACATGCGTTTTATCGTAGGGGAATGACATGGATTTCGAATTGACAGAGCGTTGCAGGGAGATGAGGGATGATCTCATCTCCTTTATGGATGAATTTATTTATCCAAATGAGGGGACCTTCGAGGAACAGCTGAATACGCAGGGCACCCGGTGGCAGACACCCCAGATCATGGAGGATTTGAAGGTTGAATCCCGCAAGCGCGGGTTGTGGAACCTGTTTCTACCCGACGATCATCACGGCGCGGGCCTGACCAATGTGGAATACGCCCCACTCTGCGAAATTATGGGCCGGGTCGATTGGGCCCCTGAAGTGTTCAACTGCAATGCCCCCGACACCGGCAATATGGAGGTGCTGCATATGTACGGCACCCCGGCCCAGCAGGAAGCATGGCTGGAGCCACTGCTGAACGGCGAAATTCGTTCCGCTTTTGCTATGACCGAACCGGATGTGGCGTCCTCAGATGCGACCAATGTGGAATGCGCGATCATCCGAGATGGCGATGAATATGTGATCAACGGGCGCAAATGGTGGATATCCAACGCAGGCAATCCGCGCTGTCAGATCATGATCGTGATGGGCAAGACTGATCCGAAAGCCGAGCGTCACAAGCAGCAATCCCAAATTCTGGTGCCGCGTGATACACCGGGCTTGACGGTTAAGCGCACTCTTAATGTGATGGGTTATGACGATGCACCCCACGGTCATGCGGAAGTGATCTTTGAGAATGTGCGTGTGCCGTTGGAAAACCTGATTCTGGGCGAAGGCCGCGGTTTTGAAGTCGCCCAGGGTCGTCTGGGACCGGGACGAATTCATCACTGCATGCGGGTCATTGGTGTGGCCGAGCGCGCGTTGGAAGCGATGTGCAAGCGGGCGACCGAACGCGAGACCTGGGGCAAGCTTCTGGCCGAACGGGGTATAACCGAGGAACGCATTGCCCAGTCGCGGATCGAGATTGAAATGTGCCGGCTGCTGGTAATGAAAGCGGCCTGGATGATGGACACGGTGGGCACCAAGGAAGCCCGTCAGGAGATCGCAATGATCAAGGTTGCCGCACCCAATATGGCACTTGGCGTCATCGATCGAGCACTGCAGCTCCATGGTGGTGGCGGCATGTCAGATGATTTCCCGCTGGCATCCATGTACGCGCGGACCCGTGCTATGCGCCTGTTTGATGGTCCTGATGAAGTTCATCGTCGCCAGATCGCCCGGCTCGAGCTGCGGCGTCAGGTTGATGATTGGCCCCGCAATCGCGACACGGTATAGCCCGGTGATCTGTCGTCAGCTCAAGGCTGTTCTCGTCCTGCCGGGAGGCGTCCTGGTTCTGGTGCCAGCCCTGATCATCTGGTCGACATCGAACACGGACGCTGCGGCACGCTATATCGGTCCGGCTAATCCGGGGTTCTGGCTGGGCGCGATCTTCGGCGCTATTGGCCTAGGCTTTGCGATCTGGACCGTACGGCTGTTCATCACCCGTGGTGAAGGCACCCTGGCACCGTGGGATCCGCCACAGCAGTTGGTGATTCTTGGCCCTTACCGGCATGTGCGCAATCCGATGATTTCGAGCGTCTATATGATGTTGCTGGCGGAAAGCCTGATGCTGAACGCGTGGATCATTGCGGTCTGGTTGAGTGTGTTCTTCCTCGTGAACGCAATCTACATTCCGTGCTCCGAGGAAAAGGCTCTGGAGGCACGCTTTGGTGAGACCTATCTGCGCTACAAGACGAATGTGCCCTGCTGGTTGCCCAATCCATTTCCATGGGATCCTGACAATTCGGGAGAGAATGCATGATCGTGGTTATCTTTGAAGTGTGGCCTGCCGAAGGCCGTAAGGATGAGTATCTGGATATCGCCCATGAACTGCGTTCTGAGCTCGACAGGATCGAGGGTTTTATTTCTGTAGAACGGTTCGAGAGCATCTACGAACCTGGTAAATATCTCGCATTGTCGTTCTTTGAAAACGAAGGTGCTGTACAGGCATGGCGCGAACATGCTGAGCACCGGATCGCGCAGGGGAAGGGCCGCGGCGGGGTATTTGTCAATTACCGGCTGCGGGTTGCTGAGGTGATGCGGGATTATGGTCCGGACGATAGAACGCAGGCACCGAATAAGAGCTAGGACATATCATCCTGCGTTCCGGGTTGTAGAATCGGGCATGATGGAGCGAATGACATTATCCCCTGTGTGGATGTCATCAGCTACAACGAAGTGGAGGATGTGACGACTTCGGTAACCTTCATGGAGTGGCCCTCCATTTTAGGGATTACACCGTGGACGGCACCGCCGCAGCAGGCAAGGGCGACTTGCCCATGATCATGTCGGATGCTTTTTCGGCAATCATGATTGTCGCCGCATTGGTGTTGGTCGAATGAGAGGTTGGCATGACCGAGGCATCAACCACCCGCAAACCTTCGATCCCGTGTACGCGCAGCTGATCATCGACGACGCTGTTTGTCTCGCCAGACGGTCCCATGCGGCATGAACCCATTAGATGGAATACTGTCGTGCCCATATTGCGGGCGAAATCCATAATCTCGTCGTCACTCTGGATGTCTTTTCCGGGCATCGTTTCGTGGTCGTATATGGGCGCAAGTTCCGGGGTTTGTATCATCTGTCGGCAGAGCTTGAGGCCCGCTAGCAATATATGCTGATCTGATTCCAGCGCGAGATAGTTGGGTTGGATTTCCGGGGCATCTGCTGTGTTGGCTGATTTTGCGCGCACATACCCGCGGCTTTGGGGGCGCATGGGCCAGCAGGCAATGGTGATGCCCGGATAGTCTTCGAGTTGGGATGGTACGCCCTGCTTGTAGCTTGCTGGTGTGAAAATAAACTGTAGGTCCGGCTCTTCAAGTGATTGGTGTGATTTCCAGAACACATAGGCGAGCGAGGGAGAAAGCGAGAGAATTCCCTTGCGCGTGAGCAACCATTTTCCGATTTCACGGCCAAGGGCTAATCCCCTCGCACGCTCGTTGATGCTGCGCGCACCGTGTATTCGGCTGGCGATACGAACCGCGTAGTGGTCGGCGAGGTTCTCTCCGACTGCCGGGAGGTCATGGATAACTGGAACACCGATGTCACGAAGCAGGCTTCCCGGACCAATCCCGGAGACCTGAAGTATCTGGGGTGAGGCCACCGCACCACCGGACAGGATGATTTCCCGACGCGCTCGTATATCGATTGTCTTGCCACCACGTTGGTAGCACACGCCAACCGCGCGCCGACCTTCGAACAGGATGCGCTCCACATGAGCGTTGGTCCGAATGTCGAGATTTTTGCGATGGCGCACGGGGTTCAAGAAAGACACCGCCGCACTCATCCGCCGTCCGTTGTAGATTGTGCGTTGGAAATAACCCACGCCGGCCTGTGTGGCCCCGTTGTAGTCCGGGTTTCGCGGGATGCCCATTTTTTCGACGCCGTCGAAAAACGCTTCGCAGATAGGGTCTTTATCGTCGATGTCGGTGACCGCCAGTTCCCCGTTGCGGCCGTGATAATCCGTGTCGTTACCCCCGACACGGCGTTCACTATGTTTGAAATAGGGTAGCACGTCGGCATAGCTCCAGCCGCGATTGCCCATCTGCGCCCAGGTATTGAAGTCCGAATGCAAGCCGCGGTTGTAGACATGACCATTGATCGAGCTGGACCCACCGAGAACCTTGCCACGTGGCGCATGAATAGTACGTCTGGCTGTCCCTTCGCTCGGCTCGCTGTGGTAAAGCCAGTTCACGCGTTTGTCGGTCAGGGTTTTCATAAAACCGGCAGGGATGTGGATCATCGGGCTGATGTCACGTCCGCCAGCTTCCAGCAGACAGACTGTCGCATCGCCAGCTGACAGCCGGTTGGCGAGAACGGATCCGGCAGAACCGGCTCCGATGATGATGTAGTCAAATTCGTCAGACATGGCTTTTCTTATTCCTTTCCCGTTTGGAAACGGGACGGCGCGTGCATAAAGTTAGTGTTAGCGTCCCTCGACCAACTCCCATGCACGAATGGACAACTGACGCGTCAGATCGCGTCGTAACAGAGCCTCGGGGGATGATGCATTGCCCTGCAGGCCACGGTAGTAAACACCCTGAATGATGGCCGCGAGGCGGAATAACGAAAGGACCAGATAGAAGGTCCAGTTTTCGATTTCGTTCCGGCCGGTGTGACGGCAATAGGCGGCCACATAGTCCTCTTCCGACGGGATGCCCGGCGTAGAGGTATCCAGACCGCGCATATCGCCGGAGGATTCTTCCGGCCAGTGATAGGGTAGGCAGTTATAGGCTAGGTCCGAAAGCGGGTGGCCGAGGGTGGACAACTCCCAATCGAGCACCGCGATCACATCGGGTGAATTATGGAAGACTACCAAGTTTTCCAGTCGGAAATCCCCATGCACGATGGTGGTCTCACTGTCATCGGGCATGTTTTCCGATAGCCAGACCATCAGCTTGTCCATCTCGACCAGATTGTTGGTCTTGCTGGCTTCGTATTGTTTTGACCAGCGTGCGACCTGTCGGCCCATATAGCCGCCGACCCGTCCGTAGTCGCCCAGTCCAGCCTTTTCAAAGTCCACCTGGTGCAACGCGGCGAGGGTCGCAATCATGGAGTCGTAAACCGCGGCACGTTCCTCCGGGGTAGAGTCAGGTAAAGACGGGTCGTGGAAGACCCGGCCATTGGCATGGTCCATCAGGAAGAATTCGGTGCCAACTATTGAAACGTCTTCGCAAAGAGCCAAAGTACGCACGACGGGAACGGGTGTGTCGCCCAGCGCTGTGGTGATCTTGTGTTCGCGATCTACGGCATGGGCCGAGGGCAGAAGCTCACCCGGCGGTTTCTTGCGTAGCACGTAACGCGTGTTGTTTGCGTCCGTGAGCAGAAAGGTAGGATTCGACATCCCGCCCTGGAACTGCGCGATCTCTATGGGTGGGTTGAACCCCTCGATATTCACGGTCATCCAAGCCACTAGCGGCGTGGTGTCGAACCGGTGTTGCTCCAGAACAGGCACCACCTGATCGGTACGCGAGAAGGTGCGGTCGGTAGGACTCATGTCAGGCGCTCGGCGTTGGGTAGAGGCGGCGGATACTGTCGGCGACCATGGCCGGACGTTCGCTACCCTCAAGCTCCATGGTCCCCTCGAAGATCAGATGGACGCTTCCATCGTCGCGCTTCTCAGCCGATTTGAGGCTCTGGCGCAGACGGATTCGGGAACCCACCGTTACCATGGCTGTGAAGCGCACCTTGTTAAGTCCGTAATTTATAGTGTTGTTCAGATTGTCCACGTCGAACAGATCAGCGGCCAGATAGGGGATCAGGGAGAGGATAAGAAAACCGTGGGCGATGGTTTTGCCGTTGGGCATCTCCTTGGCTGCGCGCTCCGGATTCACGTGCAGCCACTGGTGATCACCGGTGGCATCGGCGAATTTATCGATCTGTGTCTGGGTAATGGTGTGCCAGTCACTGACCACGATTTCTTCGCCGACGAGATCAAGAAAGGCGTCTGGATGGGAATATTTTGCCAAAGTCTTCGCTCCGTTTTCTGCTTGTTTGCCGCTCGGTTTGACCAGAGAGGTAGGGTTACGCATCATGCATTTAATCAAACTATACAGGCAGATTTACCAGAGTCTGCAGCCGGAATCAGGGGATTAGTATGAGCGAAGTCGTCGGTTATGAACTGAAGGGTCGAGTTGCGGTGCTGACCATAGATAATCCACCGGTGAACGCGTTGGGAATTGCGGTGCGCGAAGGGCTCGTTACGCAGCTTGATCGTGCTGTCGCGGATGAGGGCGTGAATGCGATTGTCATTCTCGGTGCGGGACGGACCTTTCCTGCAGGTGCCGATATCCGAGAGTTTGACCAGCCGACGCGTGAGCCGCATCTGATTGCCGTGGTGGATCACCTAGATTCAGTTGAGAAGCCGGTGGTAGCTGCGATTCACGGCACAGCGCTGGGGGGCGGCCTGGAGTTGACCCTAGGTTGCCATTTTCGTGTGGCGGCGCCCGGCGCACGGATGGGAATGCCGGAAGTTAATCTTGGCATTTTCCCAGGTGCGGCTGGAACCCAGCGTCTGCCTCGCGTGGCCGGACTGGATCATGCTTTGGAGCTGATTGTTTTGGGTAAGCCGATCGGCGCGGCAAAAGCGAAAAAATACGGAATCGTGGACGCGATCATCGACGGCGATCTGCGTGGCGGAGCGGTTGCCTTTGCCGAGAAGGTCGTGGCGGACGGAACTCTACGCGCTATTTCCAGCGAACCTTGTGATGGTATCGGGTTATCCGAAGACCATGCGGCGACGATTGAGAAATATCGTGACCTTGCCAATCGCCGGATGCGCGGTCAGGACTCACCCCATCAGGCGATGGACAGCGTGATAGATGGCCTGACTATGCCCTATCCTGATGCCGTCGCAGTGGATCGCAAGCGATTCGAACTCTGTAAGAACAGCGTCCAGTCCCAGGCACTGCGTTACGCCTTCTTTGCCGAGCGCAAAGCTTCGAAAATTCCTGATATTGGAAAGGATGTCGCTCCCCGTGAAATCGCCAGCGCAGGTGTCATTGGCGCGGGCACCATGGGACGGGGCATTGTCATCAGCCTTGCTGATTCTGGCTTTCCGGTGACCGTGGTCGAAACGAGTCAGGAGTCTGTCGACAACGGGATGGTGGAGATAGTCAAAACCTATGACGAGATGATTCAGCGGGGCCGCATCGATGCGGTGGAGAAGGATAAGCGTCTTGCGCGCATCACCGGCGCGGTTGGTTTCGAAGCACTGAATGACGTTGATCTGGTTATCGAGGCAGCATTTGAGGATCTCGATGTCAAAAAACAGATTTTTGGCGAACTCGACAGCATTGCCAAACCCGGTGCCATTCTCGCCAGCAACACGTCCTATATGGATATTGATGCCCTCGCGGCGGCAACATCTCGCCCGGAAGATGTGATCGGGTTGCATTATTTTGTGCCGGCTAATGCCATGCGGTTGCTCGAAGTCGTGCGTCCTGCAAAGGCCTCGCCTGACGCCATTGCGACAGGTATGTCATTGGCGAAGAAAACCGGCAAGATCGGTGTTCTTGCCCGGGTTTGCCACGGTTTTATCGCCAACCGGTCGCGGCTGCCGCTTGTTCGTGAGGCAACCTTCCTTGTAGAGGAAGGCGCATCACCGGCGCAGGTTGATGCGGTTCTGATGGGGGTTGGTATGCCCATGGGACCGCTTGCGGTCAGTGATCTATCGGGCTTGGATGTAAGCTGGAGGATGCGCCAGTCCCTGGCCAATCAGCATGATCCGGAGGAGCGCTATATGCATCTGGCGGACCGGATGTGTGAGCTGGGCCGGTTCGGCATCAAGGCTGGGCAGGGGTGGTACAACTATGAAGATGGCGGTCGGCGTCCTGTACACGACCCGGTGACCGAGGTGATTGCGATGGAGGTTGCCAAAGAACACGGCACGGTGCGTCGCGATATTTCCGATGACGAAATTCGTGAGCGCTGCCTTTACGCCGCGATTAACGAGGGTGCGAAAATCCTCGATGAAGGAATAGCGGCACGGGCGTCAGACATTGATGTCATGTGGCTTTACGGCTTTGGGTTTCCGCGCTGGAGTGGTGGCATTATGTTCACCGCGGACGAGATCGGACTTGGCAAGATTTACCAGCGGATCAAGGAATTGCACGCCGAACATGGCAAGCTCTGGACCCCGTCACCACTGCTGGTGCGGCTGGCGAAGGAATGTGGCAGTTTTACGCGCTAGGTCCCGGAACGGGTAGTGCTTTTGGGCGGTTGCGGTTGCGTAGAACGAAAGACTGATATGGTACCGGCTTTTCATATGGGTGGCGTTGTGGTCCCATGGTTAAAATTTTCTGGGAGGAGACTGAAAATGTTGAAAAAACTTATAGGATCAGTGGCTTTGCTGACCCTTTTGGCTAGTCCGGCAGCCGCCGACAAAATCAAGATCGGTTTTGTCACGACCCTGACGACACCTGTTGCCGTGATTGGCAAGGATATGCGCGACGCGGTTGATCTCGCAGTTGAGCATATTGGCGGCAAGATGGGCGATCTGGATGTAGAGGTAGTCTACGCCGATGACGAATTTAATTCTCAAAAGGGCAAGCAGGCGACCGAACGCCTCGTGCTCAGCGATAAGGTCGATATTGTCGCCGGGTACATCTGGTCTAACGTGCTGCTGGCTTCTGCCCCCGTTGTATTGGGTGAAGGTAAGATTCTGATTGGCGCGAACGCTGGCCCGTCGCCGCTTGCCGGTCCCCAGTGTCATGAGAACTTCTTCAGCATCGCTTGGCAGAACGACCAAACAACGATGGCGCTGGGCGAGTTGCTCAATCAGCAGGGTGTGAAATCGCTTTATCTTGTTGCCCCGAACTACGCTGCGGGACAGAATATGGTCGCCGGCGTAGAACGTACTTTCAAGGGTAAGGTCGTCGGTAAGGACATGACTGTTTGGCCGTCTCAACGTGATTGGTCTGCGGAGCTGACCAAGATAAAGTCTACCAAGCCGGATGGTGTCTTCGCCTTCTATCCAGGACCGTCCGGTCCTGCCTTTATCAAGCAGTACCAGCAGGCAGGCCTCGCCGATGAGGTGCCACTTTATACAGCCTACACGCTTGACTCTATTAGCCTTCCTCTTTTCCAGAAGGCCGGCATGGAAACTGTTCTTGGTACCAAGATGACGCAGTTCTGGGCCCCGGATCTGGATAATGTGACGAATAAGAAGTTCGTGTCTGATTTTCGAGCTAAA
>JAPKDV010000232.1 GCA_028822385.1 Alphaproteobacteria bacterium
GATGTGTTCCCATAACCGCTCCCCGATAGGGCGCGCGCTATAGCGATAAATTTTTTATCAAGCTCAAAGCGCTAAATCATCCCAGCCTAGACCCCACCCCGGGTGTACCCCCCACTTTGTCAGTTGGGACTCCGCATATCTCCTAATAATACTAATAGGGACGAGTAAATCTCGTTTCGGCTAAATGCTGTTTATGAAACTGGAAATGGGATACTTTGTCTCTGCTGATGATGCGCAGAGATACCCTAATTCAAACTTTAACCTTAACGGCCAGCACCTGAGAGATCGTTCATTATGGTTATTGATGATTTGGAATTTGACGCCGAGAAAATCGCCGCCGGGATTTCAGAATGGGCCGAGGTTGAGAGCCCAAGCTTTGATAAGGCGGCGGTGAACCGGATGCTGGATTTAGCCGAGAGCAACATGGCCGCGATGGGGGCGGCAATCAGCAGGTTTCCCGGGCGCGATGGCTATGGCGACGTCTTGCGGGCGGATTTCAACTTCGGTCACGACACCCAGACCCCTGGCATCCTCGTCCTTGGCCACATCGATACGGTGCATCTTGTTGGGACATTGGCCGGGGAATTACCAGTCAAACGCAACGGCGATCAACTCTACGGTCCAGGCGTTCTGGATATGAAGGGCGGGATGTTCCTCGCCTGTCATGCGGTGGAAAAACTGTTGGCCTTGCGCGGCCCGCTGAACCTGCCGCTGCGGTTTTTATTTATCCCGGATGAAGAAATCGGCAGCCCCAGCACCCGGGCCTTGATCGAAGAAGCGGCCCGAGTGAGTAAATATGTTCTGGTACCGGAACCCGGTAAGGAAGATAAGTTTGTGACCGGCCGTCATGCTTTTTTACGCTTTAAGCTGCACGCCTATGGCAAACCCGCCCATGCCGGCGTCGCTGTCGGTGTCGGTCGTAGTTCCATCAGCGTGATGGCCAAGCTGATCGCGGAGATCGAGGGATATTCCGATGTCACACGCGAAGTCACCTATCGGGTTGGCAACATCAACGGTGGCACTTTCGTCAATGTCATACCAACCGAATGCCACGCTGAAGTCCTCTGTGTGGCACCCACCGAGACGGCCTTCAATGAAATCCAGAAACGCATGGCCGAGATCAGCAGTCCCGACCCCGAAGTACGGGTCGAAGTCGAAGCCGGTCCCGTCCGTCCGCTGTACCAACCCCACGAAGGCTCCATGGAACTGTTGGAAGTCGCCCAAAGGGTGGCACGGGATGTCGGCCTGGAGCTGGGCCACGGGCAATTCGGTGGCGGCAGTGACGGCAATTTCACAGGCGCGCTGGGTATTCCGACCTTGGATGGCCTGGGAGTCGTCGGCACCGGGGTGCATACCAAACAGGAACATTTGCTAGTGTCCTCACTGGTGCCACGGGCAAAACTTTTTGCCGGCCTTGTCGCGGCACTATCGGATCGAAATGCATAGAGCCCTCGCACCGGCGATAAACTAGGATAGTGTGAGGCGTCGATACTACTTGTCCAGTTCATGCAAGAAGATTGCCGCCATCATCGGGCTTAGATGGAAACGAAGCC
>JAPKDV010000099.1 GCA_028822385.1 Alphaproteobacteria bacterium
CAGCAAAAATGATCAGTGAAATTCCATTGCCCACGCCGCGCGCCGTTATTTGCTCACCGAGCCAGACCAGGAACATCGTTCCCCCGACAATGGTGATAATAGTACTTGCGCGGAAGAACAGCCCCGGATCCCCGACAGCAGGACCCTGAGAAGTCGAGATACCTTCAAGCCCCGCGGAAAGGCCATAAGCTTGAATAACAGCTAGGAACACCGTCAGATAACGCGTGTACTGGTTGATTTTCTTTCGACCGGACTCACCCTCTTTTTTAAGCTGCTCCATACTCGGCGAAATAGCCGTCATGAGCTGCATGATGATGGCCGCAGAAATATACGGAATAACATTAAGCGCGAAGATACTCATTCGCGAAAGGGCGCCACCTGCAAAAGCGTCAAAAACACCCAGAATCCCGCCAGACTGCTGGCTAAAAATATCGTCGATGATGATCGGGTCAATTCCGGGAATCGGAATATAAGTACCTAGACGATAGACGATAAGAGCGCCGAGGGTGAACCAGAGACGCTTCTTAAGTTCTGTCGCTTTAGCGAACGCACCGAAATTCAAGTTCGATGCGATCTGGTCAGCGTTACTCGCCATCTAATTTCCTGTTCGCAACTTAGCCGTTGCGATCCGTGTGGGTGCGACCATTAATCGGTCAACGCAATCTTCGTTTAAGCAGCTTATTTGCTGTCGCCGGGATCTGCCGGAACCGTCTTGATATTCCGGGGCGTCTTCACCTTTGGAGGAATGGAAACAGAAACACTGCCACCAGCCTTTTCCACTGCAGAAATAGCACCAGCTGATGCGCAGGCAATTTCAAGCGAGACCTTCGCAGTAATCTTACCAGACGCTATCAACCGGACACCATCTAGCTTACGGCGAACCACACCCGACGCCACTAGGGCTTCCTCAGTGAGTGCGCCAGCATTAATCTTACCAGCATCAATCGCTTCCTGCAGACGACCCAACGTCAATTCCTGAAACTTCACGCGGTTCGGCTTCTTGAAACCGCGCTTGGGCAAGCGCATGTAAAGCGGCATCTGACCGCCTTCAAAGCCCTTAATAGCCACTCCCGAACGTGACTTCTGCCCCTTTACACCGCGACCACCAGTCTTACCGAGTCCAGAACCTGGACCACGACCAACACGCTTACGCGGGCGTCGTGCGCCCTGATTGTCTGATAAATCATTGATATTCATGACTATATTCCGTTACTCAGCTTCGTCGACCTGAACGAGATGCTGGACCTTCCTGATCATACCACGCACAGACGGCGTATCTTCAAGTTCGCGTGTCTTGTGACGCTTGTTCAGACCCAGACCAATCAAGGTCAGGCGCTGATCTGCACGGCGCCCAATCGGGCTACCAAGCTGCGTGACGCGCAATGTTTTCTTTGTCGCAGCCATGATTAAGCCTCCGCCTCAACGGTTTCTGCTTCTTCACTACCTGCCCCAGCAGCTGAATCCTGAACACTACGACGGCTAATAATATCAGCTACCTTAAGTCCACGTCGATTTGCAACAGCGCGCGGTGACATCATGCTCTCGAGCGCTTCAAATGCGGCCTTGATCATGTTGTGCGGGTTGGAAGTACCGATCGACTTCGCCACAACGTCCTGAACACCGAGGCATTCGAAAACGGCACGAAGCGGTCCACCGGCAATAACACCGGTTCCCGGAGGAGCCGCACGCAGAACAACATGTCCAGCACCATAATGCCCTTCCACATCATGGTGTAATGTTCGTCCATCCCGAAGCGGAACACGAATGATCTTGCGCTTAGCCGCTTCGGTAGCCTTGCGGATAGCCTCGGGGACCTCTCGCGCCTTGCCCGAACCATGGGCCACGCGACCGCTCTGATCTCCGACCACAACGATTGCTGCAAAACCAAAACGACGGCCGCCTTTTACGACTTTCGCCACGCGATTGATGCTGACGAGCCGTTCAATAAATTCACTCTCTTCACGTTGGTCACGACGGCCGCCATCACGACGTCCTCCGTCACGACGTCCGCCGCCGCCTTCGCGCTGATTACGTTGTGGTGCCTGTGCCATGCCAGATTCCCTAGAAGTTCAGGCCGCTCTCGCGCGCGGCCTCCGCCAGGGCTTTGACCCGGCCATGAAAAAGATACGGACCGCGATCGAACACCACATCCGATACGCCAGCTTCCTTGGCGCGGCCGGCAATCAACTTACCAACTTCACTTGCGCCGTCGACGTTCCATCCCTTGCCAATCTTGAACTCTTTGTCGGCTGAGGATGCGGATACAAGCGTGCGCCCCTGTTTATCGTCGATAATCTGAGCATAAATATGCCGTCCTGAACGGAATACACTCAGCCTTGGTCGCTCGCTCTTGGCAACACGACGAAGCTTCGACCGAACGCGATTGCGGCGGCGAATAGCCAGGTTTCGCGGGTTCGACGTCATTTCTTCTTACCTTCCTTACGCAGAATCTTCTCATCCCGATAACGAACACCTTTGCCCTTGTAGGGCTCCGGCTTCCGATAGCTGCGGATCTTTGCTGCGACCTGGCCGACGGCTTGCTTGTCTGTGCCGGAAATCACAATGGTTGTCTGACCTTCACAGTTGATGGAAATCCCCTCTGGAATAGCGAAGTTCACATCATGTGAAAAACCAAGCTGCAGGTTCAGGTTTTTTCCCTGAACCGCCGCACGATAACCAACGCCAGTAATATCAAGAGTTTTTGAAAACCCTTCGGATACACCGGCTACTATATTGCCAACCAGCGCACGTGATGTGCCCCAAGCCATGCGGGTACGTTTATTGTTCGAGCGCGGCTTAAAGACGATAGAACCATCTTCCTGCATCACCTCAATATCTGCCGGGATGTTAACCGACAACTCACCAAGCTTGCCCTTGGCAAATACCGTCTGGCCGGAAACCGAAACATCGGTTCCGTCAGGGATTACCACCGGACTGCTACCTACACGTGACATAATCTATGTCTCCTCAAATCGTAACTGCGCCTAGAAGACGCGGCACAGAACCTCGCCACCGACATTTTCAGCGCGCGCTGTCTGATCAGACACCACACCCTTCGGTGTCGAGAGAATGGAAATACCCAAACCGCCATATACTTGGCGAAGGTCGCTAATTTTTGAATACACACGGCGCCCCGGACGAGACACACGTTGGATCTCTCGGATCACAGGTGTTCCCTCCTGGTACTTTAGCTCGACCGTGATCTCTGAAATTCCCGTGCGCAGTTCGGTCACGCTATAACCGCGGATAAATCCTTCCTGCTGAAGAACCTCAAGTACTCGTTCGCGTAATTTGGACGCTGGCGAAATAACCGAAGAATGCCCTGCACGCTGGCCGTTGCGGATGCGTGTTAGCATATCTCCGAGTGGATCTGTCATGCTCATGTTAGCGTTCCTCCTACCAGCTCGACTTCACGAGACCTGGAATCAGGCCATTCGAACCAAGCTCACGCAGCGCGAGACGCGACATCCGGAACTTGCGATAGTAAGAGCGCGGACGGCCCGTCATCTCACAGCGGTTACGAACCCGGTTCGGCGAAGAATTTCGCGGAAGTTTTGCCAGCTTCATACGTGCTGCAAAACGCTCTTCAGGCTGACGCGTTGTGTCCTTCGCGACAGACTTCAGTTCAGCACGTTTGGCCGCAAACTGGATCACCATCTTCTGGCGCCGCTTGTTCTTCTGAATTGCACTTTGTTTTGCCATTTCGTCTTGTCTCCTGACCGACGCTTAATCGCGGAACGGAAATTCAAAGGCGCGGAGCAACTCGCGCGCCTCATCATCCGTATTCGCCGTTGTGCAAATGATTACATCCATACCGCGGATGTCGTCGATTTCGTCATAATTGATCTCCGGGAACACTATCTGCTCGCGCAGGCCCATAGAGTAATTGCCCCTACCATCAAAACTGGTCGTCCGCAGACCGCGAAAATCGCGAACGCGAGGTAGGGCAATCGTCACGAGACGATCAAAAAATTCATACATACGCTCACGACGCAAGGTCACCTTGCAGCCAATCGGCATGCCTTCTCGTAACTTAAAGTTGGCGACCGATGTCTTAGCCCGTGTGATCAGTGGGTGCTGACCCGAAATAAGTGCCATTTCATTGGTTGCAGTGTCGACCTTCTTTGAATCTTGTGCCGCCTCACCGAGTCCCATGTTCAGAACAATTTTGTCCAAACGTGGTATAGCTAGGTCGTTCGTGTAGTCGAAATGCTCTTTGAGCTTCGACTTCACAGTGCCTTCGTAATGTTCTGCCAATCGCGTTGTCATCTCGCACCTATCAATCAATGACTTCGCCGGACCGCTTGGCAAAGCGGACCTTGCGGCCGTCGTCGAGTGTCTTGTAGCCGACACGGGTCGGTTTGGAGGAATCAGGGTCGATCAAAGAAACGTTCGAGGCATGTAACATTGCTTCGTACTGATTGATCCCACCAGGCGATGTCTGGGTAGCGCGCTCATGGCGCTTCACCATATTCACACCCTGGACGAGAACGCGATTTCGTTCACGGTCAACACGTAGAACCTCACCTGACTTACCCTTTTCGCGTCCCGTAAGAACGATAACTTGGTCGCCCTTCTTGATTCGCATTTTCATTTTCGTATTGGTCGGCATTACAGAACCTCCGGCGCCAGCGAGATGATCTTCATATACCGACGAGAACGAAGTTCACGTGTGACCGGCCCAAAAATACGGGTCCCGATCGGCTCTCCCTGCGGGGTAATCAAAACTGCTGCATTGCTGTCAAAGCGGATCGTGCTTCCATCCGAGCGAGAAATGTCCTTCTTCGTGCGTACTATGACTGCACGATGAATTTCACCCTTCTTTACTCGGCCACGCGGAATCGCATCCTTAACGGATACGACGATGACATCGCCAACACCGGCTGTCATGCGCTTGGAACCACCCAGCACCTTGATGCACTGCACCCGGCGCGCGCCGCTATTATCAGCGACTTCCAGGTTGGTCTGCATCTGAATCATTGTCTTCTGTCCTTCAAATACCTGAGGCGAAAAACCTTAGGCGTCGACTTTTTCGATGACTTCGAAACGCTTGCTCTTGGAAATCGGGCGGCATTCACGAATGCGCACCTGATCGCCAATCTCGAGCGTATTGGTTTCATCATGAGCCGCAATCTTCTTTGATTTGGTCATGAATTTCTTATAGAGCGGATGTTTCACTCGGCGATCGACCTGTACGGTCACCGACTTCTCCATCTTATTGCTCACCACTGTGCCGATGAGTACCCGTCGCGGCATCCTGTTAACTCCTGTACGCTCGTTATTGCGCCGTACGGCGCTCGCTGAGGATTGTCTGCACCCGAGCAATGTCACGGCGGACGTCTCGAACACGAGAGGTGTTCTCAAGCTGCCCACTGGCTTGCTGGAAGCGCAGGTTGAACGCCTCTTTTTTTAGATCGCGCAACTGATCGCGCAATTCGTCTTCGCTCTTGGCACGAATATCGACCGGCTTCATATCTCTTAACTCACTTCGCGCGAAACAACGCGCGTCTGAAGCGGAAGTTTAGCGGCAGCCAATTCAAAGGCTTCCCGCGCGACATTCTCAGGCACACCGTCAATCTCAAACATCACACGACCCGGTTTCACGCGGACCATCCAATATTCTGGAGTACCCTTACCCTTACCCATACGCACTTCAGCCGGCTTCTGACTAACGGGCACATCGGGGAAAATACGAATCCAGACACGACCGGCACGACGCATGTGACGCGTCATGGCACGGCGGGCGGCTTCAATCTGACGAGCTGTGACACGAGCCGGCGTTACCGCCTTCATACCATAGGAGCCAAAGTTGAGAGACGTACCCGACTGGGCAACGCCATGCAGCCTACCCTTGTGCTGCTTCCGATATTTAGTTCGTTTTGGACTTAACATGACTTTACCTCCGAGCGGCGCCTAGCGAGCCGGCATCCCGCCCGATTGCTGTTCTTCAATTCGACGGTCCTGCGCCATCGGATCGTGCTCCATAATGTCGCCCCGATAAATCCAGACCTTGACGCCACACGCGCCGTACGTGGTCTGAGCCGTCGCCGTGCCGTACTGCACATCTGCGCGAAGCGTATGCAAGGGGACACTGCCCTCATGATACTGCTCGGTACGCGCAATTTCTGCGCCGCCCAAACGTCCGCCACACATCACACGCACACCCTGCGCACCCAGACGCATAGCACTCTGCACCGCGCGTTTCATGGCACGACGGAAACCTACCCGGCGCTCCAACTGCTCGGCAATATTCTGAGCCACCAGAGCAGCGTCGATTTCCGGCTTGCGGACCTCAACAATATTCAAACTCACCTCAGAGCGAGTCATTGATGCAACTTCACTGCGAAGTTTCTCGATATCCGCACCCTTTTTGCCGATCACAACACCCGGGCGTGCCGAATGAATAGTGACACGGGCTTTCTTAGCCGGACGTTCAATAATGATGCGGCTCACACCGGCAGTAGCCAGGCGCTTCTCAAGCATCGCACGAAGTTTGAGATCTTCCTGCAACAGATCACCATAGGATGATCCACCGGCGAACCAGCGGGAATCCCAGGTCCGGTTTATACCGAGACGAAGCCCGATCGGATTGGTTTTATTACCCATGCTTATGCCTCTTCCTGCTCGCGAACGACGAGTGTGATCTGGCTGAACGGCTTTTGAATAGGGGCAACGCGACCACGTGCACGAGCGCGCCAGCGCTTCATCACAAAGGCTTTGCCCACGGTTGCCTCCGAAACAATCAATCGATCAACATCTAGCTGATGGTTATTTTCGGCATTTGCAATTGCGCTTTCGAGGCCGGTCTTCACTGCGTCCGAAATACGACGACGTGAAAACTCGAGGTCCATCAGGGCTTTCTGCACTGGCTTGCCACGGATCAGTTCAGCGAGCAGGTTGAGCTTCTGAGGGCTGATACGAAGATTACGAATAATCGCGCGAGCTTCGTTATCTGCCAGACCGCGAATTGCTGATTTCTTACCCATAACTAACCCCGCTTCGACTTGCGATCGGCCGTATGGCCGTAATATGTGCGGGTAGGCGAAAACTCACCGAACTTTTGTCCCACCATATTTTCGGTCACCAGCACGGGTATAAATTTATGCCCATTATAGACCCCGAAAGTCAGCCCGACGAATTGCGGAAGGATTGTTGAGCGTCGTGACCAGATCTTAATCACATCATTGCGTCCTGATGCACGCGCAACCTCTGCTTTCTTAAGCAGATAGCTGTCGACAAAAGGACCTTTCCATACAGAACGCGCCACTGCCGTTCTCCTCTACTTCGCGCGCCGACGAATGATCAGCGAATCGGTCTTCTTATTCGACCGGGTACGCTTACCCTTCGTTGGCTTGCCCCATGGGCTAACTGGATGACGACCACCGGATGTACGGCCTTCGCCACCACCATGCGGATGATCAATCGGGTTCATAGCAACGCCGCGTACAGACGGGCGCTTACCCAGCCAACGCTTACGTCCGGCTTTGCCGAGCTTAATATTACCTTGATCGGGGTTTGACACAGCACCAATTGTTGCCATGCACTCTTGGCGAACCATCCGGACCTCACCAGATGTTAGCTTAAGGAGCCCGTAACCACGGTCACGGCCAACGAGCTGAACGTAAGTACCAGCTGCGCGGGCCATTTTGCCACCGGCGCCAGCCTTGAGTTCAACATTGTGTATGATGGTACCGATTGGAATTGAACGAAGCGGCATAGCATTGCCTGGCTTCACATCAGCGCGATCTGCAGAGATCACCTTATCGCCGACGTTCAGTCGCTGCGGCGCAAGAATATAGCTCTTCTCACCATCTTCGTAGGTAATAAGTGCGATAAATGCCGTCCGGTTCGGATCGTACTCAATTCGTTCAACAGTCGCGGGGACATCATATTTATGACGTTTAAAATCAACATGACGATACAGGCGCTTGTGCCCACCACCACGACGACGCGCCGTAATACGACCGGTGTTGTTACGCCCACCCTTCTTGGTCAAACCTTCGGTCAGGGACTTTACGGGGTCACCCTTCCAAAGCTCCGACCGGTCGACGAGAACGAGCCCGCGCTGACCTGGAGTGTTCGGTTTGTACTGCTTAAGTGCCATTTCGAACCTCTATACGCCGGTCGTGATAT
>JAPKDV010000015.1 GCA_028822385.1 Alphaproteobacteria bacterium
CGAAAATCAATCCACGCTGGCGAATTGATGGAGACACAACTTGGATTTTCCAACCATTGGAATCATCAGTATGGGCGATATGGGACACGCGGTCGCGCGGACCCTGCGTGAAGGTGGCCATCGCGTGCTCGCCGCTCTGGACGGCCGCAGCCCTCGGACCTACGCGCTCGCTGCGGTTGCGGAAGTTGAAGATGTTGGCGCGCTGAACACCTTGATCGCACAGGCGGACCTAATCCTTTCCATTATGCCTCCGGCCGCAGCAATCGATTTTGCCAAAACCACTGCCGAAGAAATTCGGAACACCGGCGCTACACCCGTTTTTCTGGACTGCAACGCGGTGGGGCCCGCGACCGCACGGGAAATCTCTCAAATCATCAGACAGGCCGGCGCTATATTCATCGATGGCAGCATCATCGGAGCACCACCGGGACGGCGTTCACCCACGCGTCTCTATGTCAGCGGACAGGATGCCGAACAGCTGACACCTCTCGCCCGACCGGACCTTGAAATCCGTCCCCTCGGGCTTAAAATAGGAACCGCGTCGAGCATCAAGATGTTCTATGCGGCACTTACCAAAGGCACGATGACCCTGGACACACTTGTGCTTATGGGCGCACGGCAGATGGGCGTGTCAGAACCCCTGATCAAGGAATTCTCGGAAAGTCAGCCGCGCGCGCTCGAGCGTATGCGGGGCAGTGTCCCATGGCTCGCCGCGGATGCAGAGCGATGGGTGGGTGAAATGGAAGAAATCGCAAAGACCTTTGCGGATGCAGGCCTGACCGGTCAGATGCACATCGGCGCCGCGAACATATTCCGAATTCTGGCCGAATCGACGTTGGCAACGGAAACACGAGAGATCGCCGACCGCTCCCGCGGGCTCGACGAAGCCATCGAAGCTTTTGCGGCTAGGCTGTCCGCTTCTTCCCGCGACGTGGAGGACTAGCGGGCTCAGCCGGTTTAGGTGCTCCCGACTTGGGCTTACTTCCCGAGCGCCCCTGTCGGCGGAGATGCTTAACCAGCGCCTTCATTTCACGCCGTTCGAACTGAAGTTCCTCTTCATGCTTGGCGTCGCCACGCGCTGCCTTCAGAAGTTCATCTAATTGCGCCACTACGTTTTCGGACGTGCGCGTGACTTCATTGACCTGACTACGGTCACGACATCGCAGGACGACCTCCTGGTTCATCATCAGGTCCGCAAAGGCCTCGCCATCGGTCTTGCCCAGGCGTTCTAGGGTCCGGTCGATCTCGGTCCACGACCCGCGCCAGTCTTGGTAGACAGAAGGCCCGCGCTCCCGGCCGCGCACGCGCACGCGCGATACGGTTTCGAGTTGAACCATGATGCGAACAAACTGCCATACGATCAGCCGCAGTTCGGTACCAGTAGATGGTGCACTTGCACGTGAGTCACTCATTCGGGTGTTTCCTCGCGCAGGCGGCCCTTCCGGGGACCACAATCCGCGCAATAGCAATCGATGATACGTCGACGAGGTCGGCGAACATAATGATAGGCCTGAGCACAACTGATACAGTGCCAGATGATTTTCGCATTGGCCTTTCGCGACAAATACGGGATTCGATGACGCACATTGGGGACCTCTCCCAGAAGGCACATCATTTCTCGCCAGCTCGCACCATGACGGCACGGACGTTTGTGAGCAAGATCGGCAAGGACATGAGCACATTCATGAATGAAGGTTGAATCCCGGTCGACTTCTCGTCCCTGCTCAAGAAGCCTCGCATTGAGCACGATCCGGCGCTCATTCGCGTATGCGGCGCCTGCAAGGGTTCGCGCCCGGCGACTGATCACAACAGCGCAGTTGAGCATTTCACGAAATGCCAAATCAAATTCAGAAGCCCGTGCCAGACGCGCAGCCAACCCCCACCGTTCAGCGATTTCGCGGACCGTGCCAATCTGGCTGTGTCCTTTTACAAGCGTATCAGCGGACAATCGAAATCACCCTTCCCGCTTGCTCGGGGCGTGCCAGTGCACCATGGCTTGAAGCGACTCTATCGAGTTGCGTCAAAACATCGGACGGCATCGGCGCTGACCGCCGTAATTCCATATCCACATGCAGGCTAATCAGCTCGTTGGTCGAGGCCAGATAGTTTTCTTCGGCGTGATACATAAAGTGCATGTAGTGTAGTCGTTTTGCGTCATGGGCGATCAACTGAGTATCGATCCGCATCGGGGCATCAACCATCAACTCACGGTCATAGGTAATGTGGGCTTCGAGCGTGAACGTCGATCCAGCCGCGGCTTTCATATAGTTCTCGCCAATTCCGATAAAATCGAAAAATGCATCAGTCGCATGATCAAACGCCAACATGTAGTAGGCGAGGTTCATATGGCCGTTGTAGTCGATCCAGTCGGGATGTACCCGCTCACGATGCAGCGAGAGCGGCGCGTCGATATCCGGATGTGGCGTTGTCGTGTGCTCATTCATAAGCAGGAGCATAATGGGTGAACCGTGCTTCGCAAACGGTCTCTCAACAGTCAGTGTAGAGCGGCGCCTTGGTGAATTTCCAAGCGCCGGGACATATCAGACTGAAAGCGAGCTTCAGGATCAATCTTGGCGAGAACATCGCGAAACTTATCTAGGTTCAGAAACATCTGCGCGAAAGTGTCAGGCTGCATCAAAGCGTCTTTGGCGGCATAGAGGCGTCCGCCATGATCAAGCACAATTCGTTCAATATCCCGGTGCAGCTCTTCAACACCCGAGCGACGTGGCAGATCAATGGCATACGCCATACCGTCCATCGGAAATGACAAAAGCCCGTGTCCCGCAGCGCGCATGGGTTTAATCACGGATGCAAAGGACCCAGCACGCGCTGCAGTGAGCGCCTCCATAACCTTACGAATACCCGTCCGCTGATTTTCCCTCCGAAACCCTGTGTGAATCGAGTAAAATCCGCGCCGTCCATAGATGCGATTAAAACCCGGCTTGCTGTCTAAAGGAAAGAAAAACTGACCAAGACCAACCCGTGCACTCCGCCCCTCGGGCGGCACGGCATTAAATTGACGATTGGTAATCGCTTTCAGGACGATTGGAAGATCAAAATCTGCGCCATCACACTTCTCTCGCACGAGTTTTAAGTGATCACTCTCGCAAAAGCAGTGAAGCGAATTCTCGCCAAGTTGCTTTAAAACTGAGTTAAAGCGTCACTCGTTTGGTTTCAGTTTCCGGCCAACGCCGCTTTGTACCAAGCGACGATCGTCGCTCGTTCGTCATCCTCCATAAAGGACACATTGGCCGGAGGCATGGCACGACTGCGACCCGCATGCAGGTAGATCCGATGTGCATGGCGCGCAATCTGCTGGTCTGTCTCCAGTCGCACGCCCTTTGGTGCCGTCACGATACCTTCCCAGCCAGGTTCTTGCGCGTGACACATTGCGCAGCGCCCCTGCACGACGTCACGCACGATATCGAAGTTAGCTGCGGCTAAGAAACGTTCCTCATAGGGAGCTAGCTGAGAGGACGTCTCCGGGTCATCACCAAAGAAACGCGGTACCGTCGAGAGCCACATAATCACGATGAAGATAGCAATGGTCGCTGGCCACGTCCAAACTGGATGCTTCTTCCCCGCATGTATTGAATTAAAATAATGCCGGATGCTAACGCCCATCAGGAAGACGAGGCTAGCAATAATCCAGTTGTATTCGGTGGCAAAGGCCAGCGGATAGTGGTTCGACAGCATCAGGAAAATAACCGGCAGGGTCAGGTAGTTGTTATGAACCGAACGCTGCTTGCCAATAATGCCGTGCTTGGGGTTGGGAATGCGCCCCGCCTTGAGATCTGCGACCACAATCCTCTGATTGGGAATGATCGCAAAGAAGACGTTGGCCGACATAATCGTCGCGGTGAAGGCCCCGAGATGCAGGAACGCCGCACGACCGGAAAACACCTGCGTGTACCCCCAAGCCATCGCGACCAGCAGCACATAGAGGAACAGCATCAACCGGGTGTTATCCTCGCCAAACTTGCTTTTGCAGATCAAGTCATAGGCGATCCAGCCAAAAGCGATAGAACCCAGCGACAGCAGGATAGCAACGGACGGAGAGAGGTCGAGCACGTCAGGGTCAACCAGGAAGAGCTCGGCTCCCATATAATAGACAATGACCATAAGAACGAAGCCGGACAGCCAGGCCGAATAGGCTTCCCACTTGAACCAGATGAGGTGCTCGGGCATTTCGGCCGGCGCGACCAGAAACTTACGCACGTGATAGAAGCCGCCGCCATGGACCTGCCACTCCTCCCCATATACGCCTTCCGGCAAGTTGGAAGGTTTCCGCAGACCGAGGTCAAGCGCGATAAAATAGAAAGACGACCCGATCCAAGCGATACCCGTCACAACATGCAACCACCGCGCCGCGAACGACATCCAATCCATGAAAATTGCTGGATCCATAACTTCCCCTGTAAACGCGTGCAACTTGAACAAAAGGTTCTTTGTTGGAAACACTGAAAATTCTCTAAGACCTTCAATTATTCCCAATAAGTGACGCATCTTTCGGTGCGCCGGGGTGGCACCAATCAGCTGCCGCGGTAGGTCGAATATCCATAAGGCGAGAGTAGCAGCGGAACATGATAGTGAGACGCTGGCTCCGTCATAGTGAACCGGATTGGGATCAAATCAAGGAAGATGTCTGAATCGTTAATTCCGTTGGCCCGCCGGAGATAGGCACCAGCTTGAAACACAAGCTCGTACTCACCCGTGACAAATTTATCTGCCGGCAAAATCGGAAAATCCGTTCGGCCATCGGCATTCGTGGGCATGGAGACCACGTACTCGCGCGCCTCACTCTTGAGGCGATAGAGCTCAATCTGGAGGTTTTCGGCCGGACAGCCGCGAGCCGTATCCAAAACATGGGTGGTCAGATAACCGCCGTCAGCACTCATAAAAACCTCCTGAACCGAAACACATCGCCAGAATTGCCATCATGACGAGATTTATCCAAAGCAAAAGTTTGATAATCAAGTATATCTTTCTTCATTTTTTTGAAAATCGACCTCTTTGTTTTACATTATAGGTTAAGCTAAGCGCGTTGAGGGGGATCTGTTCTGAATCGTTATCCACGTGACCTGCATGGCCATGGTGCCAATCCGCCTGACCCACAGTGGCCGGGTGGAGCAAAAATCGCCGTACAGTTCGTCATGAACTACGAAGAAGGTGGTGAAAACTCGATCCTTCATGGTGACGAGGCTTCCGAAGCTTTCCTCTCTGAAGTCGTGGGCGCACAGCCGTGGCCGGGACAGCGCCACTGGAGCATCGAATCTGTTTATGAATACGGCGCACGCGCCGGGTTTTGGAGGCTTCACCGTGCTTTCACCGCTGCCAATATCCCGATCACGGTCTATGCCATCGGCACAGCACTAGAACGTTCACCCGGGCAACTCCGCGCGATGCAGGATGCGGGATGGGAAGTTGCCAGCCACGCGCACAAATGGATCGAGTGGAAGGATTTCACTCCCAAAGAAGAACGTGACCTGATCAACGAATCCATTCGTATCCACACCGATGTAACCGGGGCACGCCCGCTGGGGTGGTACACGGGGCGCTGTACGGCCAACACGATGGACCTTATCGCTGAGGCCGGCGGCTTCGACTACATCGCCGACAGCTATGCAGACGACCTGCCCTATTGGCACCTATCAGAGCACGAGCCCCTGCTCGTTGTTCCCTATACTCTGGATGCTAACGATATGCGCTTTGTCACGCCGCAGGGTTTTAATTCCGGCGACCAGTTCTTCACCTATCTCAAGGATAGCTTCGACGCCCTTTATGAGGAAGGTGAATCCGGACAGGCCAAGATGCTTTCTGTCGGCCTTCACTGCCGCCTCGCCGGACGGCCGGGTCGTATTCAGGCGCTCAAGCGGTTCCTAGGCTACGTCCGTTCACATAAAAAAGTGTGGTTCGCCCGACGTGTCGACATTGCTAAACACTGGCAGCAGGTTCACCCGGCTCCAGCTAACCCAACACGTTTGACCATGTTGCCAAAGAATGACTTCGTCGACCGCTTCGGCGGCATATTTGAACACTCACCCTGGGTCGCCGAGAGTGCTTACGAACTCGAACTTGGACCTGCTCATGACACCGCCTCAGGTCTGCACAATGCCATGGCCCGAGCCTTTCGTAGAGGCAGTGATGATGTACGACTCGATGTCCTGAAAGCGCATCCAGACTTGGCTGGGGAAATCACCCAAGCCAAACGGCTGACTCCGGAATCCGAATCTGAGCAGACTTCTGCGGGACTCGATTCCCTGACCGATAATGAGCGGGAAACCTTTACCCGCCTGAATACGAAATACATGGACAAGTTCGGGTTCCCGTTCATCATCGCGGTGAAGGGCCTGACCAAAGACCACATTCTCAGTGCTTTCCAGACACGAATTGGAAATGACCGAGACACTGAATTCGCAGAAGCCTGCCGTCAGGTAGAGCGCATCGCGTTGCTGCGGCTTGAGGATTTTCTTGATGACTGACCAGATCTTCGCTGCCGAACCGGCTAATATACCCGCCTTCGCGCGCAACGCCATCAATCTGGCTTCCGCCGGCCTCGGTGCGCGCGCATTACAAGCGAGTGACGAATTTTTTGCACCACTCGCCCGGATGCTCGACGACAACGCGGCCGTGTTCTATCCGGAAAAGTATGACGACAACGGCAAGTGGATGGATGGATGGGAGACCCGACGCCGACGCGACAAAGGGCACGACCATGCGGTGGTCGCACTCGCCGCACGCGGCCAGATCGATGGCTTTGACATCGACACCTCACACTTCACCGGCAACTACGCCCCGGCCTGCCGGATCGAAGCTTGCCGGTCCGAGACCGATCCGGACGATGTCACCGATTGGTTTGAGATTCTGCCGATGCAGGCCCTGACCGGAAATTCTCATCACTTCGTGGCCTGCGCAGAGACCCAGGCTTGGACCCATTTGCGGGTCCACATCTATCCCGATGGTGGGGTTGCGCGACTGCGAGTATTTGGCACCCCGACCCTTGATGCCGTTGCTGTGGCGGGTCAGGAGATTGATCTGGCAGCCTCTCTGAATGGTGGTCGGATCATCGCTTACTCCGATGCGCATTTCGGCACCTATCAGCGGCTTCTTGCCCCGGGGCGCGGCCTGAATATGGGCGATGGCTGGGAGACAAGGCGTCGACGAAGCCCAGGACATGACTGGATCATCATCGCGCTGGGAAGTCGCGGCGTGATTTCCGGCGCCGTGGTCGACACAGCCTTCTACAAAGGCAACTTCCCCGACAGCTGCTCAATACAAGCGGCAAATCTTTCCGACTTTTCCGGTGATGTTGACGATGCAGTGGTGGCCTCGTCCATGTTCTGGGATCCCCTGCTCGAATCGGTCAAACTCTCGGCTGACAAGGTGCACGAATTTACAGGCGATCAGATTACCAAGATCGGACCGGTTACCCATATCCGCCTCAATATCTTCCCCGATGGCGGCGTCAGCCGTCTCCGGTTATCCGGGACGCTTGCGTGAACGGCATCATACATACCGCCCCTTTGCAGGCGGAGACCTTCGCGCCGTTCGGTGACGTGCTCGAAGCCGATGGTGTGCCGACGCAGATCATCAATCGTGGCATGTGTGGCCGATATCATGACCTCGCCAATCTCGATTTTGCAGGTGACGGCGCGCGCGCCGGTATCAACCTATTCAAGGCCGAGCCACGATCCCTTCCCTATGAACTCGACATGATGGAACGGCACCCCGAGGGCAGTCAGGCATTCCTGCCAATGTCTGCGGACCCATTCCTCGTTATTGTGGCATCTAACCGAGATGGTCGACCTCATGAACCCAAAGCATTTCTTACGTGCCCCGGTCAGGGCATCAATTATCACCGGGGCACTTGGCACGGCGTTCTCACGCCGCTGCAAGCACCGGGTCTATTCGCCGTGGTCGACCGTATCGGCCAGGGTGACAATCTGGAGGAGCACTGGTTCGAAGCGCCATACACAATCAAGCAGACCTAATTCAAAAAAAACGACGCCTCGTGCTGTACCACGCTAATCCACATAAACTAAGGAGGCTTAAAAATGGCTTTGACAGGCTTAGGTTCGCCAGAACAACTTCGCGATCCCGATTACACTCCACCGATAGCGAAAGCGATTCCACTGGGAATTCAGCACGTATTGGCGATGTTCGTCTCAAACGTGACCCCTGCAATCATTATCTCAATCGCGGCCGGAATTGGGTTCGGTACCCCTGATATAGGTGCCATGATCTACATGATCCAAATGTCGATGGTCTTCGCGGGCATCGCCACTTTGATCCAGACGATTGGTTTGGGCCCAGTCGGCGCGAGATTGCCGGTTGTACAAGGCACCAGCTTTGCTTTTCTTCCAATCATGATCCCGCTGGTTGCGGGCAAAGGTGTTGAAGCGCTGCCAGTTCTGTTCGGTGGCGTGCTGGTGGGTGGTCTTTTCCACGCGGTACTCGGCACCTTTATTGGCCGTATTCGCTTTGCCCTGCCACCGCTAGTGACAGGACTTGTCGTCCTGATGATTGGCCTCGCATTGGTTAAGGTCGGCATCCAGTATTCTGCGGGTGGTGTGCCCAATATAGGCAAGCCTGTTTACGGCAGTCTCGAGAGCTGGAGCATGGCACTAGTCGTGATCGTCGTCACACTGGGTCTGAAGTTCTATGCCAAAGGAATGTGGTCGGTTGCCGCTGTGTTGATTGGGTTATTCGCCGGTTACGTTTTTGCCTTCTTCCTTGGCGAAGTGAGCTTCGGAAACGTCGGCAAGGCCGCCGTGTTTGCGCTGCCGGATCCGTTTCACTTTGGAATGATCCAGTTCAGTTTTGCTGCCATTATCGGCTTCTGCCTCATGTCGTTTGTTTCGGCGATTGAAACTGTTGGTGACGTGTCCGGTATTACCAAGGGTGGTGCGGGTCGTGAAGCCACAGACAAGGAAATCACCGGCGCCACTTATGCCGATGGTCTCGGTTCAGCTGTTGCGGGCCTTTTCGGTGCCTTGCCGAACACCTCGTTCAGTCAGAACGTCGGACTGGTCGCCATGACCGGTGTCATGAGCCGCCACGTGGTGACCTTCGGTGCGATCTTCTTGATCGTCGCTGGTCTGTTCCCCAAATTCGGTGCCGTGATCACAACGATCCCGATCGAGGTTCTCGGGGGAGGTGTCATCGTCATGTTCGGCATGGTCGCCGCAGCGGGCGTTTCGATGCTGGCTGATGTGACCTGGAACCGCCGCAACATGGTGATCTTCGCCGTGTCGCTGTCGATCGGTCTTGGGCTACAGCTCGAACCGGGTGCACTCCAGCACGTGCCCGATACGGCCCGCGTGTTGCTCGCCTCAGGCCTGCTTCCTGCTGCGTTTATCGCGATCATCCTCAACCTTGTACTTCCAGGGGAACTCGCTGCAGAAGCGACCGAGGAAATCTCAGGTGGGATGGCCGGTCACAAGGACGACTAGTCGAACACACAACTTAAAAGAAAAGCCTCGGCTAATCACCGGGGCTTTTTTATGCTTCGCTACACAGCGTCCCGATAGGAGCCCTGTGCAATATCATCGAGCAAGCCCGGCCCCTTGGACTCCCAGCCCAATATCGCGCGGGCCTTATCCGCACGAACACGAACATTAGACCCCATACCATGCGCCATAGGCGGACCCCATGCCCGCACCGCATCTGACAATGTTAGGCTTTCGGTCCTGGGTTCCATGCCCAACAAGCGCCCCACAGCTAGACTAAGGTCCCCCATGCTGGCTTCGCCGGCTTCGATATAGAAATAGCTGCCCGCTGTGGCGTGCTCAAAAGCCGCCATATAGGCATCGGCACAATCTTCAATATGCACATGAGACCAAAGGTTTTCTCCAGCTCCCAGATGCCGGGGTACGCCAGAAGTCTTCGCTATTTCAATGAACATCGGCACCTGAATACTGTCAGGACGGACACCCAATCCCTTGCCGTAGATCAAGCAAGGTGAGAGCACCACTGCGCGTACGCCATCATGCGCCGCACCACAAACCATGCGGTCGATCGCGATGCGTCCCGTCTTCTCGGGCAACGGGTCGAGAATGCTGTCCTCGTGATAAATTGCGTCGCTATAGGCACCATTGGCGTTGTCAGCGACCGTGCTAGTGCCGCTAGTGTGCAACAACGTCTTGCCTGATCCCCGCAGTGCATCCACCAGAACGCGTGCCGCAAAGGGGTTGTCCGCATTGGCTGCGTTGATCACGGCATCCGCAGCCTGCGCTGCATCATGGAGTACGTCAAAATCCTCAAGCGACCCCAAGACGGGTATGATTCCACGTTCCTCAAGCCGTTCCGCTCGTTCCTGATTGCGCGCCAAACCGTGAATTTTATGACCTGCATCTAATAGCCGGGAAGAGACGGTACCGCCAATATAGCCTGTTGCGCCGGTGACAAAGATATTCATGAGAACTCCTGACGATGCATAGGATCGCGAGTGTAGGACATCTGCCCATCGTAGACAGCCGCCAATATTTTGCCCAGAATCGTGAAGGGCAACGAGTAATTAGCAACTGGCCGTTACCCAAACACACGCCAACGGAGGACGCCATGACTGGATACCCTGTCAACGACAAGCTCGAGGCCACGACGAATCAGTGGAGGATTTCGCCGCACGGGTTTTCTGAAGAAATCCGCGCCGAAATGACCCTGCCGGACAAGGTTCAGCTCTGCGACATCACCCTGCGCGAAGGGCGCCAGCTTCCCGGTGTATCCCTGACTCGAGATCAGGTGCTGAAGATTGCTGACAAACTGGTCGAAGCCGGGGTTTCGATGATGCAAATGCATCACGACGACCCCAAGGAGATGGAGGAGGTCAAAAAACGCCATCCCCATGTACTGATAGATGCCCTAGTCCATCCCACCGCCGTACTCAACCCGGAACTGGCCAAGCCTGAGATCGATCTGAACTACGATCACGGTGCGGATTATGCCTCGCTCTGCTTCTCGTTCTCCGAACACCAGATGTGCCTATTTGAATCCATGGCAGGCGAACGTATCTCCATAGAAACCGCCATCGAACGAGCCATGGGATCCGTGGCTTATGCCCGGGCGAAGGCTGGACCAGATCGCAAGGTCGGCTGCCTAATTCAAGACTGCACACGTATCCCCATCGACCAGCTGGCTGCAGTCTGCGGGCAACTGGTCGATGCCGGCGCCGACATGATTCGCCTCGACGATATCAACGGGATGGCAATCTATCGCGTCTACACCCATGTGGTTCGCGAGATGAAACGCCTCCTGCCCGGCACCGAGATTGCACTTCACACCCACAATGACATCGGTATGGCCGCTGCTGCGCTCTATGCCGGGCTGGAAGGTGGCGCCGACATCATAGATGCCTGCGTGAACGGGCTGGGCGAGCGCGCACATATTGCCTGCTTTGCTGAAGTAGCTTCCGTGATCCAGCTATATTACGGCTTGGATTGCGGCATCAAACTCGACAAGATGACCGAGCTGTCTCAGCTGGTTGCCGAAACCATGCCCTGGCCGATGCCAGACACCATGCCATTTGTCGGCAAGACCGCTTTCTCCCACCTTGTCGAAGTGCATTATTGCGTTCCACCCACCGAAGAAGGTTTCTGGTCTTATCTCTGCATGAGGCCTGAAATCTTCGGCAACACCCAGCACAACCTACTTGGCCATTACTCCGGCCCTTGGGCCGTACGCACGAAGGCTGCCGAACTGGGCCTAGCCATTCCTGACGGGCATGAAACGGATGTGATCGTACGCCTGCGGGAGAAAATTAAGGCCGTGCGTCGCCAGATCAGTGATGATGAATTTCGCGAGATCCTCGACGCAGCAAGCTGACTAAATCAGCCCAATTGCGGCGGCCGTCCCCACCACCCGGCGCAGGGGAAACCCGACCCCATTGAAGAGCAGCAAATAGAGCGAGCCACCCCCGATTTCCATCATTGCAGAGAGCCGGACAATCAGGGAGCTGCTGGGCCATCCGGATAATCCGGACGGCAGGCTTTGACGAATGCACTATTTCGGCAGGGTTAGGCTCATATAGAGCGCCACCGTGACTACCACGGCGGCGAAAACCACACTGGGGGTTGTTCCGTCGACGAAGCCGGCGATCAGCGCCGAGCGTCAGCGACGGTAGAAGTTCATCCATCAAGTCAGACTATATAGCTCCCCGCCCATGGCGAGCAGGTTTAGCGCCAGAAGTGTAAGAATTCCTTTTAGGACTTTGTCAAACATCGCTTTGGGTAGCCGGTTCAAAACTTGACTTCCAAGCACAGTTCCCAACATCCCGGCAGTCAGCATCATGACGATCAGACCCAGCCATTCAGCGAACGCAAAACCCAACAGACTAAAGACGATGATCTTCAGAATATGCTGTGACCCCATACAGATCGAATGGGTACCGACGAACTCCCGTGGCACATAGCCACGCTGCTGGAGTAGGCCCGCGATAAACACCCCTGTAGCGCCAAAGAACATGGTCAGGATGCTCGCGATCAACCCGATCAGGGACACATTCAGATAGCCATTCGCCACAAATTTTAGCTTGGGCCCCCACACCGTGTAGAGAATAAAAAGACCAAGCCCCGCACGCAGAATATCTATCGGCAAGGTCACGACGATACTGCCGCCGATAGATACGCCTACAACACTACCCATGACGAAATAGAGAGATGTCTTCCAATCGATATGGGACCGCTGCAAGACCGCCCGCGTGGCATTGGCACCAATCTGCACGACGCCATGAACGGGAATAACGGCAGCAGCCGGCATAAGTGTCGCCATGAAGGCGATCATGATTACCCCGCCCCCAATTCCCATAGCCGCTGTTATAAACGCCCCGGCAAAGCTGATAGCCACGAGCAGGCTCGTCGCCAGTGCATCTATCTCTGGAGGAAGAAGTTCCACGAACACACACTCCAGCGTCACGACATGCCGTAACACCACGGCTGGATATTAAATGCTTGGCGAAAACCGCTAATTAAGCCACAAAAGTTAACCGAACGCGGTCCGTCCGAATATGCCTCCCGCAGCATAACAGTGGCAATACAGACACATGACCCCGCTTACGATTGTAGTTTACGCAATCCTTCGGACCGAGCCTTTGCGCCTGCTGCGATGAAGCCAGTTGCGGCGCCCGCGAGAACAAAGCGCACGCCCATATCGATATATGTCTGGGCATAAGCATCTTTAGGTATGTCACCTATACCGGCCCACCGCCATGGTGCGCGCAATCGCCGGTGAATTGGTAATGGGAATGCCGATGCCGAGAGACAATTCGTCGGCCTTCAGGCGCTCCAGCTCAGAATTTATGAGTTCGATCATATAAGGTTTCCCGTTTCCGCCGCTCAGGCCTCAAGCATGCTCCAATCGGGACACGAAGGCGCCTAGGAAGAATCATATGCAAATATGTAATCCCCTTAAACTTAACCCACAATCACCCCGGGATTGAGAATGCCTTTCGGGTCCAGCCGCTTCTTCGCGTCACCCAAAATGTTCCCAAACAGTGCCGGCCGTTGCTGCTCATACCATTTGTGATGATCGCGACCGACGGCATGGTGATGAGTGATGGTACCGCCATTGGCGATCAGGGCGTCTGAGCAGCGGGTCTTAATTTCCTGCCACTGTTCCAACATTACCGTGCCATCCCCACCCGGGTTACCGGGTGCGTGGAAGGCGAAATATGGCGCCGGTCCGTCCGGATAGGCGTGGCTGAAGCGGCAGGAGACGGCGCCATCATGGCCCGTTACGTCGCGGATGGCGGCTTGGGTGGCATCCTTGATGGCATGGTAGAAACTCTCGAACACGTCCCAGGTTGTCGACGTCTCAAAGGTGTCGGAGATAATGCCGCGCGGGGTCAGTTGTTCCCGGTTGTAGGGCATGCGGATAAAGGCCGTGCGCCATGCGCCAACCGCACCCTGTAGATTGGCCTCGGGGTTGTTGCGCCAGTCCACATCGATCACGCCGCCTACATCAAGGCAGCATTCCTCGGCCCGGGCCATCCAGGTGTCCACCGGGTGATCAGCGCTCTCAAACGAGACCACCATCAAGGCGAAGGAGCCGTCGCCCGCCCCGTTCACCTTTAATTCGGTACCATCGACGATGCGGAGATTCGCCGGGAACAGCCCGGCCTGGGAGACCATTCGCACCGCGCGAGCGGCATCGAAGAAATCAGTAAAACGAAAGCCCGCTGTCGCCTTGTAGGTCGGGCGGCCCTGCAGGCGGGCCCAGCCTTCGGTAATGATTCCTAGTGCGCCTTCGGTGCCCATCATGAACCGATCAGGGCTTGGCCCGGCCCCTGAACCCGGCAGGCGGCGAGAGACGATATTGCCGACAGGGGTGACAGTCGTAGTGCTTTCCACCAGATCATCGATATGGGTATAGAGGGTCGCGAAATGACCGCCGGACCGCGTGGCGACCCAGCCGCCGAAGGTCGAATGCTCAAAGCTTTGCGGGAAATGACGGAGGGTCAGGCCGTGGGGTTTGAGCTGAGCTTCAAGCTCCGGACCGCGGGCGCCACCTTGAATGCGTGCCGCGCGAGAAATAGGATCGACCTCAAGCACCTTGTTCATGCGCGTCATGTCGACGGAGATAACGCCGTTAAAATTGCAGCCCACATCGCTGGTGACGCCGCCGACCACGGAGGAGCCGCCACCAAAGGGGATCACGGCGGCATTTTTGTTACCGGCCCAGTCATAAATTGCAGCGATATCCGCGCTGGTTTTGGGATAGGCAACGAGATCCACCGCGTGTTCGAAATCACCGTTGTAGATACGGATCGAATCAGGCTGAGACTGGCCGAAGGAATGCACCACACGGTCATGGGTATCTGAGGTGCAGATTTTTGACAGGTTCGCAGGTGCCTCAATCCGCGGTGTGGGAAGCGTGATCGCGTCCATGGTGGGGAACGCGCCATCGCGGGATGGCTCAATGCCAAAGCCTTCTGAAATCGTGTTCAGCAGGGATTTGGCCTGGTCCGCGGACAGCCCGTCTTCGGCATAGCCCCAACCCCAATATTTCAGTGTCTTGTTTGCAGTATCGTTTGCCATTCTCGTCTCCGTCGGAATCAGGTTCCTGCGTCCAGCGCGGCGCGAGTGAAAGTTGTCAAGTAGTCAACCAGTAGATCACTGGTGCGGGCAGCGGTGTCCTCATCCCCCGCGACGATCGCCCAGGCGATATCGGCGTGGAGGGCTGCCATTTTAGGAAGGTCGCCGACCAGGGTGTGGTGGCGGAACCAGAAGCGGCGGGACAGCGGGTTCCACTGCTCCATGGATGTCTGGGCAAAGGCGTTGCGGCAGGCTTTCCCCACCAGCGCGTTGAATGTCTTGTCGAGGACCATGAAGTGTTCGTCGTTGTTGGTTTCCGCAGCCTTTTCCATGGCGGCGGCTATTTCCGCGAATTGCAGATGCTCGGCTGCAGTGCGGCGACGTGCGGCAAGGCATACCATCAACCGTTCGATTTCTCGGCGAAGTTCAAGCAATTGTAGATGGGTCTGGACATTGATCTCGGTGACGAACATACCCCGCCGGGGAAAGATGCTGACCAGATGATGCTGGGCTAGCCGCTGCAATGCCTCACGCACCGGCGTGCGGCCAAAGCCTGTCTGTTCACAGACTACACCTTCGGAAATCACCTCACCCGGTGCGAGCTGCAAGGTGACGATCCGTTCCTCGAGTGTCGAATAGGCCTGATCGGTCAGGCTTTGTGCTGGTTTCACGCCCATTGGGGTCTCTCTAGTTCACCCACACTAAAACATCTCTGATATATCAAGTAAATATCTACAACGATTTTCTTTGCAATGGCGGACCTTTCGGGGGAAGAGCGCTATGCTTGGGCGTTGTTTCTTCAACAAGGTTTATAAATCCATGCCCCAAAATTGCGCCCTGATTGCCGGTGCGCTCGGTGTTATTGGCCGTGCGCTCGTCGAGTATCTGGAAGACGACCCGGAATGGTCTGTGATAGGCCTGTCACGTCGCGCATCGGATTTCGAAACCAGCGCCAGTTTCGTTTCGCTCGACCTGCTCGATCGTGACGCCACGGCCAGCGCCATGGCAGAGATGCCGCAGGTCACCCACGTATTCTTCACACCCTATGCGCCAGGTAAGAGTTTCGCGGCTGAGGTCGCGCCAAATCTTGCAATGCTAGTCAATCTGGTTGAGGGGATCGAGCCTGTAGCCAAAAACCTGCAGCACATCCAGTTGATGCAGGGCGCGAAATGGTACGGCGTGCAGTTCGGCAAGCCCTACCAGACACCGGCGAAGGAAGACGACCCACGGCACATGCCGCCGAATTTCTACTACGATCAACAAGACTGGCTGGTCGAACGTCAGACCCAGCGTGACTGGACCTGGTCGGCGCTGCGACCCCATGGGGTTTGGGGGTTTTCGACTGGCAGTGCCATGAATATGATGACCTCGCTTGCCGTCTACGCGAGCGTCTCCAAACATCTCGGCCTGCCGCTGAGATGGCCGGGCAACCCAGCACTGCTCGACTGCGTCTATCAGATCGCCGATGTGGACATCATCGCACGAGCAATGCTCTGGGTCGCAACGACACCGGCAGCCGCCAATGAAGGCTTCAACATTACCAATGGCGACTACACCCGCTGGTCGCTGCTTTGGCCTAAGATCGCAGATTTCTTTGATATGGAGATCGGGCCCCTACAGACGCTGCGTTTGCAGGATGTGATGGCCGACAAGGAACCACTCTGGGCTGAAATCACGCAAGCTCACCAGCTACACAAATACGCCATGTCCGATATCGCCACCTGGCCCTTCATCGACTATGCGTTTGCCAATGGCTTCGACCAGATGTCAAGCCTGACCAAACTGCGTCAGGCCGGCTGGACCGAGGTGATGGACACTGAAGAGACAATCACACGCCAGCTCGCAAAACTGCGCGCCAACCGAATTATTCCCTGATATGGCCGAAAAGACCGCTCTCATCGTCGGTGCGCTCGGTGTTACCGGCCGGGCTCTGCTCGAAGGCCTGGAAGACATGCTCGACTGGGACATTGCCGCGGTGTCACGCCGCGCGCCTGATTTTCCAACCCGGGCGCGGTTCATCTCGGCCGACCTGACCAATGCGGAAGACTGCAAGGCCAAGCTCGGCGGGCTGTCTGAAATCACGCATATTTTCTACACTGCCTATTCTCAGCAGCGGAGCGTGCCGGCCGAAATCCCGGTCAATCTCGGGATGTTAGCCAATATGCTCGACGCAATCGAACCGGTGGCTACCCATCTGCAGCATGTACAGTTGATGCTCGGCGCCAAGTGGTACGGCACCTATCTGGGCTCTTACAAAACCCCGGCCCGCGAAGACGACCCGCGCCCGCTGCCGCAGAATTTCTATCACGCCCAGCAAGACTGGCTGGAAGCGCGCCAAGCAGGCAAACCTTGGTCCTGGTCCGCGTTGCGTCCTCATGGTGTCTGGGGGTTCTCGACCGGCAGCGCCATGAACCTACTAACCGGGATCGCGTGTTACGGCGCAATTTCGAAAGAGCTTGGCCTCCCTCTGCGCTGGCCCGGCAACACCGGCTTCTTCGGGCGGCTCTACCAGTTCATCGATGTGGACTTGCTCGCTCGGGCCATGATGTGGACGGCCACGACGCCGGCAGCAGCCAATAACGCCTTCAACATAACCAATGGTGACCTGTTTCGCTGGCACGATGTCTGGCCCCGGATTGGCGAATTCTTCAACATGCCCCTCGCCGACCCGCAGCCCATCGAGATCTCGGCCCAGATGGACGACAAGGGCGCGCTGTGGGACAGCATGGTCGAACGATACGGTCTCAAACCCTATGCGCTCGAACAGATCGTCAACTGGCGCTATCTTGATATGGCGCTAAACAACGACATCGACCAGATGTCGAGCCTGACCAAGATCTTCCAGGCCGGTTGGACCGAAGTCTGGGACAGCGAAGCCACCATCACCCGCCAGCTTCAAAAGCTGCGGGACAACAAGATCATTCCCTAGCCGATCTCCTCGATCACAGGATCTCCATGCCCCTTCACATTAACAGCAATTTTGACAGCGGTAATATCGTTTGCACCCGCGCGGCCGAACCTGCCGATATTCGCCTCACAATCCAAAAGGACAACAATTCCGAATTCTACCAGTGGTTCCATTTCCGCCTGAACGGCGCGAAGGACACGCCGGTCAACCTGAAGATCACCAATGCCAGGGATGCCGCCTATCCCAAAGGGTTTGAGGATTATCAGGCCGTTGCCTCGAGTGATCGCAAGACCTGGACCCGGGTACCCACCAGCTATGAAAATGGTATCCTGACGATTGCCCACACGCCGCGCACCGATAGCGTCTGGTATGCCTATTTTGCACCCTACACGATGGAACAGCACGCCAGCCTGATAGCCCGGGCACAGCTCGCCGACGGTGTCTCTCTCGACGTTCTGGGGGAGACCCTCGACGGTCAGACCATGGATCTGCTGCGCATCGGTGAACCCGCTCCTGAGAAGCAGAACTTCTGGGCGATTGCCCGCCAGCATCCCGGCGAGAGCATGGCCGAGTGGTGGATGGAGGGATTTCTTGATCGCCTACTCGATCCTTCAGACCGCACTGCGCGGGCCCTGCGCGAACGCGCCGTGTTCCACATCGTGCCCAATATGAACCCAGATGGCTCACGCCGTGGCCATCTACGGACCAATGCGGCGGGAGCAAACCTCAATCGTGAATGGTCGAAACCGTCCATGGATCGTAGCCCAGAGGTGTTTCTTGTGCGCCAACGTATGCAGGCAACCGGGGCTAACTTCTGCCTCGACGTGCATGGTGATGAAGCCCTGCCCTATAACTTCCTGGCCGGGATGATGGGCATTCCCTCGCTTAGCGAACGCCAGAAGACCTTGCAAAAAGTCTTCTCTGACACGCTATTGCGGGCGAGCCCGGAGTTTCAGACCAAATATGGATATCCCGATGCCAGGCCGGGCAAGGGCAACATGACCTTATGCTCGAACTGGGTCGCCGAAGAGTTCGGCTGTCTGGCGCTAACACTGGAAATGCCCTTCAAGGACAACGTGAACGCGCCCGACGCCACCCATGGCTGGTCCCCTGACCGCTCCAAAGCCTTCGGCGCAGCCCATCTGGACGCCATGCTGGCAGTGCTGAACGCGTAGCTCTAGGCCATCGCCGTATCGTCGAGGGACCAGATCGAGAAGCCGGGGCTTTCGTCCCAGATGCGGGGCTCCCAGTCGTCATTCATCCGATCCATATCGGCGAAATACTCTGTGTTGCCGCCACACGGGTTGCGAAAATACCAGAAGTAATTGGAGCCCAGGATGTGTCTACCCGGCGCGGTCTCCGCTTTCCAGCCGGCTTCCTTCATGAACTTACCGCCCATCATCACCATGTCGAAATTCTCGACCTCGAAAGAGGCATGATCGAAAGCATTGCGGTCGGCGCGGCTGATCAGAAACAGATTGTGATGGTCGTGGCTGCCGGCGCAGCGCATAAAATCGCCGCCGGTCTTGGTGCTGTCCGATAACCGGAAGCCAAGCCTGTCAAGATAGAACCCAACGGCCTTTTTACGGTCCGCCATCTCAATTGCAAAAACCACATGGCCGATGCGGATCGGGTTCGCCTGCGTTTTGGGGTCGATAAAGTCGTTCATCCGCGGCTCGATCTTGTTGACGTTGACCGGCACAAGATCAACCTTCGCCTCAACCGTCTGCGCAACGGTCAGCCCGACCGTATTGCCGCTTTCATCGGAAAACGAAAAAACACCTTCATCTTCGCGGACGTCGCGATCCCGCGACACCTCTGCAACCAGCGCCTTGAGGCCAGCTTCGTTCCCAACACCCCAGATTGCGGTACGCAAGGTCGAGCCTGCCGGGTCTGGTGTCGGCGGCAGGGACGGATGTCCGGCCGGATGAAGCTCAATGACTTGTCCCACCCGCGTACGAAACACGGCGCGCTCAGGGCCACTTTTAACCTCTTCCAGTCCCCAGTCCCGGTAATACTGGGTGCCGACCTCCATATCCTCAACGCCGTAAATCAGCTTTTCAACGCGCTGGATCGTCATGGCTTGTTCTCCTCAGGTCTCGTCAACAATGTCGACGGAAAGTTTGCCGATCTTCGAAATCTCGACTTCAAGTTTGTCCCCACCCCTCATCCAGAGCGGCGGAGTGCGGCCTGCCCCCGACCCTTCGGGCGAGCCCGTCGCGACGATGTCGCCCGGTTGCAGCACCGTGACCTTCGACAGATAGGAAATGATGTAGGGAATGTCGAATATCAACAGATCCGCGCCCGCATCCTGCACCATATCACCGTTCAGGCGCGTGGTGATGTGAAGCTGCGAGGGATCAGGGATCTCATCGGCAGTGGTCATCAACGGGCCCAGCGGGCCGGTCGCGTGGAAGTTCTTCCCCGCCGTCACTGAGTGCTTCTGAAAATCGCGCACACTGCCATCAACCATGACCGTATACCCGGCCACATAATCGAGCGCTTCGGCTTCTGACACGTGGCGGGTTTCCTTGCCGATCACGGCGCAAAGCTCACCTTCAAAATCCAGGCATTCGGACACTTTTGGGCAGATCATCTCTCCACCATGGCCGACCAAGGTGCTGTTGGCTTTGAGAAACAGGGTGAGATGCTCCGGCATCTCGAAGCCCATTTCGACGACATGATCCTTGTAGTTCTTGCCCGCGCAGAAGACGTGATGCGGGTCCGGGATGGTCGGTAGAAAAGTGACATCTGCGAGGGCAATGTCAGGTGCTTCGCCTTGCGCTACCTTGCCGAGGGCCATCAAATCACCTGCCGTGATCGCAGCTTTTAGGCTTCCATAAGGGCCACGCTTGCCCAAATCGACGATGCCGTCACCAACAACCAGACCATAGGTCGGGCTGGATTCACCCAGATAACTGACAAACTGCACGAGACGCGCTCCCCCAAAATACGTTCAGCGAATTCTATCTGCTCAGAACCCTTGCGTCAGCCCCGGCCAGAGGTTGTCTGCACCTTGCTCTGCCACAGCACGACCCAGCCGCTCGGACCAGATGCGTTCGCCGCCGAACTCGGCGCGCCAGGACCACAGTCGTCGGGTCAGGTGGTGGAGATGATGCTCATCAGTGAAGCCGATGGCTCCGAACACCTGATGGGATATCGCCGCGGCCTTGCCTGCCGCTTCGCCGGTGCGAATTTTGGCAATCGCGATCGCGAACATCGCGTCCTCGTCCCGATCTATCGCCCGGCATGCACTTTGCGCGGCGATCCCCGCCGCAGCAGATTCGCCGGCCAGAAGGGCCAGTTTCTGCTGCATCGCCTGAAACTTACCGATCGGGCGTCCGAACTGCACCCGCTCCCCGGCATAGGTGACACACAATTCGAGTACTTCAGCTATCGCTCCAGCCATCTGGCAGGAACGCACCAACGCACCGATGGTCTGAACTTCGCCTGTATGTTGGGTCGCGGTTCCAGGATCCGTTATTCCATCCCGCGGGTCCCGCCCTATATTACGATCTGGTATGATTTCCGTTTCGCCGGGTTCGCGGACCGTGAACGCACCGTCCCCGGCGGCAATGAGAATCTGCACGGCCTGAGCTGCCCAGGGCACCCGGGCAATATCATCGGTCAGGCTCAACGGTCCCTCAGGCACGTCCAGCCCTGCCTGAGCGAGCAGCCAGCCTGCGCCGATGGTTTCGGCCAGCGGCACCGGGGCAGTATGACGTCCAGCTGCACGAATGATAACAAAGGCGTCTTCCCAGCTGCCGCCGATCCCGCCTTGTTCAGCAGGCACCAGCACCCGGTCGAGACCATTGGCGGCGATCTCATCCCACAAGGCTGTCGGCCAAATGCCCGATTCCGCGACTTCGATGACAGTTGTATCGAGATGCTCCTCAAATAGACGTTCGACGGTCTCGGCGATCATATTGCGTTCGTCACTCATCGCAGGCCCAATCCGCGGGCGATGACGCCGCGCATGATTTCTGTAGTGCCACCGCGTAGGGAGAAGGATACGCAGGCCTGCTGCACATAGGCGAGCGAGCTTTCAAAATCACTGCCGCAATCAAGACGCGGGGCGATCCCCAATATCTGCTGGGCAATCTCCGGGATTGACTGCTCGAAGGTCACGCCAAGATCCTTGAGCACAGAGGCTTCCAGCGCCGGTTCCTCACCCGCATCAAGCCGGGTGGCCACGGAAATGGACAACGCCCGAAGGGTCGACAGATGGGCATAGAGCCGCCCCACCGCGTCATAGGCCCCCGCTGCGGCCTCGGGCGGCAAGGTACTTACAAAGCGCACCAGCTCAATCAAAAGCGCAAATGCACTCAGAAAACGATCCGGGCCACTACGTTCAAACGCCAGTTCCGCTGTCACCTGCCGCCAGCCATCACCTTCCGCGCCGATCATCATCGCGTCGGGGACGAACACCTCGTCAAAGGTGACCTCGTTGAACTCTTCGTCGCCGAGCATATTACGGATCGGGCGCACTCCCACGCCGGGCAAAGACAGATCGATCAGGAATTGGGTGGTACCCTCATGGCGGCTTTTCTCGGCTTCCCCCGTGCGCAGCAATGCAATCATGTAGTGGGAGTTCTGGGCATATGTCGTCCATACCTTGCGGCCGTTGATGACCCAGCCGGACTGACCCTTAACGTCAGTCTTGACCGCCTTCGAACGGATCGAGGCCAGGTCCGAACCGGAATCCGGCTCGCTCATTCCGATGCAAAAATAGGTTTCTCCGGCGACAATCCCGGGCAGGCACAGCGCGCGTTGTTCGTCATTGCCGAACCGCAGCAGTAATTGCCCACTCTGGCGTTCGGCGATCCAGTGGGCTGCCACAGGCGCACCAGCGGCAAGCAGCTCCTCGATCACCACATAACGCTCCAGCGCGCTACGCCCTGGCCCCCAGGGCGCAGGCCAGGTCATGCCCAGCCAGCCGCGCGCGCCCAGTTTGCAGGAGAAATCCGCATCGAAGCCAATCCAGGAATGGGCGCGTTTGGAAACCGGATAACCCGCTAGCTCGTCGGCCAGAAATGCGCGCACGTCATCACGCAACGCCTCGGCAGCGTCGGGCAGATCACACGGTTCGAACGTCAGTGGTTGCATCACTTTCCCCAAATACGCGCACAGCTTAGCGAACGACGAGATAACGAGCCAGCTACGTGCACCCTCTGTCGTCGTTCCCACGAAGACGGGAACCCACAAACACAATCGCCTATATGATTGAATACCGGCGTGTACGGCCCCCCGCCTTCTCGGAGATGACGAACAAGGAGGCCGGGAGCCCCTTCTCACCCATCGGGCAGAGAGGCTACGATACAAAATGCACCTGAACACATGTTACGAGGAAGCCATGAGTGATTTTCTGACCTATGAACATGACGGCGCCGTCGTCACCCTGACGATGAACCAACCCGAAGCGCGCAACCCCCTGTCGGGTGAGAGCCAGTACAAATCCTTTCTGGACGCGACAGATAAAATCTCGCGCGATGACGACGTCAAATGCGTGATCCTGACCGGCGCGGGCAGCGCCTTTAGTGCGGGCGGCAATGTGAAAGACATGCGTGATCGCAAGGGCCTGTCTGAAGGTGGCCCCTACCAGATCCGCAACAACTACAAGCGTGACATCCACAACATTCCGCTGAGCCTCTACAACATTGAGGTTCCCACGATTGCCGCGGTGAACGGTGCGGCAGTTGGTGCCGGCTGCGATTTAGCTTGCATGTGCGACATCCGGATCGGTTCAGAAAAAGCGCGCTTTGCCGAGAGTTTTGCCAAGCTTGGTATCATCTCGGGCGACGGCGGGGCTTACCTGCTGCCCAAGCTCGTCGGCATGTCGAAAGCTGCAGAGATGACCTTCACCGGCGACATGATCGGCGCCGAGGAAGCCCTCGCCATCGGCCTCATCTCCAAAGTCGTGCCCCACGAAACGCTGATGGACGAAGCCCACATCCTGGCGGGCAAGATCGCCGCCAATCCGGGTCACTCACTGCGCATGTCCAAGAAGCTGCTGCGCGAAGGCGTGCACTCACGGCTGGAAACGGTGCTGGAAATGGCCGCCGCCTTCCAGGCGCTCGCGCATCACACGGATGAGCATGACGTGGCGGTGAATGCGCTGATCGCGGCGATGGAGAAAAAGTCCTAACGCGGCGCACGAGTCCAAGAGCCTAAATACAAAACCTGCAGGAGAAGATGATGCCCCATATCATAACAGACGACGGTGTGAAGCTCTGGGTCGAGGAGGCGGGCAGCGGCACACCCGTGATCTTTGCCCACGAGTTCGGCGGTGACATACGAAGTTGGGAGCCACAAATCCGACACTTCGCGCGAAACTATCGTACCATCGCTTTTAACGCACGCGGCTATCCGCCTTCCGATGTGCCCGAAGATCTATCCAAGTACGGCCAGCAACGCGCCACCGACGACATTCTGGCCGTACTGGACGCACTAGGGATTGAGAAAGCGCATATTATTGGCCTGTCGATGGGTGGGTTCGCAGCGCTCCATTTCGGGTTTCACTATCCTGACCGCGCGCTCTCCTTGACCTTGGCTGGCGCTGGATACGGCGCGCATTCCGATGTGCGCGAGCAGTTTGCACGAGAATCAGCAGAAGTTGCGTCCCGCATCATGTCCGACACGATGGCCGAGTTCTCGAAGATTTATGCCATAGGCCCGACCCGGGTGCAGTTTGCCAACAAGGACCCGCGCGGCTGGACTGAGTTCGCCAGCCATATGGCCGACCACTCAACTCTGGGCTCGGCGAACACCATGCGCGCGGTGCAAGGCGGGCGTCCCTCGCTCTACGAATTTCCGGCAAAGATGCAGGCGCTACGCGTGCCAACATTGATCATGAACGGCGACGAGGATGACCCATGTCTGGATGTCGGACTTTTCATGAAGCGCAACATTCCATCATCGGCACTGGTGTTGCTGCCGCGCTCGGGGCACCTGATCAACCAAGAAGAACCGGCGCTCTTCAACCAGCTTCTCGGTGATTTTTTGGCACGCGTTGACGCCGGACGTTGGGAGATGCGCGATGAACGCTCGATGACGACGGACATCCTCTGGACGCCAGACTCCTAAGGCGGACGAAGCGCACCCAATGGTTGAGCGTTGTCCATCATGCAGATGAGCACGACATAACCGTGAATACCATGATCGCGGCGATGAAAAAGAAGTCGACCCCGATCAGTCGGTCACTAATCTAACGTCACCCCTTTTAGAAGCCTTCGACAACGACCTTACCCTTTGCTGTTCCGGTCTCGATCAAGGTATGGGCAGCCCGCATGGTTTCAGCGTTGATTGGGCTCATGACCTCGTTGAGGGTCGTGCGAATGCGCCCGGCGTCGATTTCTCCCGCGACATATGTCAGCAGGTTGTGCTGTTCGATCATATCGGGCGTCTCAAACATAGATCGCGTGTACATGAACTCCCAGTGCAGGCTGGCGGACTTGATCTTCATCGCATCCATGGGCATCGGCAGGTTAGTGGCATCGATCGAAACAATCGCACCCTGGGGCCGGATGAGCTCAACCGCTGTCTCCCAGTGGCGCATATCGTTGAAGATCGCGATGTGATCCACATGCTCCATGCCGAGCGTGCGCACTTGCTCCACCATCGGCTCGCGATGATTGACCACATGATCCGCGCCGAGTTCCTTGACCCATGCGGTCGTCTCCGGGCGTGACGCTGTAGCGATGACCACGAGCCCTGCCGCCTTGGCGAGCTGGATACCGATTGAACCGACACCGCCCCCTGCGCCGATGATCAGGATCGACTGGCCCTTGTTGGCGCCGTCGCGATCGATGCCGAGATGTTCAAAGAAGCTCTCATAGGCCGTGATCGTGGTCAGTGGCAGCGCGGCAGCTTCAGCAAAGCTCAGGCTTTTAGGTTTCGGGCCTACAATGCGCTCGTCGATCAACTGAAATTCGGAATTGGAACCCGGGCGGGTCAGGTCTCCCGCATAGAAGACCTCATCTCCGGCCTTGAAAAGCATGACATCCGAGCCGACGGCCTCGACGACGCCGCTGGCGTCCCAGCCCAGAACCTTGGGCGGGTCTTCGACCCCATCCTTGGGCGCACGGACCTTGGTGTCGACCGGGTTCACCGACACAGCCTTCACCGCCACAAGCAGATCGCGGCCCGCGGCCTCGGGCTTCGGCAACTCCACATCGAGAAACGAATTCGGATCCTCGATGGGCAGGTAATGGGTCAGTGCGACGGCTTTCATGGGGTGGCTCCGGATAAGTAAGGATTTCGTTGGTGGTGTATTGAATTGCGCGATTTCATTCAGGATGTTGTGTGATCAGAAGAGGTGTTTATACAGCCCTCACCCGATCCCGTAGGGCTTTGCCCAGCCGAGACCTTCCAGTGTGCCTCCGCGGGGCTTGTATTCCGCGCCGAGCCAGCCGTCATAGCCGGCGGCTTCGATCATATCGAAAAGGAACGAGTGGTTCATTTCACCGAAGTCAGGCTCGTTGCGCCCGGGGACGCCAGCGAACTGGATATAGGCGGATTTGGCAAGGAAGTTCTCTATTTTGTCGGTGACAAAACCCTCTGCCATCTGGGTATGATAAAGGTCGAACTGGACCTTCACATTATCCCGGGCGATCTCATCCGTAATCGAATGCCCCATCGCCTGCCCGACCAGGAAATAACCGGGATTATCAGTGTGGTTGAGAGGCTCAAGATGCAGGGTGATGCCCCGCTCTGCTGCCCGGCCTGAGGCTTCACGCATGTTGGAAACGAGCGTCGCCCGGTGTTCCGCCGGGTTGGCATCTGCGGGCATGGTGCCTGACATGACATGGATGCGGGTGCAGCCGAGCGCGTCAGCGCTGTCCATCGCCAGGGTCAGGTCTTCGAGGAATGTAGCCTCCTGTCCCGGGATCGCCGCGCGGCCGAACTTCGTAGCCTCAGTGTCGCCATAGGGCGTGTTGAGCAGGGTGCATTCAACACTCGCCCGGTCGAGCTTCGCGGCGAGGTCGTCGAGATCCTGACCATAGGGGCGCTGGATTTCAACGCCGGTAAACCCGACATCTGCTGCCGCCGCAATACGGTCGGGCAGCGGGTGCTCGGTGAACATCATCATCAGGCAGGAAGCAAATTTTGGCATAGTGTTGTCTCTAATTTGAATGGTCTGCAGTTTATCAAGACGTGCTGCGTTTGTATGACGAGTTTGGACTAACTCTATCAGCAGGCGACCCAGCCATCACTAGTCTTCAGGCGATGGGCGATATCGTTTTGGGGGGTCAGCATGGCTTCGATGAAGCAGCCTTTCTTGGCGGCTTCGATTAGGCGCAGCTGGTCTTCCAGGGGTGAGTCCGTGTCAAAGGAGATATCCATGGTGATACTCTTGGGCGCGGACTCATAGGGTTCGCGGCCTTTCTGGGTTGCCACCCATTCACAGCGGCAAGAAATCTTCGGGTCAGCGATATCGACCCGCAGGCGTTTGGAAAACGCGCGCATCTGGGTCATCAGGCAGCTGGTCAGGCCGGCGATGAAATAGGCAATCGGCAGCGGGGCCGTGCCGTCCCCACCGTGAAAACCGTATTCGTCCGACGCCATTTCCCATTCGATCACTTCGGGGACCATCAAGCGCACATCCATTTCACAGCGCATGCTACCGACACCGGTTGCATCGCATTCAAACGCCACTTCGAATGATTTTACGTTGTCACTGACCATAGATTCTGTTCCCTCAGATCTGGATTATTCGGGCTCTCAGGCGGAGCCTCGCAGGCTCCGATTGTGCCGCAGGACGGACTCCCCCGCAATTGCGGCAATTGAACCTGACGGGCTGAACGGGTATGCATTGGGGAGCGAAACAAACATCCATCCGGGGAAAATTTCATGTCCAGAGTTCTGATTGTGACCGGCGGAAGCCGTGGTCTTGGCGCAGCCACCTGCATCGGTGCTGCAGCGCAGGGATATGAGTCCATTTGCGTCAATTATGTTGGCAACAAGGAACGCGCCGACCAAGTCGTCGCGGCTTGTAAAAAAGCCGGCGCAAAGGCCATCGCCGTGCAAGCCGATATCACTAAGGAAGCCGATATCGTCCGCATGTTCGAGGCCGTCGACAAGGAACTAGGCACCGTGACCCATCTGGTCAACAGCGCTGGGATCGTCGGCCCCTATGCGCGGGTCGATGAACTCGACTGGGACGGGCTGGAAGAGCTCTGGACCCTGAACATCACCGCCACCTTCATCTGTTCGCGCGAAGCTATCAAGCGCATGTCCACGCTGCATAACGGCAAAGGTGGTGCCATCGTGCATCTATCCTCCGCGTCCTCCCACCTTGGTGGGGCGGGCATCAACGTTGCTTACGCGGCCTCCAAGGGTGCCATCGACTCCATGAACTGGGGCATGGCTCAGGAAGTTGCCGCCGAAGGCATCCGCGTGAACGCGGTCAGCCCGGGCGTGATCGACACCGAAATCCAGCCCAAAGGACGGGTCGAGGCTGTTGGCCCGATGCTGCCCATGAAACGCGTCGGCCAGGCCGAAGAGGTCTCCAATGCGATCCTGTTCTTGCTCTCGGACGCGGCGTCTTATATCTCGGGCACAAAGGTCAACGTTTCGGGCGCACGCTAGCGCCCCCACTTCACCCAATTTGCTACGCTCACCACCCTCTCCTCCCCGGAGGAGAGGGTTAGGTTTGCGCGACTTAGGGTTGGGTGTTGAAGCTGAGTGCAGGTGTTCCTACATATGCCGAAAGGTATTCTCCGCGGACTTGTAGGCGTTGACACCGAGCTGCTCGCGGAGGTCTTCGGTGCCGTTGAAGACCATGTCGTCGATCGGAATTCCGATGCCATTGGCGATGCGGTCGTTCTTGGAGAAATTCCCTGCGACGGCGCTGGCACCTGATACGGCAGCGGGCCCAAGAGCTTTGGCCAGAGCCGTGCGCGTTTCCTCGAGCGCGACACGATCTGTGCCGATAATTTTTTCGGCGAAGGCTAGCAGTAAATCCCCCGAAGGAACGCCGGTGTCGAGCTCGGGACGGACCAGAGATTCGGGGTTCACGTTCAGATTTGTTGCTTGTCCACTCTCACGGAGGAACCGGGCATGCCCGGTGGTTCAGTAAAAGCAGTCGTTGATGGCAGACACCCGTCCCGCAACGACTTCTACCTGGGGCCGGGTCAGGCCTTCGTGATGGTTGTAGTCAAAATCCATAATTCTCGGCAGCAGAATGTACTGCGCCTGTTCCAGTTCCAAATGGGCGCGGAACTCATCCGGCACGATGCTGAGCGCGCGCATGATGTAGGGCTTGAACGAGCCGTACAACTCCTTTGCGATCGCTCCTCCTTCGGGCGGATTGGGAATCGTTGGTACAAATGCCCGCTCCAGAACGGCTTCGACCGGCAGTTCTCGTGTCGGATTATCCGACTGCGGTTTGACAAAAGGGCGCAGCGGCACACCGATGCCGCGCGCATAGACATCCAGATTGACAATGAAGGACACGATCGCCACCATTTCGGCAAATTCCGGATCACTCAGCCCAGCGTCACGCGCCTGCTGATAGGTGTCCATGTCGAAATCTTTCGGTGAAACAGCAAGGCAGTGGATAATCGCGCGCACATCCTCGGGTAACTTGACATCGGACACCGCGCCGCCATCTTTGGGCATTTCAAGAATACCAGCTTCTATGCAAGCCTGACGGGCTTCCGAGATCACCGCAAGGCGTTGTGCCGCCGTTCCCCAGGTACCAGCTTGACCAAACCGTTCGAATTGCGCGGCGTGGGCCTCGGCAAGACTCTCACGTACCGGTATTTCTGAATCATTGTAAAACGACATGAATTCCCCCTGTGTCCGC
>JAPKDV010000100.1 GCA_028822385.1 Alphaproteobacteria bacterium
AAACGAAGTGGTAGCGGAGGAGGGATTTGAACCCCCGACACGAGGATTATGATTCCCCTGCTCTAACCAACTGAGCTACTCCGCCCCAGATCGCGGTTGCGGATATAGTCGGGGGCCTCCCCACATGTCAAGCCGAGTAGATGCTTCAGCTAGGCTTCTTCGTCGCTTTTCGACCCCGTCCCAACAACACAACTCCAACCACAACCAACGCAAACGCAATCAGGTGAAAAGTCTCTAATGTCTCGCCCAAGATCAAAACTGCCAGCAAAGCCGTTAGTACAGCACGCACATAGTTCGACATGACCGACCTGTTAGCACCGATCGCCAGCACAACCGTGTTGGTACAGCCAACAGCAACAATCGCGACGGCAATCCCAACCCAAGCCATCACCGCAACCGACTCAAATGTTACCGGCATTGGCATGATAAAAATTGTTTCCAAGACATAAATAGGTAGCATTACAACCATAGCGAAAAGCTGAATAGTGAGCAGGATCTCTGCTGTTGAAAAATTCTTCGGGAACCGGCGCAGCAATACATTGTGGACCGCAAATCCGAACATCGCGGCTAGCATGATCAAATCACCAATATTAGGCTCTAGCGCGGCCAGAATTGCCAGATCACCGCGCGAGATGATCACCAGTACACCAAGAGTTGCGGCAATAACACCGACCCACTGGCCACGGCTGATACCATCGCGAAACAAAAGAATGCTCAGCAGCACCGTCGCCACTGGCTGAGCTGTCGAGACGACCCCACCATTGATCGCTGTGGTGAACTGATAGGCCACATAGACAGCCGCGTTACCAAAAGGCCCCAGAGCGACGCCCATCACCAGAAACAGCTTCCAGTGATGGCGTAAGGTCGCACGTTTTTTCCACAATGAGACACCGACAAACGGCAACAGCACAATCGTGGCAATGGCCAGTCGCCAAAACCCTATGCCCATGGGCGGCATAGCGCCCTGGACCCAACGGCCAATAATGTGGTTCGAGGCCAAAATCAGGGCAGCAACGAAAATCAACCCGTAAGGCCAATACCCCTGGCTAAACCGACTCTGACTCGTATTACTCACTAGGGCACACAGGAACCAAGCGCTGCCTATTCAGGCTTGGCGGCGATGGTTTCCATTTCAACAACCCATTTCGGATTAGCGAGCTGGCTGATTACAACCCAAGTTGAAGCAGGAACGTGGCCCGGCGTGAGATACTTCTCGCGATGCCCTTTCATATGCTTCAGGCCGTCTGGGTCCGTGGAATAGACGTTCAGGCGGACAATATGCTCGGGGCCGAAACCGGCATCCGCAAGAATCTTGAGCGTGTTCTGCCAGATCAGGTCGTGCTGCGCCTCGAAGCCCTCAGGGACTTCGCCTTCGGGCGTAATTCCCACTTGGCCAGCTGTAACCAACCAACGCGCGTTCGGCGGGACTTCTACCGAGTGGCTATACATGGCAGCGGGCGGGGCAATATTCGCGGGATTTCTCGTTTTGAGCATGAGGTAATTCTCCTTGAAAGAGGTTTGTTCTTCTACGACGCACTCAGCGTCAGTAAGTGGGCAGCCAGTTCGTCGGTTGCCGAATAAAATGGCGAATGATCGGTGTTGATGGTGAACACCTTTTGGCAAGGCTGGGCTCCAATCATCGCACGTTGCATGGCGATGGGGATCGCGCGGTCCTGCAGACACTCGATATAAGCGCGTTTTACAGTTCCAAAGCGCGATGGTGTGGTACTGATGGTCCGTTTGATAGGATCAGTCGCCTGCGGCACCAAACGCTCCATAGCGCGGACCACGTCGCCTGCCAGACAGCCTGCATAAAATGTTTCAGGAATGATTTCTGGCGGCATCGTTGCCGACAATCCATCTGCAGACACGATACGTTTGGACGCCATCGGAACATCGTCATCATAAGCTGCGAGTTCAGAACGCTCCTGTCCGCTTTTGAGCATCATGGCTGTCAGAAAGACAGCCCACACTACCTGTTCCGGCATCCGTTCGGCGACCTCTGAGATGGTCACTCCACCTAGGCTATGCCCCACCAGAATGACCTGCTCATCCTGCCCATTTATGATGTCACAGACATGGTCAACATATTTTACAAGCGTCACCTCTTCAATAGGCATCCGGTTGTTGCCATGTCCTGGTAGGTCGACCGCAATGGCCGTATGGCCCTGTGCCTCCAGCAGCGGGACAACATTTTCGTAGCACCAACCCCCGTGATAGGCGCCGTGCACAAGGACGTAGGTACTCAAGACGCTTCACTTCGCTTTTCATCACGCAATATCCAGCCCCCTCCCAGAACACGGCTACCATCATAAAACACTGCCGCCTGCCCCGGTGAGACACCAAACTCTGGCGTGGCCAGGTCAACAATTGCCCCACCATTCTCCGCCGCAGAAACGCGACCGGGTACGGGTTCCATTGTGGACCGGATCCGGACCATCACATCCATTCCGTCGCTAGGAGGGCCATCGCCCTGCCCCAGCCAGTTCATCTCAATCACCCGCAAGCTAGACGTTGCCAGCGCAGATCTCGGCCCGACCAGCACACGGCGTGCCTCGGGCTCAATGCGGATGACGTAGAGAACTTCGTCTTCTTCCGAAGCACCTTTGCGTCCACCAATTCCGAGCCCGCGTCGCTGACCAATGGTGAAGTGCATGATACCCTTGTGGAGACCTAGTACAGAACCATCCAGATGCACGATTTCACCCGGCTCTCCGGCTTCTGGACGCAGCCGCTCAACCACCGAGGCATATTTTCCATCGGGGACGAAACAAATGTCCTGGCTGTCAGGCTTCTCCGAAACTTCTAAGTCTAACCGCCGAGCATGGTCGCGTACATCATCCTTGGGCATATCTCCGAGCGGAAACCGCAGGAATTCTAGCTGCTCCCGGGTAGTCGCGAACAGGAAATAACTCTGGTCGCGCGCCGCATCGATTGCGCGGTGCAACTCCGGACCGTCTGGTCCATCAACCCGACGAATGTAATGCCCTGTTGCCAAAGACGCAGCCCCCAAATCCTTCGCTGTAGCCACGAGATCACGGAACTTCACAGTTTGATTGCAGGTGACGCAGGGAATGGGGGTTTCGCCTCGCACGTAGGCATCGGCGAAATTTTCAATCACATCCTCACGAAACCGGGATTCATAATCCAGCACATAGTGCGGAAACCCGACGACATCGGCGACACGATGGGCGTCATAGATATCTTGTCCCGCACAGCAAGCCTTCGATTTCGCCGTGGCCGCGCCGTGATCGTAAAGCTGAAGGGTAATCCCGATCACTTCATAGCCTTGCTCATGCAGCAAAGCTGCCGTTACGGAACTGTCAACGCCTCCGGACATCGCCACAACAATCTTCGTGTCTGCGGGACATGCAGCGAAATTCTGGTTGTCTGTCTCAACACTCATCCAAGCAATATAGGCGCGAGTGGGCAAACCGCAAACCAGTTACAATCACGCAGCACCCTTGATCAGCAACACCAAAATCTCCATCTTCGAGACATGATGAAAAACTATTCGCGTACTCAGCGGAAGATCGCTGCAAAACGAGGCGTGATAGCCAAGGCACTTTTGGCTATCACCACGGGCATTATGCTGATCTCACCTCCCGCGCATGCAGGAATTGGCAGTAACCTCAACCGCTGCGCCGCGATCTCGGGCGACACAGCGCGTCTTATCTGTTTCGACGCAGTCGCCGCCAATATGAACGCCGAACATAGCCTCGCGGCCAAAAAAGCCACGGCAGCGCTTGCGCAGGAGTTCCGTTTCGACAGCAATGTTATCCAAAGTCCACATTTTTTGCGCACAGAAGTCAGTGGGAATCTGCGGTTGAGCCGGGAAACCGCGGCCGCGCGAAAGGTCGAAGGCCTCGTCCGTCGCATCACAAAAGCGATTGGCAATATTGATGGATGGAGCCTCGCGATCACGGTACATGGCGGCAAGGTCACGCTCAGTCGCGGCAGCCCTTACACTGGCACCGAACTGCTTGCTCAGGCCAAAGACGGCATGACAAACAGTGGACTTCCGAAAGATCGTTATAGCGTCATGCTTGGCCCCGATGCTAATCCGACACTTTGGGATGACGGACGGGTTCGCAGCGCCAACGAACATATCGACATCGTGGTGTTGGACCTCGGCGGAGACACCACGCGCTAATCCGTAACGGCGTCCAACCCCATTTGCCAAAAATCGGCTTCAAGCCGTGTTGCCTGCTCGAAGGTGCGGGCAAGCAATTCGACGCGCTTGCCTCCGGCACGCGATTTCCAAAGCCGGTCCAGCACTTCTCCATGGGCACGTGCGGTCGACTGGTATTCGTCACCCGCATACATCTCGATCCAGCTTGCATAGGAATTGCCTTCCCATATCGTGCTGGGGTCTGCAGACAAACGTGCGCCAACCTCGCCATAACCGATCACACAGGGTGCAAGGGCGACATACAGGTCAAGCAAATCACCCTGCCCACCCTTCTCTAATACAAAGCGCGTATAGGCCATGGTCGCGGATGCTTCAGTGAGGGCTTCCATACCGGCTTCGTCGAGCCCCCAACCAGCACAATATTCGACATGGAGCGCCATCTCGGTGTCTACAATCGCGTTCATTCCCGCCGCCGCATCGCGAATTTCGCCAAGGTTTTCCGACTTATAGGCCGCCAGCGCATAGGCCCGGGCAAAATGTATAAGGAACAGATAGTCCTGGCCCAGATAGTGGCGAAAGGCGCCTTCGGGCAGTGTGCCGTCGCCAAGCTGTGCGATGAATGCATGATCAACATAGGTCGACCAGGCCCCAGAACCTGCATCACGTAGCTTGGGAAACAGTCCGAGGTCGTCGAGATAGGCCATCACGCCAGCATCAGATTGCGCGTGGCACCCGGCAAGTGCACGACCAGCCCATCCATAGGTTCCGTAATGATAATCTGACACCCAAGCCGTGACGTCGGCTTCAGGCTGGGCGCGAGATCGAGCATATCTTCCTCGTCCTCTGTGGGGGCATCCAACCGTTCATGCCATGTCGGATCAATCACCACGTGGCAGGTCGAGCAAGCCATTGCCCCTTCGCACGCACCCTCAATATCGACACCGTTGTCCCAGGCTATCTGTAACAACGAATGGCCCAGCGGCGCCTCAACCTCGAGGGGTTTTCCGTCAGTATTAATAAACGTCATGCGCGGCATGAGAAATCCTAACCGCTTGTGCTGTTTAGACGTGGAATGATTCGCCGCAGCCACAGGTGCCTTTGGCGTTCGGATTTTCAAATACAAATCCAGATTCGAACTTACCTTCACGGTAATCCATTGTGGCGCCGATCAGGAACATGGTGGCCGCCGGGTCAACAAAGACCCGTACCCCCTTATCCTCGATCACCTCTTCGAACTGCTTGGCTTCCTTCGCGTACTCGACAACGTAGGAAAGGCCAGAACAGCCGCGCGTAGACAAGCCGACGCGCACGCCTGAGGCACCTTCTTCCGCCTGCTCCATAAGGGTTCTCACCCTATCTGCGGCAGCGTCTGTCAGATTGATGATCGGTTCAGCCATAGTTCACTCCTCAACGGATCATATAGGTCATTCGAAGTCGAGCGCCAGCTTGGCGTCGTCAGACATCCGGTCTGGCGTCCATGGAGGGTCCCAGATCAGGTTCACTTCAACCTCACCAATGCCCTCGACGGTGGCGACTGCATTGGCCACCCAGACCGGGATTTCACCGGCGACAGGACAGGCCGGTGCCGTCAGGGACATATCGACCCTCACCGACCCGACTGAATGAATCTCGACCGCATAGATAAGGCCCAGATCGTAGATGTTCACCGGAATTTCAGGATCGTGCACCGTCCGCAATGCTGCGATCACAGCTTCTTCGTTGGCGACAATAGAGCCTTCGGGCAGAGCTTCACCAGCACGTGCGGTGATTTCCTCGCCCGGCACCCTTGCGAACATCTGAAACGGATCGCCCATTCCCTGATCAAATGACATAGCGCTGTGATTCCCTATTCCGTCGATATTTCGTTCTCGCCCTTTAATGCGGCCACCATGGTGTGCCAAGGCAAGGTTGCACATTTCACGCGGGTCGGGAACTCACGGACACCAGAGAGAACACTCAGCTTTTCCATATTATCCGCCAGAGCTGTCTCATCACCTTCACCCGTGCACATGTCATGGAAGGCTTCGAACATAGATTGCGCTTCTTCCGCGCTTCGGCCCTTGACCAGATCCGTCATCATCGAGGCCGATGCCATGCAAATTGCGCAGCCCTTTCCCAGAAAAGACGCATCCACAACGTTCCGTTCACCATCAAGCTGCAAATAGATCACAAGCTGATCACCACAGAGGGGGTTGTTGCCCCGCGCCTCGTTGGTCGCATCATCATGCAGATGGAAGTTCCGAGGGTTTTTCCCGTGGTCGAGAATAACTTCCTGATAAAGTTCCCGTAGATCGTCACTCATCAGCCAAACAACTCCTCTACTTCACCAAGTGCACGCACTAGCGCATCAATATCAGTGCGATTGTTATATAGACCGATCGACGCCCGCACCGTTGCCGGCACATCCATACGCTCCATCAGCGGTTGCGCACAATGATGTCCGGCCCGGACAGCCACGCCCGCACGATCAATGATCGTCGCTATATCATGAGGATGCGCATATTCGAGCACGAACGAAACCACGCTCGCCTTGTTCGGACTTGTGCCTATAATTCTTAAACCTTCGAGGCTCGAAAGCTGCTCGGTGGCATATTTAAGAACATCGGCCTCGTGAGCGCCGATCGCGTCTAGACCCAGTCCATTCACATATTCTATGGCAGCACCTAAACCGATGGCCTGTGCAATGGCCGGGGTCCCGGCTTCGAATTTATGTGGCAGCTTCGCCCAAGTCGACTTCTCGAAGGTGACCGAGGAAATCATGTCTCCACCACCCATGAATGGAGGCATCGCGTTAAGCAACTCTTCCTTTCCGTACAGCACGCCTATGCCGCTTGGGCCATAAAGCTTGTGCCCCGAGAAGATATAGAAATCACAACCAAGCGCCTGAACGTCGACCGGAATATGGGTAACGGACTGGCAACCGTCGATCAGGACCTTGGCACCGGCAGCATGCGCCTTATCAATAATGTCTTTAATAGGAAGAATTGTCCCCATCACGTTCGACATATGCGCCACGGACACTAGCTTGGTGCGAGGACCCAACAGGTCCTCGAACGCCGACATGATGAGCTCACCATCATCGGTGATTGGTACTACCTTCAGGACTATTCCCTTCTCGTCACGTAGCATCTGCCACGGGACGATATTGGCGTGATGTTCTAGCGCAGTGATGATGACTTCGTCACCCTCACTCAAAAAATTCCGACCAAAGCTGTGCGCCACTAGATTGATCGATTCTGTGGCATTGCGTGTAAAGATGATCTCGTGAGTGTGCGCCGCACCAATGAAGTCTCGGATGATCTCTCGCGTACCTTCGTATCGGACCGTGACCGCTTCGCTGATCTGATAGAGGCCGCGATGCACATTGGCGTATTCATTCTCGTAGACGTGGCTCACCGCATCAATCACATGACGTGGCTTCTGCGCCGATGCAGCAGTGTCGAGAAAGGCAAGCGGCTTGTCATGCATCGTGCGCGCGAGGATCGGGAAGTCAGCGCGGATGGCCTCGATGTCATACATAATCGATGCGGTTTGAGATTTTTCAGATGAAGGCATGGGTCAGTCCTCCCCGCTGGCGCTACCGACATTATCCGCCAGCCACTGTCGCACATGAGTCGTAAAATCTTCGGCAACCTGTTCCAGTGGAATTTTAGCAATGGCTTCCGACAGGAAGGCTTCGATCAGCATTCGTCGGGCTTCCTCACGCGGAATGCCGCGGCTAAGAAGATAGAACAGGGATTCATCATCCAGTTCACCAGCCGTCGCACCATGGCTACACTTCACATCATCGGCATAGATTTCCAGCTCCGGGCGGGCATCAATTTCGGCGCGCGGCGACAGCAACAAAGCGCGACTCAACTGATGTCCATCGGTCTGCTGCGCATCACGCAACACATGGACCTTGCCCTGAAAAACACCTCGCGACTGACCATCGAGTACGCCCTTATAGACTTGGCGTGAGCGACAGCCCGGCGCGGC
>JAPKDV010000101.1 GCA_028822385.1 Alphaproteobacteria bacterium
CCTGAGCACATTCGTGGCTATGGACATGTGAAAGACCAACACATGGAAAAAGCAAAGGACGAAGAGGACGCCCTGCTCCGTGCCTTCCGCAACCCCAATATTAAAACAGAGAAGGCAGCGGAATAGGAACTAGTGATTTTTTACGCGGCCTAACCCCGGCAGACGTCACGATAATCAATTCCTTCGGGGCTTATGACTTGGCACATTTCGGAGTCTGGGCCGCGGGTTTACCCGACGGCATCGGCAAACAGGAATTACCAGCATCGCTCAAAACCCGCCCGAAAAATCGGCGCTGGTGTTTCTGGCGTAAACCGTAATATCGTCTACGGCTAAATGCCAACCGCGTTGCGATAAACCTCAAGCAGATGCTCCTGCTCTTGGCGCTCATTGGGTTCCAGTTTGCGTAGGCGCACGATCTGGCGCATGGTTTTAGCGTCAAAGCCGGCAGATTTAGCCTCCGAATACACTTCACGAATATCCGCATTTAGGTTCGAACGATCTTCTTCCAGACGCTCCACGCGTTCAATAAAGCTGCGTAGGCGCTCTGCCGCGATTTCGCCGGTGTCTGCCATAAAACTCTCTCCAAAATACAATAGGTGCCGCGGGGAATTAAAGCGCGACCAGCGTTTAACCTAATCGCCTATGGAAAGGCAAAGCCGGCGTGCAGAACAACAAAATTAAGTCACAACTTTTTCGAACCATAATTCGGCATAGGGGTTGTCATTGTAGCGCGCAACCTCGAGATACCCGCAACGACGATAGAGCTTGTGCGCTTCGGTCAACGTATTATTGGAGTCGAGACGCACCACGCTGAACCCGGCGTGACTTGCGATCATCTCAAGATCAATCAGCAGTTTATAACCGAGGCCCTGCCCACGAATTGTTTCGGACACCCACATGTGTTTGATCTCTGCAAAGCCACCATCGCGATAGGCAACCCCACCGCATCCGACAGCCTCACCAGCTGACCGGGCTACCACAAACGCACCTGTTGGGGGTGAGAGGGCACCATCATTGGGAGCACTCCCTTTAGTTCGATCAAAGCCGGCCGCAAACCGCTGGTCTATTTCCGCAAAATACTGATTAAGGCACCAGACAGAATCAGGATGCTTCAGGTCATTCTCTTTTATCTGAATATCAGAATCAGGAAGCGGATGATCACGCATCGCGGGACCTAGTGGCCTTTCTTTTCCTGCATCTTTGCAAGCTGCTCCGGCGTCGCCTCAGTTTGATATTTTGATTTCCACTCGCTGTAAGGCATCCCGTAGATAAGCTCCCGAACGTCTTCATAGTCGAGCTCCACACCCTTTTCTTCGGCAGCGGCGCGATACCATTTCGACAGGCAGTTTCGACAGAAATCCGCCAGATTCATGAGGTCGATATTCTGCACCTCGGGATTATCACGCAGATGCTTGATCAGCGTACGAAATGCTGCTGCTTCAAGTTCGGTCTGGGTCGCTTGGTCGAGGTCAGCCATGTCATCTCTCTCTTGGGATCGTCCCGGTTGCGTGGAGCAATATAGGCCTCACGAGAAGCGGCGCAAAGGATGGAAGATCGATCCACACCGTCCGCGCCCTTCTGGTCAGAAGTTATCCAACCTATCATGCTACGCAGCATCCAAGCGGTCACTCGCTCCTAACCTTGTGAAACGGCTCAACTTAGGACAACGATCCGGCCGCACGCTGAATACGGGCGCAGGCATCCTCTAAAACTTCGGTCGCGGTCGCATAGGAAACCCGGAAATGCGGGGACAGTCCAAAGGCTTCGCCATGGACAACGGCAACGCCCTCACTGCCAAGCAGATAACGCGCAACATCCTCGTCAGAGCCCAGCACATAGCCTTCAGGCGTTTTCTTACCAATCATCCCCGCAACAGACGGGTAGACGTAGAACGCGCCTTCTGGTGTTACACAGGTGATTCCTTGAGCTTGGTTAAGCATGGACACCACCTGATCACGGCGCTGCTTGAACACTTCATTATGCTCAGTGATGAACTCCTGCGGGCCGCGCAAAGCCTCCAGAGCTGCCCACTGAGAAATTGTTGAGGTCGACGTCGTCGACTGGGACGAGATCATGTTCATCGCCTTGATCAGCTCCAGCGGCCCTGCCGCATAGCCAACACGCCAGCCAGTCATGCAATAGGCCTTGGACATGCCATTCAGGGTGAGAGTGCGATCATACAGTTCCGGAACCACCTGCGCTATCGTTGAGAATTCGAAATCGTCATAGACGATCTTCTCATACATATCGTCGGGCATGATCCACACATGGGGATGACGTAACAACACCTCACCCAAAGCCCGCAATTCGTCAGCTGTATAAGCCGCACCGGAAGGGTTGCAGGGCGAATTCATCATCAGCCATTTAGTCTTTGGTGTGATCGCGGCTTCAAGCTGCTCGGGCGTGACCTTAAAGCCGGATTCCTGCTTGGTCTCGATTACCACCGGCTTGCCTTCGCAAAGCAGGGTGATGTCCGTGTAGGACACCCAGTACGGGGCCGCGACAATCACTTCATCGCCCGGATCGATGGTGGCAAACAACGCATTATAAATCGTTTGCTTGCCGCCACATCCGACATGAACCTGCGCTATCGTGTAATCTAGCTCATTGTCTGTTTTGAGCTTCTCGCAGATCGCCTCACGCAGCTCGGGAATACCCGCCGGCGCGACATACTTTGTCTTGCCTTCGGCCATCGCGCGCGCAGCAGCATCCTTGATGTTCTGCGGCGTGTCGAAATCGGGTTCACCGGCAGCCAGACCGATCACATCTCGTCCCTCGGCTTTGAGCTCTTGGGACATAGTATTAATCGCGATCGTCGGCGACGGCTTGATGCTTTTGAGACGTTTGGCAAGAAGAGCCATGAGACTGCACCCGCTGTAAGGTTATATTGCAGGTGCGAACGTAGTCCCGGGCACTTCTATGCGCAATACTTCCGGGCATAATCCATCTACAGATTATTATTCGGCCGGTCGCAAATTGGCGTCACGATTTCGCGAAGCAGCACTCTCCACGGCCACCCGGTCCGTCACCACGGTAAACGCCATTATTGGCCAACAACAATTCCAAGCACAATCACGTTTTCAGGGGGCATAACAGGTCTCCTTCTGTGATGCCGCCAAACCTAAGTTCGTTACAGGAACCCTAGTTAATTAAAGTCAAACCGGAATGATTCTCGCGCACTGGTTTTTCCTCAACTCCAGAACCTATATAAAGTGCTGATGGCTGAGCTCACTGAAATTCAGGCGAAGTACCTGCCGATGGCGCAGGAACTGCCGCGCCCCGTCTTTACCGACGACCACCCCGCAGGCAATGCACGCGCGGAATTCGAACTGGTGTCTGACTATACTCCAGCGGGTGATCAGCCCAAGGCTATTGAAGATCTAATCGACGGCCTCGCTCGAGAAGAAAAGGATCAGGTCCTGCTGGGAGTGACTGGGTCAGGCAAGACCTTCACCATGGCCCATGTGATTGAGCGGACAGGCCGTCCGGCCCTGATCCTAGCACCCAACAAGACACTAGCCGCACAGCTTTACGGGGAAATGAAGAACTTCTTTCCGAACAATGCCGTGGAGTACTTCGTTTCCTATTACGACTACTACCAGCCCGAAGCCTACGTCCCGCGCTCGGACACCTATATCGAGAAGGAATCCTCGATCAACGAACAGATTGACCGGATGCGACACTCGGCAACCCGCGTTCTGTTCGAACGGCGCGATGTCATCATCGTCGCCTCGGTCTCCTGCATCTACGGTATTGGTGATGCGGAATCCTATCTCAAGATGACCAAGACCTACGAGGTCGGGGATCGAGTCGATCGCACGCAGATTTTGCGTGACCTGACCGAACTTCAGTACAAGCGCAACGACGCGAGTTTCTATAGGGGCATGCTGCGGGCCCGTGGGGACACCATCGAAATCTTCCCCGCTCATCTGGAAGACCGCGCTTGGCGCCTGTCGCTCTTCGGTGACGAGATCGAATCTATAAAGGAATTTGATCCGCTGACCGGAGCAAGCATGGGCGATCTTGAGCGGATTAAGGTCTTCGCCAACTCCCATCACATCACGCCCAAGCCGTCCCTGCAGCAGGCACTCAGAACCATCAAGACCGAGCTCGACAGCCAACTGAAGGTGCTGCACAGCGAGGAGCGCCTACTCGAAGCCCAACGGATAGAACAACGCACAACATTTGATCTGGAAATGATTGCCGCAACCGGTGTCTGCCCGGGCATCGAGAACTATTCCCGCCACCTCACCGGTCGCACACCCGGAGAGCCACCGCCGACCCTGTTTGAATACCTGCCCCAGGATGCGTTGCTATTTGTCGACGAATCTCACATTACCGTCCCTCAGGTCGGCGGCATGTTTCGTGGCGATCTCTCCCGAAAGGGAACCCTCGCGGAATTCGGCTTCCGACTCCCCTCATGCGTCGACAATCGTCCCCTCAAATTTGAGGAATGGTACGCCATGCGCCCACAAACAGTTTACGTTTCAGCTACCCCGGGAAACTGGGAAATGGAGCAGACTGGCGGGGTGTTTGCAGAACAGGTTGTGCGTCCAACCGGACTAATAGACCCGGTCTGTATCGTCCGCCCCGTCGGAACTCAGGTCGATGATCTGATAGCGGAGTGCAAGGAAGTCGTGGCGAAAGGTAGTCGCATTCTGGTTACCACCCTAACCAAGCGCATGTCTGAAGACCTGACCGAATACATGCACGAACAGGGTTTAAAGGTGCGCTACATGCATTCGGATATTGAGACCCTGGAACGTATCGAGATACTTCGTGATCTGCGGCTAGGAACCTTCGACATTCTGATCGGTATTAATCTGCTGCGTGAGGGCCTCGACATTCCCGAATGCGCCCTTGTGGCCATTCTGGATGCCGACAAGGAAGGTTATCTGCGCTCCAAGACCTCGCTCGTGCAGACCATCGGCCGCGCCGCGCGAAACGTCGATGGCCGGGTCATTCTGTATGCAGACACCATGACCAAAAGCCTGACTGCTGCCCTCGACGAAACCGCACGGCGGCGCGAAAAACAGCAGGCCTACAACGCCGAAAACGGGATCACGCCGGAATCAATCAGATCTAACATATCTGACATCCTGCGCAGCGTTTTCGAACGCGATCGCGTGACCGTGGAAATCGAGGATGACGAAACCTCCCACCTCGTCGGCAAGGATCTGCAGGCCTATATTTCCGAGCTTGAACAACGCATGCACACCGCCGCAGCAGATCTGGAATTCGAGGAAGCCGCAAATTTACGCGATGAAATCAAACGACTGGAAACCAAGCAACTAGAATCTATGGGTGCCGATCTCGATGGCTCCCCCTGGCGGGACAGCGAAAATATCGAAACGAACCTGCGCACCTCCCGGACCAAAGACACTCGTAAGGCCAAACCGCAACGAGGCGCCGGCAAACGGCGGACTCGCCGCGGGTCCTAAAACCAGGTAAACAATATCGAAGAAGTCGAGAGACTTACTGTGACGAGTTCTTGGACAATTCGCATTTCCGAAACTTCAGAAGCAGATTAATCGATGCCCAGATAGAAACGCATTGTCTCAGCTGCAGCGGGTATTGTTTATCTGAGGAAGCTAAATCTAATCCGGCATCAACGACGCTGTTCACCAGCTACAATTGCGGCGCCATACAGAACTACCCTCACGCATGCATCTCAAGAGCACGTATGTTGCCTCCATGCCGTATACACAGCCATCGCGCATAACATCGCCGGAACATGTAAAATCGTATTCACAACAACCTAAATTCACTTATTTCTCTTGAAAATTGGGTGCGGCATCGCGATGTAGGTCGGACATCACGTGCGGTGCCTGCGAGTGCTGCATAATGGGCCACAGAATCCGGGAGAACCCAAATCAGCTATTCCGGCTTTCTTATGGCCGCCATCGGACTGGCGCTGCTTTTGTTTTCAGCCGATTTTATGGTGCGTGGTGCCATCGGCATTGCCCGTCGTTTAGGCTTGTCATCCCTTGTGATCGGTCTGACGGTCGTCGCGATAGGTACATCTGCGCCTGAACTTGTCACCACAATGACCGCCACACTGGACGGTTCGCCGGACCTCGCGCTTGGCAATGTGATCGGCAGCAATCTGGCGAATATGCTGCTTATTCTCGGCATTGCCGCACTCATTCAACCGGTAGCATGTGCCCCGCGCGTGATCATACGCGACGGTTCCATGATGCTGACCGCTACCGTTCTGTTTGTTGCCATCGCCGTGACTGGTGTTTTCACGTTTTGGCACGGCATTGCGCTTCTCGGTGCACTAGCGCTCTACTTGGTAGTGGCCTATCGCGCAGAACGCCTGACCAAGTCCGAAAGTCTCCACGCCAATGAAGTTGAAGGTGTGCCCAAGAGCACGATGATGGGTGCTCTTTTCCTTCTGGGCGGCCTTATCGGCACAGTGATCGGTGCAAAACTTTTGGTCGATGGCGGTGTCTCGGTTGCAGAATCCTTGGGTGTTTCTAAAACCGTAATTGGGCTAACACTGGTCGCATTCGGTACGAGCCTGCCAGAATTGGCCATTGTGGTGGTGGCCAGCATGCGCGGCCATAGCGATATGGCACTCGGCAATGTATTGGGCAGTAATATCTTCAATTTACTCTGCATTACCGGTACGGTGGCTGTGGTTTCCCCCATCGCCGTTTCTCCAGTATTGCTCGAATTCGATATCTGGCTTTTGCTCGGGGTTACTTTACTGCTGATACCGATGATGCTGACTGGTAGCCGCCTATGCCGCCGTGAAGGAACGCTTTTGGTTATGCTCTACGGAGGCTTTCTAGCATTCCAGTTCGACAGCGTCCGCCAGTTGGTTCTCTAAAACATATTTGCACAGCCAATTTCAAATTAAGCCTTTGTTTTATAATAATATTTTTACATTCATGCTCGTCATATAACTGATAATCCGCACGATTTTATAAGCTAAAACAAGCACGGTTTTGCTTGCCTGTTTTTTAGGCAATGAGGTAAAGGTGTAATGTTTTCCGTACCTATTGGCATGCCAAAGGCAATCGTTACACAGACTTATGCACGCGAATGGTGGAAAACCTGAAACACACACTCGCTAGTTGTTATCAAACCCCGGGGATGGGTATTTAGCAGGTCTGATGATTGACGCTGTCGAAACCGAATCCAAGACGAGTTCACCCGAGGTTACATCCGAAAACGGTCTGGGTCTGATCCGCGGCAGGATTCGAACCTTGCCCGAAGGTCCCGGCGTCTATCGGATGCTCAGCGCGGCTGGTGATGCGCTCTATGTCGGAAAGGCTCGAAACCTGAAACGCCGTGTCACCAACTACACCCAACTGACCCGCCTACCCTATCGGTTACAGCGGATGGTTGCTGAGACGGTTGAACTCGAGATCATCACCACACATACCGAAGCCGAAGCGCTGCTTCTCGAGTCCAATCTGATCAAGCGTCTGGCACCGCGCTACAACGTGTTGCTGCGCGATGACAAGAGTTTCCCCTATATCCTGCTAACTAGAAACCTAAGCCGACAAACCAGCAAAACCGGCGCGGGACCGGACGCAAAGCAGATCCTCGAGGACTCAAAAACACGACGCCAGAGACGTAACAGGCCGGACCCGGCCAGCTGGCCCGGTATTGTGAAGTATCGAGGTGCTCGCACCCTGCCTGGCGAGTATTTCGGTCCTTTTGCATCAGCGAGCTCGGTCAATCGCACCCTCAACGCACTCGAACGCGCCTTCCTGCTTCGCAGCTGTTCGGATGCGGTCTTCTCGGGACGATCACGTCCCTGTCTAAAATTCCAATTAAAGCGCTGTGCCGCACCTTGCGTCGGCAATATTTCCGAAACGGATTACGGCGTTCTGATTGACCAGGCGCGTGCCTTCCTGACCGGTCGCTCCCGCGAAATACAGGAAGAGCTCGCAACTGAGATGCGGGCAGCATCGCATCGGACCGAATTCGAGGCCGCCGCGCTTTTCCGTGACCGCATTCGAGCGATGACCCAGATCCAGTCCCATCAGGACATCAATATCGAGAACCTCAACCTTCGTGATGCTGACATCGTCGCCGCAGAAGAA
>JAPKDV010000233.1 GCA_028822385.1 Alphaproteobacteria bacterium
AGAGTCGCGAGCGGGTCGGGCCCCACATGACTCGCCCAATGCCCCTATAACAGCACCTGCAAAACCTGCAAAAGGTCCTGCTGACGCTGAAATACACTCCGATCGACACCCAGCGACGAAGAACACCGCGACTGGCAATGCAGTAGCCAAACCGTGTGGCCCCGCCACTACCCCCGAACCCGAGCCGCCGTGGCTGGCTTGTGGATGCTGCGGTGCAAGAAAATGGTGGTGGGACGGACGTGGTGCGTGGTGCTGCAACCAGTGCATGGCGGATGTCGGCGGAAACGGCGGACATCCCATCACCGGGAAGGAGGTGATGCGCTTGGTTGTGCGATAATGAAGAAGGGCCTGACTGCCGCCAGCAGCCAAGCCCTCAATGCGACACCGACTGAAATACAGTCGAAGTACATATCATCAAGACCTAATATATCGAAAAGGCAATGTTATGACCACATTCAAAATTCCTACGTCTAATTTTAGCCCTCACCCATCTGGCACCTTCGAGGGCCAGATCGTGGCAGTAGAAGACAAAGGTCAAGTCGAGACTCAGTTTGGCCTAAAGCCCAAAGTGGCCATCGTGATCGAGAGTGAAACCGAATTGATGGAAGGCGGCCGGCCCTATACCGCATCGCTATGGGTGACTCTATCGAGTTCCAATAAATCCAAACTCTACAAGACCCGCGCGAGCCTACTTGGTCGAGACCTAACCCCCGACGAACGAGCCAACTTCCAGGATACTGAACTCATCGGCATGCGAGTCGGTTACCAGGTGGTCCAACGGGAAGGTAGAGAGGGTGGAATCTTCGCTAACGTTGATCAAGTCTGGCCGTTGAAGCAAAACCAGGCGCCGTCAGAACTGGTTCGAGAAAAGGAGGAGCTACTGCTAGTGTAAACGCAATGAAGCCAGGCGGAGGGGCACATGCACGCTCCTCCGCCTCATGCGGCACCGCACAAATGCGTTTCGCCAATCATTTTACCCGCGCGGAGCCTATAGCCTTATAGAAGGAGCAAAACCAATGCACACGATGAAGAAGAACTCATTCCAGCAGATCCGCCTCACCGAGGACGAATACAAAGGCCATCCGTTTCTCGATGTGCGGATCTACGTCAAGGGCGAGGGCGGCAAATACTACCCCACGCGCCAAGGGCTGGCCGTGCCTCGCGAACGGGTCGACGCCTTCGCCGACCTAGTCGAGCAGTGCCGTCAGACGCTGGAGACGACGAGAAAATAACGATGGAACCGCTATTGCTGACACCGGATCAAGCCGCCGAGGCTCTCCAAATTAGCAAATCGTATCTCTACGAATTAAAATCGAGAAATCTTATCCCATACGTAAAAATTGGGGCTAATTTACGATTTCGACCGGAAGACCTACGCGAATATGTCAATGACTTGGCAAAAACCGCGCGGCGAAAACAGCGCCTCAAAGAGTTTCAGCCGTGATCATATCGTGATCATATGCCCTCCAGAACCCAAAACAACCACCTACGAATGATCGTAAGTGGTTGTTTTTAATGGTGAGCC
>JAPKDV010000102.1 GCA_028822385.1 Alphaproteobacteria bacterium
GCTTGGCAGACATGATGATGTCGACGATATCGACCAGTGGAACGTCTTCGTGGTGTGGCCCAAGCGTGCTGGCCCAGCAGACATGCATGCGCATCTTCTCTGCAGGGATGTCACGAACTGCGTGATTGAGGGCTTCCACGTGCATGGAGATTTCCTTGCGGAAATCGTCCAGGCTGAGATGACGGAAAATTGTGTGACGGCTCAGGGCCAGATCCGGGCAGTCAAGCTGGAGGACCAGTCCCGCGTCTACGATTGCCTCATATTCACGTTTCATGACCTCAGCCAGAGCGAAAATGTATTCCTCCTCGCCACTGTAGTGAAGGTTTGGTAGGAAGCGGGCGATCTGGCCCGGTGAGGGAGACGTCATGAACACGTCTTCTGCCTTTGCCTGTCCAATCACGCTTGCGGCGCGGTCGATATCAGCCTGTGCGGCGTCCCAATCGGCCCATTCAACGGCGCCCGTGCAAGCGGGACGGTGGGTCAGGGGCGTGACGAACGGCCGAAGCATCTCGGTGAGTTCAGGAAATTCGTCCTCGTCCGCGGTCATCGGGATCGCCTGGTTCGGGCCATCGTAGCCGGTGAGACGATCCTTCACATGGATCGTGTAATCGGCGCGTCCCTGTTCACCATCATTGATCACGTCGAGACCGGCATCGACCTGCTTCTGGACGACATCTGCGACGGCACGGTTGACTGCTTCTTCAAACCCATCAAGCGGTTTACCGGGGTTTTTTTCACCCTCAAGCAAAAAATCCACAACGTCATGCGGTCGTGGCAGGCTGCCGGTATGGGTGGTTAGAATTCGGTCTGTACTGCGCTGCATAAAACTTTCCCTAAAATGCGACCCTGTTAATCAATATTCATCGTGAAATTAGCACATCACGGAAAGAATGCGCACCTCCTAAGATCAAAAAGTAATATGGCCTTTCGGAATAAAAGCCCTGACTTCATGATGATGTTCCTCGTCCTGATGGTTCTGATCCCCTTTCCGCAGCTCAGTGTGTATTTGCTCTCAATCGGCTGGCTTTAACGGCCGGCTGTCTGGTTTTCCGTCGTGTGTTTGCCCATAATCGCTGGCAGTTAACACTCGAGGGAAGAGATGCAGATTTTTAAAGACCGTGTTCCGTATTCCGCCATTGTCGACCGACCGGACTGGAAGCTTCCTGATGGCAAGCGTATGGCCGTCTGGATTATCGCCAATGTAGAGGATTGGGATATTTCCCGTCCGATGCCGCGTACGGTTCTGCCGCCACCCATGGGCGTGCCCTTGCTGCCTGATTTGCCGAATTGGTCTTGGCACGAATACGGCATGCGGGTTGGGTTCTGGCGCATCCGGGATGCGCTGCGCGATCGGGGCATCAAGCCGACCATGGCGATCAATGGTCGTGTCTGTGAGAACTATCCGCGTATTGCTGAAGCTGCGCTGGAGCTCGATTGGGAGTTCATGGGGCATGGCTACCTGCAGGGGCCGATGCACAAGCATGACGATCAGCAAGAGCAAATCGACCGTGCAGTTGCCGCGATTGAAAAATTCTCTGGCAAGAAAGTACGAGGCTGGGAGAGCCCAGGCCTGACAGAGACCTTCCAGACGGTCGATTTCCTCCGTCGTGCTGGTGTCGAGTATGTCGCCGACTGGGTCTTCGATGATCAGCCAGTGGAAATTGAAACCACTGACGGTCCCATGCTGTCTGTGCCTTATACGGTAGAGACTAACGACATCACGATGATGGCGCTGCAGCAGCATACTTCGGATGAAATGTTTAAGCGCTCGAAGGATCAGTTCGACCGGCTCTATCAGGAAAGTGAGAACTCAGCGCGTGTGATGTCAATCAGCCTGCACATGTACCTGACTGGTGCGGCCCATCGGATCAAGTATTTCGAGGATATCCTCGATTACATCCTCGGTCATTCGGACGTCGCTGTGGTTCCCGGTGAGGACATCATGGACTGGTATCGTGCTGCTCATTCAGACGGGGCTGCGTAGTCTGGCTGCGTGAGATTGTTTTATGGCTTTACTCCTGACTCCACCTGTTGAGGGCACGCTACAGACCTGGCGCGACGGCATTCTGGCGGAAATTCCTGATCTGGATGTCCGTATGTGGCCCGATGTCGGTGATCCAGCGGATATTCACTATCTGCTGATCGGCCGGTTTGACCTCGCTGATCTGCCGGAACTGCCGAATTTGCGCTTCCTGATGCCCATGTTTGCGGGCATCGATCACCTAGTGGCACATCCGAATATGCCCGATGTACCGATCGTTCGAACGGGACCGCCAGAAGGCGACCCGGCTATGACCGAGTACACAATCCTGCATGTGCTGCGTCATCATCGCCATATGCCTGATTATCTTGCCCAGCAGCGGCGCAAGGAATGGGTGGTCATACCGCAGAAACTTCCACGTCATCAGCGTGTTGGTTTCATGGGGTTTGGAACCATGGCAGAGCAGCCTGCTCGGGTCCTGAACAGCCTAGAATTTGATGTCGCAGCCTGGGTGCGCAAGAATCGTGAGGACGCAGATATCACCATGTTCTGCGGTCCAGATGCGCTTTCTGCGTTTCTGGCTCGCACAGACATTCTGGTCTGCCTGTTGCCGCTGACGGACGAAACCGTAGGTATTCTCGATGCGAAGGTTTTTGCTGCTTTGCCGGAAGGCGCAGTCGTCATTAATCTCGGGCGCGGTGCCCATTTAATTGATGAAGATCTGATCGTCGCTCTTGATTCGGGACATCTGTCCGCCGCGACGCTGGATGCGACCAAACCGGAACCTCTTCCCGACGACAGCCTACTTTGGCTCCACGAGCGTGTTACGATCATGCCGCATACGGCGCGTCGGGTGCGGCCGGACACGGTTGGTCCGCAAGTGGCTGAGGCAGTGCGACTGGACCGGGCCGGAGAACCACAGATCTGGGCGGTTGATCGCTCGGCTGGATATTAGACGGAGACATAACATGGCATTGACCGACACACAGGTGGCAAAGGCCGCTGATCTTCTGGCCGCAACCTTTCAGGGACGTACGACCATCGATGCTCTGCCTGCGGATTGCTCACCTGCGAATGCTGCAGAAGCCGTGCAGGTGCAAATTGGGATGCTCGAACGGCTTGGCCTGGAAGCGTCTGGATACAAAGCCGGATTCACTAACCCGCCAATGCTCGCTAAGGCTGGCCCTGATGGGCCGATGTTCGGCGTCATGTTTCGCGATTTTACCATCGTTAGTGGCGGTTCTCTGAAGCGTTCGGATGTGGGGCCGAGCGCCCTGATTGAGGCTGAAGTTTCATTTCGTATGGCGGCTGATCTACCCGCGCGTGACGGTGGATACAGCCATGATGAAGTGATGGCCGCTGTCGACAGTGCGATCATTGGTATTGAGTTCGCGGTGCCGCGGCTCAACAACCCGATGGGGCAACCGATGGTGCATCTCGCTGCCGACAACGGTGCCGCGATGGCCTATGCGGTAGGACCGGATATTGCTGATTGGCAGTCCCGTGATCTCCGGCAGTTGGAAATCGAGTTGCTGTTTGACGGTGAGTTGGTCTCCGAAGGCCTGCCGCTGCCCGCACGCTGTGACGAGCGCTGGGCGCTAGCTCAGACGATCAATCATTTCTCTGCTCGGGGTGTCGGGACCCATGCCGGTGACCTGATCACCACTGGAGCGGCCGCCACGCCGAGACCGTTGGGCAATGCGTCTGATGTCGTGGCGCGGTTTGCCGGTATTGGTGACGTACACGTCAACGTCGAAAATTAATGCGGCTTCGCACTCTCTTTCTGGGTCTGGCGACCGTGTTGGTTTGCGTGCGTGCGGCCCGCTAAGTGCGCGTGTCCCTTGTCTTAAGAGGATTAAGAACATAACTCTGATCAAACACAGTAACGAATATAGAACCCAACATGGCTGAAGCTGACATAAATGCCGGATCTCCGGTCCTCGATGCCCTGATAAATCGGGCTTCGATGCCACCGCGGCTATTTAGTGATGCCGCACCTGCGCGCGCAGATGTCGAGCAGATGCTGAAAGCTGCAATGAGTGCACCTGATCATGGTGCGGTCCGCCCGTGGCGGTTTCACCTCATCGAAGGCGAAGCCCGCAACCGGCTGGGGAACCTGTTTGCTGAGGTGTTGCTGGACCGTGATCCGTTTGCGACGACTACTGCGATCGAAAAAGCTAAAGCCCGGCCGTTGCGGGCGCCGTTAATTATCACAGTCTGCGCCAAGGTTGATCCGTCTCGCGCATCCAAAATCCCAATTGTTGAGCAAGTTGTTACGGTGGGCATAGCGATGGAGCATCTGGTGATTGCCGCCCAGGCTATGGGATATGGTGCGATAATCCTGACCGGCTCCAATGCCTATGCGGGTAAGGTTAGGTCCGCTTTTGGTTTAGACCGTGAAGACGAGCTTTTGGGCTTTGTTTATATTGGCTGTGCTGACGAGCCGGCACCGGCGAAAGAACGCCCAGATGCGGCCGAGTACACCAGCGAGTGGAACGGATAGCACTGAAAACGAAAACGCCCCGCCGGTAAGGCGGAGCGCTGTCTTGATTTAATATGCAGGACTAGTGACTAGAACTTTTCGTTCCAGTGGACCATCGGAAGGCCTGCCACCGGTGAGGTGAAGTAGGGGAGATTGGTCGAGCGGAGGCTACCAACATAGACCGTCTTCAGGTCTGGGCCGCCGAATGTGACAGACGCACACCATTTGGCGATGTCGCCACCGCATTCGAGAAGCAGGTCTGCAGTGACTTCCGACTTTTGGAAGGCGTCGTTCAACTTCTTAACTTCTGCAGGATTGGAATCATCGAAGATGATATGCAGGTCGCCGTTTGGTTTGATAGCAAACAGGCCATCATTCATAACGTGCGTACCCCACAAATTCCCGAAGCTGTCGAAGGCAATACCGTCGATCAGACGTCCGTGGTCGGTGGGGCCGTAAATTTCCTTACCGGACAGGCTGCCGTCATTCGCGATCTTGTAGCGGGCGATGTTGCGGCCACAGGTCTGGACGACATAGAGCCATTCTTCATTCGCGTCGAGTTTGCATTCGTTGGAGAAGTGCACATCGTCGGCAACGATCCGGACGCCTTTACCCTCTTCATAGAGAAGAATGCGGCCGTCGATGACGTCGGGGCTGATGGCTTTCGGCCAGTCATGGAGCATGGTTGAAACCGTTATCCAGATGCGGTTTTTGCTGTCACGGGCCACAAAATTGACCTTACCGATTTCTTCGCCGTTTACGCTGTCGAACATAACTTCTGTTTCGCCGGTGCGCGTCATGCGCTCGAGGCAATCCGTACCGAAATTCGAGATTAGGATGTCGCCATTGCTGGCAAAGGCAAGGCCGTTGGGCAGCGTGCCATCAACGAATTTTGAGGCCTCGTCATTGGTGGAATCAAATGCTTCGGAATCATGTGACTGGGTGATAATTGACTGGCTGCCATCCGCTGCAATGCGAACCACACCGCCACGCGCGTCCGCCGACCATAATGTGCCGTCCTTCTCCGCGAGAATACATTCTGGCCTCTGTAGGTCGCTGCCGATGAATTTGAAATCATCTTTCGTGAGGGTAAACCCGTCGATTGGATTGGCTGACATCTGTCTTGTCCTCGGTCTGTTGGTTTTAAGGAGCCGGATGCGCCGCGCGGCAAGATTCACGCGGCGCTATTAGCTTCCGGCTTTTGGTGGGCTCTGGCTTGAGGTTAGAACTTCACCATATCTCCACCCTTGAGATCGAGGATCTCGCGAGCTTCGTCCGGTGTCGCGACTTCAAGAGAAAGATCTTCTACGATGCGACGGATCTTGGCGACTTGCTGCGCATTTGATTCTGCCAACTTGCCTTTACCGATGAAGAGGGAGTCTTCCAGACCGACACGTACGCTACCACCCATCAGGGCAGACTGAGTGGTAAAGTTCATTTGGTGACGACCAGCAGCTAGAACAGAGAAGACATAGTCGTCCCCGAACAGCTTATCGGCTGTCGACTTCATGTGCATCAGGTGCTCAAGATCGGCACCGATGCCGCCCATGATCCCGAAGATGAATTGGAGGAAGATCGGACCTTTTAGGCGACCGGACGAGTAGAAGTAATGCGTGTTGTATAGATGGCTGACGTCGTAGCACTCGTGCTCAAACTTCACCCCGCGCTTATCGTGCAGCTCGGTGATGATGTATTCCATCTGCTTGAAGGTATTAGTGAAGATGAAATCATCGGTCATCTCCAGCATGGGTTTTTCCCAATCGTACTTCCAGTTCTCATAGCGGTCCGCGAGACCAAAAATTCCAAAGTTCATGGACCCCATGTTGAAAGAGGTCACTTCTGGCTCTGCGCGAACAGCCGCAGCAATACGCTCTTCAACTGCCATTCCCAGGCCACCGCCGGTGGTGATGTTCACAACGGCATCGGTGTTCTGCTTAATGCGCGGCAAGAACTGCATGAACACGTCCGGATCGCCAGTTGGCTTTCCGTTTTCCGGGTCACGGGCGTGAAGATGGATGATCGAAGCACCGGCCTCGGCCGCCTCAATTGAGGACTGCGCGATCTCGTCAGGCGTTATAGGAAGATGGTCCGACATGGTCGGAGTGTGAATCGCGCCCGTAATTGCGCACGAGATAATGACTTTGGTTTGTTTCGCCATAGAATTTCCCCTTGGGCCAAAAGTTATTTTTGTTTTTTATTGCTAACCCGATCATGGGTTCGTAGGAGTTCGAATGTCCACCCGCAAAATGCACGTTTCATCGACGTGAAGCCCGCCGGGTGGGCCACTAATTCCCTGATTGATGTGAACAAAATTACAATGGTATTTAGGCCAAGTCCAGAACCTGCGTGTGAATTTTCCAAGCTCGAAGGTTATGATGCCGAATCCGCAGTTCAGGGGTCGGATCGCAATACAGGGCGCAGTCTTAAAGGCGTTGGAAATTCCGCGTTTGCGGCAGAGTTCCGCGGCTGATTTGTTTGGTTCCCGTGGTTCAACAAAACCGTTTCGTAGCCTGACCAAATGACCAAAGCGTCAAATATCAGATCGTTCTACATTGTGTTTTCAGTTACCCCAATGAAGGGCAAGAGGGTTCAGGTCGCGCGTGAGGCCCAACAACGCGTTCCGTATTTCCGGTGTGAGCGGTGCAATTGGGTGGCGGCAGAAATCCGACGCGATCACGCCTCCTTCTTTCAGCACTACTTTGGACGCCCGGAATCCGCACAGCCGGTTCTCGTGGTTGATTAGCGGCATAACCCGCTCATAGACCGACTTGGCGGCCGAGCGATCCCCATTCAGGTGCGACATGATGGCGGGACGGATGAGATCGGGGAGGAGCGCGGACGTCATGCAACCCGTGGCACCGGCATCGAGATCGGCAAGCAGGGTGATGCCTTCCTCACCGTCAAATGGGCCTTCGATAGCATCGCCACCTGATGCGATGAGTGCGCGTAGTTTGTTTGAAGCCTGTGCGCATTCGATCTTGAAACACGTCACGGCTTCGATTTCCCGCGCCATGCGGACCAGCAAGTCGACGGACAGTTCTACGCCGGAGAGTGGCGCATCCTGCACCATGATGGGGATACCGCATTTTCCCGCGGCTTCAAACTGCGCGAAGGTTTGATCTGCTGTGCCGCGCATGAGTGCGCCGTGATAGGGCGGCATCAACATGATCATGGCTGCGCCAAGTTCAGCTGCTTGTTGTGCTCGTGCGACGACAATATCCGTCGCGAAATGGCTGCAGGTAACAATAACCGGCACGCGTCCTGCAACATGCTCAAGGCAGAGGCGGGTCAGGGTGTCGCGTTCCGCATCGGACAACAAAAATTGCTCGGAAAAATTGGCAAGAATGCAGATGCCGTCCACGCCCTGATCGACCATACAGTCGAGAACTCGCTTCATTCCGTCGAGATCAACCATGCCGTCGTCGTTAAATGGCGTCGGTGCAACGGGCCAGATACCGGTGTATTTTGCT
>JAPKDV010000103.1 GCA_028822385.1 Alphaproteobacteria bacterium
GTGAGGGCGAGCAGCACGCGTTGGGAATGCACCAGCCCGCCGAGTTTCTCCATATTCGCGTTCATGGCGTCGGGATAGACCATCATCTTCTCTACCACGCCTGTCAGGCGTACGAGCGCAAAGTCTAGTGTGACCGTGGTATCCGGCCCGAACATCCGTTCGACCGACGAGTGAGAAATATCGCGCTCGTGCCAGAGGGCGACATTTTCGAGTGCGGGAACAACGGCGGCGCGGACAACGCGGGCGAGGCCGGTGAGGTTCTCGGTCAGGATCGGGTTGCGCTTGTGGGGCATCGCGCTCGAACCTTTCTGGCCGGGTGCGAAGAACTCTTCGGCTTCCCGCACTTCGGTGCGCTGGAGGTGACGTATCTCAACCGACAGTCGCTCGACGGAGCTGGCGATCACGCCGAGTGTGGCAAAGAACATCGCGTGGCGGTCCCGCGGGATCACTTGGGTTGAAACCGGCTCGATGGTCAGGCCCAGCTTGTCGGCCACGTGTTGTTCCACGGCCGGGTCAATATTAGCGAATGTGCCAACGGCGCCGGAGATCGCACAGGTGGAGATTTCGGTGCGCGCGGCGACCAAGCGATCGCGGCATCGGGCAAACTCCGCGTAGTGACCCGCCAACTTCAACCCGAAAGTTGTCGGCTCTGCGTGGATGCCGTGACTGCGGCCAATGCAGACCGAGTACTTGTGCTCACGGGCGCGCTTTTCCAGCGCTGCCAGTAAGCCATCCAGATCAGCCAGAAGAAGGTCGCTCGCCTGTTTGAGTTGCACCGAAAAACAGGTATCCAGAACATCGGATGAGGTCATACCCTGATGTACAAAGCGCGCATCCTCGCCTACATGCTCGGCGAGGTTTGTGAGGAAGGCTATAACATCGTGGTGGGTTTCACGCTCGATCTCGTCGATCCGGTCAATCTCCCAGGCCCCCTTTTCCCAGACTTCTTTGGCCGCTGATTTGGGAATCACGCCTAGCTCGGCCTGTGCGTCACAGGCATGGGCTTCGATCTCGAACCAGATACGGTATTTGTTTTCCGGATCCCATATGTTGGTCATTTCCGGACGGCTGTAGCGGGGAATCATGAGTGTCTTGAACCTTCGTGTTGTATTCGACCTAAATTAGGTATGCGAGTGATACCGCGACAAGGCGAGTCGGACGTTGTAGGGCTGATGCCGCAAAGCTAGTTTGACTGGGATAGAACGAATTTCCGAAGCGGGGGAGCCCATGAAACTTGAGACCGACATTCAAGAAGCACGTATCGCGCTAGCCGCGACGTTTCGCTGGGCAACGCGGCTCGGGTTCCACGAAGGTATCTGCAATCATTTTAGTCTGATGGTGCCTGGACGGGATGATCTGTTTCTGATCAACGCTCACGGCACTCATTGGTCGCAGATTACGGCGAGCAGTCTGATGCTTCTGGATGGTGATGGGACAATTGTCGAGGGTGAGGGCAGGGTAGAAGACACGGCACTTTATATCCACTGGCGGGTGCACCGTGCGGTGCCGCAAGCGCGCTGCGTTTTACATACGCACATGCCTTATGCGACGGCACTGACCAGTCTTGAAGATCAACGTCTGCATATGAGCAATCAAAATTGCGTGCGTTTCCATGACCGTATCGTCTACGACGATAACTATAACGGGCTAGCTCTGGATAACGATGAAGGCGACAGGATAGCGGCCGCGCTTGGCACGCGCGATGTGATTTTTTTAGGCAATCACGGCATCCTTGTCGTGGGGCGGTCCCTCGCGAATGCTTGGGATGACCTCTATTATTTGGAGCGCGCCTGCGAAAACCAGGTTCTGGCAATGAGCACAGGACTATCGTTGCGCGAAATACCGACGCAACTTGTAAAGGTAGCCAAGAGTCAGATTTTGGATGATCCGACCTATGGTGAGGGGCATTTGGCGGCGATTTCGCAGGTTTTGGACAAAGAAGAACCTGGATACAAGTTATAAAAATTGTCGATCGCATGCCGCAAACAGCACATGAAAGCTTTCGCACCGCCTACTTGTAAGTCGGGCGGTCCCAGCCTTTCGGGGAGTGTGTGAAGACCTCACAGCCGTCTGCTGTAACACCAATCGAGTGTTCGAACTGTGCGGAGAGGGAGCGGTCCTTGGTTACCGCTGTCCAGCCGTCGCCGAGGATCTTCACATCGAAGCGGCCGGTGTTGACCATGGGTTCGATGGTAAAAAACATACCCTCGCGCAGTACTGCACCGCTGCCTGGTGTGCCGAAATGCAGGATTGAGGGTGCATCGTGGAACACCTGCCCCAAACCATGTCCGCAGAAGTCGCGGACGACAGAGAAGCGTTCGGCTTCAACAAAGGTCTGGATGGCATATCCGATATCACCAACGGTGCCGCCGGGCTTTACGACATCAATACCCTTCCAGAGGGCTTGGAAAGTGATGTCGACAAGGCGTTCGGCTAGCCGTCTCACGTTTCCTACATTGTACATGCGGCTTGTATCACCGTGCCAACCATCAAGGATTACAGTCACGTCGATATTGACGATGTCGCCGTCACCTAGACGCTTTTCGCCGGGAATGCCGTGGCAGACGACGTGATTGACCGATGTGCAAATCGATTTCGGAAATCCGCGATAGCCGAGGGGAGCCGGGATTGCGCCGTGGTCTAGAATGAAATTGTGGCAGGACTGATCCAGTGCCTCGGTGGTCACACCGGACACCACCATCGGGGTAATGTAGTCCAAGGTTTCTGCGGCGAGCTTGCCGGCATTGCGCATCCCTTCGAATGCATCAGGTCCGTGAATTCGGATTTTCCGCGCTTCAGGATCGAGCGGTGATTTCTGTGTATTTGTCATGTTTATCGTGTGTTCGGAGCTACGCGTCTATCGGCAAATAGCGCATGATATGGGTGAATTTTTCGAAACGTCGCACGCATAGCAGATTGCCTCAACCCCAAGACGCTGGGCGTCCGTGAGTTCAGCCTGATATTGGGAATCAACCCCCTCGTAAATCTGAGCTTTCTTTTCGGATTATGTGCCGGAAAAATCTGCATTTCGGACGCGGGTGGCGCGAGGCCAATAATTGCATCGGGATTGGAGCAATGGGCGGTGATCTCGTCAGATGTGTCATTAGCGTTCTGAATGACAATGTCGCGAGGAATCGTTTGTAGGTTGTTGCAAGCGCCCGCTAATCAGGAGGTCAGAGAAACCCATAGTCGGAAAATCTAGTTTCACTATTAAATATGATCAACCGAGCGGTGCGTCCCGTGGTTTTGACTGACCATCTGCTGCATGATACTGCGAAGTACGCATCTTAAAGGTAGTTGTGACATGATGATGAAAGCCTCGGCCTCAGTGCTTTTTCTCCTGACGCTTGCCGCGTGTGCCGGTGCCAGTTCTTCCTGGATGAAGTCCGGTGCGACAGAAGTTCAAATTCGTGCAGATCAGCAGTCGTGCCGTGCAAGCGCCGAACGTTCTGGTGGCCGCAATCTGGACGTCACGCGTGACATCCGCGGTGGTTCCATTTCGGGTGGTCGCGATGACACCCGGGCGTTTGTCGAGAGCTCACGGGACATCAAGGCAGCACGATCATTTGATCGTCTGTTCGTCCAATGCATGCGTAGTCTTGGCTACGTCAAACTGAAGATCTGATTGTTTCGAAGGTAAAACACCATGACAGATACCCAGCGTGTCACCGCAGCCGTACTTGTAATCGGAAATGAAATCCTTTCGGGGCGTACCAAAGATGCCAACCTTCCGTTTTTAGGAGCGGAACTTAACAAGCTGGGTATTCAGATGCGCGAAGCCCGCGTTGTTGCTGATATAGAGAGTGAGATTATTGAAGCACTGGATGCCCTGCGTGAGAAGTATGACTATGTCTTTACGACCGGCGGGATTGGGCCAACCCATGATGACATTACAGCTGGGTGTGTGGCCAAAGCCTTCGGTCAGAAATTGATCCGACACCCTGAAGCCGAACGCATCCTACGTGAGCGAATGAAGCAAATGGGGGTTGAGGCAACCGAGGCGCGGCTGAAGATGGCTGAGACCCCCGAGTTCGCTGAACTGGTCGACAATCCAATCAGTGGCGCCCCGGGGTTTAGGGTCGAGAATGTTATTGTAATGGCCGGAGTACCGCGCATCATGCAGGTGATGTTCGAGGCGACGAAACCTAATCTTAAGCGCGGTGTGACCCTGAAATCCGTGACTGTCGGCAGCTACGTGCCTGAAGGCGTGATTGCCACCGAGTTGAGCCTTTTGCAAGATGCCTATCCGGATCTCGATATTGGCAGCTATCCTTTCTTTTTTGACGGCAAGCCTGGTTCGAACTTGGTGATGCGGGGACCAGAGCAGGCGCGCCTTGATGAGGCGGCAGTACGTTTATGCGATCTGCTCCGAGATCTCGGCGGTACACCGGTCGACGGTGGCATCGAGGTTCCCAAAACCGACGATTGATAGGGAGAGACAGAAAAGGTTCGCTGCGGGCCCGGCCTAAGCCATACCGTTTTTCATTTTCTCCTTTCCTACTTTGCCTTTCGGGGCTGGCTGCGTTCCAGTTCCTGAGATAAATGGATCCCACTGGCGAGCTGTTCGATGCCAGATGAAAGGAAGCGGATCATGGCTAATCAGCACCCGCGTTTCAGTACTTTCCTTGCTCCGTTTCACGACCCAGACCAGAATCCGATCCCGGCACTGGAGCGCGACCTCGATCTCGCGCGCTGTGTGATCCTACATTTTCAGGGCAGGATGGACCGGTAGCGCGAGTCTTATGAGCGTACGACGGAAAACCGTGAACTCTATGTTGGTGCGGTAAATAATGCGGTGAAAATATAGGTCAACCATTATGCGGAGCGCCAATCCGGCAAAGCCGGAGACGGTTTAGACGAATGATTGGATAAAAGAGAAACTATTCAGAACTGCCAGATTGCGGTCCAAACGAGCAACAGGGTACCAATAAGTGCAAACCAGATAACCGGATTTGTGAATGCTGTGCGGTGGTCACGGATAATGAAGAAGGCGGCCGGCGCGAAGACCAACATTGCGCCTGTGGCGGCAATTAGCCGCGCGATATTTGGGTCATCCATGTGGGCTATTCAGTTTTGTAGCTAAAATTACGTTGCTGATTATGCTTGCACGAACGAATCACATTCTTATTGTGCATATGTGTTAACAATAAATAATTCTTTTTGGAGGAACGTATGTTTGAAAATGCAAATCGAACTATCAAGTCAATTACGGATATAGGGATTGCCCTGCTAGCTTTGGCAATTGTTGCGTCGTTGCTAGTGGGCGCCGCCAATATGTCATTTCTTGGTGACGTAGTAGGTAACATTACTTCTTTAGTCGCCGATCTGGGTAGTTCCGGCCTAGCTGGTTTGATTACACTCGGTGTAGTTATCTGGTTGTTCCGTAGTTAGGCTAATGCCTATTAACCTCCCCCGCCAAGGAGTGAACAATGCTTACGTTCATTGAATCTCTTATTAAGATTCGTAACGTCCTTCTTCGTATGATTGAAGTGGGTGCCGCCATAGTGGCCCTGCTGGTATTGCTTTACTTATTTTTGGGGGAGGGATCAGGCTCATTTATTAATGATGTGATATCCAACCTTGGATACCTAATTGAAGAAATAACACCACAGGCTTTAATAGCAATCGCTATTGTGATTTCATCTTTGCTCATTATAAAATCGAAGCGCTAATTTTAAGAAAATAATATTTGGCCCTTTAGAATCTGCTGATACAGGGGGTCTATAGATAATAGCAGTCATGGATATTCCTGGCTTCAGCAATCCCTGCGTCTACCGCCTCCTTCGAACAGGTAACTTGGACTATGCCCATAGGGCACGCCCATCTAAGGTTACCAAGCATCTGTCCTCGACTGCATAGGCCGAAGTCTGCAGTTTGTCCGTTCAACAATAGCGAACTAGGCTCTTTTAAAGCCTAGAAAACTGGGTTTAGTTACGCGGGCGTGGTGAAATTGGTAAACACAAGGGACTTAAAATCCCTCGGCTTCGGCTTTGCCGGTTCAAGTCCGGCCGCCCGCACCACTATCCTGGTATACTATCGGGTAAACAGAGGTAGACTTTTTCCTCTCGTCGGGTGCCAACTAGACCTCTCTCTGCAAGCTACGTGAGGGTGCGGCTTTTGGGAAAATTGCCTTCGTTGACAATGGATGGCGCATTTCGGGAGAGGTTGGCAGTAACGCTGCCATATTGAGTATTATCTCGCTCGACGTGCTCGATCCAAATTTCCCAATGCTGGCCCATTCATTCGTGCATTGAACCGTGTTCTCGTTCAAACTAGCCGAACTAAAGCGGCAGTGGATCCCTAGGGATGGAACCAGACCTTGGCATATCCCCGAAGAAAAAGGGCACCGGCCGAAGCCGATGCCCTTTTCGCTAAGCGATTTGTCGGAGACTTCTTGCCGCCGGCCGCGTTGTCCACGCAGCGATTCTTGAGTTTAGAAGTCCCGTCACCGGTGTTGACAGCTGGAAAATTTTCACTGAATCCGTTGGCGTTGATCGTTGTGCGCGGAACGCCGCGGCTCCGAAGCGTTTCAGAAATAAAGAATTTTTGTTTACATTATAAGGGATTAGCTTGCGACTACCCTTGTTGTGCTAACCGAGAAGCCCGCATTGGCTACGGTCAGACATCTCCCTCAGCAGGCTAATCATATTTTAAATAATTCAACAACTTCGCGGGTAATTCTAAGTGGTCCGTTTTGTTTAATCTTGCTTGTCAAGACAGGTCTGAAAAAAAACCAATGCTTCAGCTGCGAAACGCCACATGTTTTCACCTCTGTTGGCACTTTTGGTTTCAATGGTCATAACTTGGGTAACCGGCCCCGACACGGCGATACAGGTATGTCCAGCCTCGTCTCCGTAACGGTTACCTGAGGGTCCGGCAGCACCGGTTTCAGCCAGTCCCCAGGTGGTTCCCAGGCGCTCACGCATGGTCTTTGCAAGTAATGCGGCAAAGGGTTCGCTGCTGGAACGGATGCCATCCATGTCCGAATCAGAAATTTTGGCTAGAGCGTCTCGTGCCTCGCCCGTATAGAGCACGCCGCCCCCGACAAAATAGGCTGAAGCCCCTGGCACGGCCAGCAATTGCGCGGACACCAGCCCGCCAGCTGATGTTTCGGCAACGGCAACAGTTTGTTTACGGACCTTCAGGGCCTCTGCAATCGAATTTGTGTGTTCGGTCAAATTTGTCATCGGGTGACGACTCCCTGAGTTTCCGGTTTGCGAATATCAGCCAAACGTACCGACAACACGGCGGCTATGACCAGCCCCGCACCGAAGAGTTGCAATCCAGTCAGAGTTTGACTGAGAATCAGGAACCCGAAGGTCATGCTGGCGACAGGTTCAAGGTTCATGGACAGCGCGGTTGGAACGGGCCCCGCCAGAGACATGGCAATAAACACTGTCACAATGGCTACCGCGTAGGACGATGTGCCAACAGCCAGACCGGCCCAGCTGGTGCTGGTTTGAGGTAGGGCAAAGTCACCGCGCAGAAGAGTGATCAACCCGCAAAGAACCGTTGCGGACAGCATCATGTGCAGGGTTATGGGATGTGAATCTTCTGACCCCACCAGCCGGTCGTTGAGAAGAACAACCACGGTCATTCCCAGCGCCGCCATCGTGGCGAGAGCGACGCCTTGAACGTCAAGTTGTCCGCCACGGATATCGAGTGCGAGGCCAAGCCCGGCAAAGGCGACCACCAGTGCTACGACGGACAGAACAGTTGGGCGTTCACGGCCGCTGACCCAAGTGTAAACGCTTGTTAGCAGTGGGAATGTGTAAAATATCAATATAGCCA
>JAPKDV010000104.1 GCA_028822385.1 Alphaproteobacteria bacterium
ATCTTCTACCGCCGGAAGCGCACGCTGGATCCATCCATGCCCGCAAAGATCCCATCCAGATTCTAGGCAGGAATCGACTATCTGAGGATAAACGTCACACACCGTACCGTTCATGACCAATGTGCCGCGCGCGCCAAACTCATCGAAGATCCGTTTTAACCGCCAGAACCCAACCCGCTGGCCATATTCGTGCCATGCCCAGTTAGGGATATCTGGAACCGTTTTCTCAACACCACCCGGCGGATTAACCACCGTGCGCGGCATCGGCGCATCTATCACCCAATTCTCAACATTAACGCATGGCCAGACCACAACCTTGCGTCCCTCCGGCAACGGCAATGGTTTGCGCCCATGGATCGGTTCATAATCAATGCGATCCGTCGGCCAGTCGAGGCTCATGATCAATCTCCTATTCGATGGATGATGCGCCCGACGCGTGTCAAATAGCATCAGTCAGCGCGAATGCGGGTCAACTCGTAACCAACCCCTTCGCAATCAGCGTAGATGTCTGTTTTCTCTGTTGAGACGCGAATTGCGAGCACCTTCTCAAATGCCATTGCATAGACAGAAATCTCCTCAACCAGTGTCTCTTGAAGGTTGATATGACGTGCGTGAGCCAGCTCCAAAATTCCTGTGCGTATCTGATCATAGTCAAACACTTCGGCGAAGGAATCCGATTTAGGTGCTGTATCGGCCCGCATGTAGAGAACAATATTGATGCACAAAGGCTGGGTTCGGCCCTGCTCCTGAGCATGCACCCCTATGCGCACATCGACTAAGAGGTTGCGAAAAAAAATTTTCCGCACATCGTTTTCACGTTCCAGCAAACGTTGTTCAACTGGGTCCGTGATGACCATATCGGCCACAAGCACATTCATCGGGAGGACTCCTGATCCAGCGACGGGTCCTGAAACATAACGTCCCGTTCGCTACGAACCAAATGCTGGCCGCCATCGACCATAATAACCTCTCCTGTCACAGCGCGTGCACCAACCAGATACCGCACAGCGTCGGCAATGTTTTCTGGAGCAGAACCGCGTGCAAGCGGCGTGCGGGTGTGGATCGCATGAAACTGGTCCTGCGACTGATCCCCGCTGGGCAGGGTTAGGCCCGGGGCCACACCGCATACGCGAATCCTGGGGCCCAGCGCCATCGCGAGCATGTTTGTCAGGCCTAACAAACCATATTTGGAGAGGGAGTAGCTGAGAAAATCCGGGTTCGTGTTCGCAAGCTTCTGATCGAGAATGTTGATGATTACCCCATCTTCACCTAACGGCAATTGTTCAGCGAAGGCCTGAGACAACAACACTGGTGCACGCAAATTCACCGCCATACTCCGATTAAAAGACGCGACGTCTACATCAACGATCCTGTCTTCAATAAAAACGGAGGCATTGTTGATCAGGCAGGTCAGACCCGATGCTTCCCCCCCAGCTACTTTGATCAACTCAACACAGGACTGCGCACAGGAAAGGTCAGCCTGAACTGCCTTAGCCTTGCCGCCAGCATCCACAATGGCGCGAACAGTGTCTTCAGACGCGTCTCGAGACACGTTGTAGTGGACGGTCACATGCCAGCCATCAGCAGCGAGTGTCTGTGCTATGCAGCGCCCAATCCTTTGCCCGGAGCCTGTAACCAATGCTCCGTTCACGTGCGAGACCGAAGAGGATCAGTCGACAATGTCATCAATCGCAATATGATAGTATATCGTAGCAATTTCGGTGCCTGGGTTGTTGTTGGCGAGACTTGCATTTGAGATATGACTGACTGCAAGTGAGACGCGTGAGTGATCATCAAACCGATAGCCAAATTCAAGCTGCGAGCGAAATTCGATCGCATGCCCCAGATCCTTGCCTTTGCCATCGGTATAGACCCCGGCCCCAAAACTCGGGGTCAGCACCCAGCGACGCCCGAAGTAGAGATCGGTGAGAACACCAACAAGAGCATAGGCGGCCTCATCGGAAGACGCTTCGACACCAATCCAGGGCTTGATAAAACCAAACGCCTTGTATGCTGATCGGTATTCAGCGCGAAAATCGAAGGCATCTTGGTTGTCATTAAAATCGTACCAGCCGCCGCCAACCGACAAGAATGCCGGATCATCTGCCAAGGCCGGCGACGAAAAGACCAGACCTGCTGCAATGGCGAATGCTGAAATTTTTGTCCAGTTACCCAAATTAAACCCCCTTATCGGCATCTACCAATTTATGTCGATTACTATCATAGGGTATTGCGACGCAGGCGAAAACCATTCTTGGACCGTATTTATCTTATCCCTTGAGCCGCTCGACTACTCCCAGTAGAGCTGACCGGGTTCCGGATTCGAGGGCCGAATGCCCGGAATCTGGAACAATCGTAAACTCGGCCTCAGGCCAGGCGCGCGCCAATCTATCGGCCGTCTCTATCGGGCAGATCATGTCATACCGGCCATGGACAATGGCCCCCGGTAGATGGCGCATTTTCTCTACACCGTCGATCAGCTGATCTGGTTCCAAGAAGGCCTGATTTGCAAGATAGTGGGCCTCGATACGGGCGAGAGCGAGCATGGCCTGAGGCCGCGAGATTGATCTCAAGGCATTAGGATTTGGTTTCAAGGTTGAACAACGCGCCTCATAGGTCGACCAGGCTCGGGCCGCAGGCATATGAATCGCCCTGTCGGGATTATTAAGACGCGCGCGATAGGCCTCAAGCAGATCACTTCGCTCACCAGCGGGGATAAATTCAGCAAACTCACGCCATGCGTGAGGAAAGATACGGCCCATACCATTTAGAAACCAGTCAACTTCGCGCGTCGAGCAGGTAAACACGCCCCGCAGAGTCAAACTCAGACAGTGGTCCGGATGTGCCTGCGCATAGGCTAGCGCCAGCGTGGACCCCCAGGACCCGCCAAACAGGTGCCACTGATCAACCGACAGGTGGGACCGCAACACTTCCAAGTCGCTAATTAAATAAGATGTGGTGTTAGCTACGACACTCGCATGTGGCGTAGAGCGGCCCGCGCCGCGTTGATCATAGAGAATGATCCGGAAGTAATTCGGGTCGAAAAATCGTCGATGAACGGGCATAGTGCCTGCACCAGGCCCACCATGCAGAAAAACAACTGGCACACCGTCCCCGCGCCCTGTTTCCTCCCAGTACATTTCATGGCCGTTATCGAGTGCAATACGTCCACTTTTGCGTAGCTCAATATCGGCGAAAAGAGCCGTCCGCAAAGTCAAAACTCCTTTTTACGCTAAGGCCGCATGAGGCTTGGACCTCCGTGGTTTGTCAACCATGCGCGCCATCAAGTTGCCACGCTGGCGAGCAACAAAAACAAAAAAAGGCCAGTCCCCCAGAGACTGGCCCTATTTTGTCATCCCTCACCCATTAGGATGACAGGATATTTTCCAGTTTTTCGACAGCTTCTTCCGGTGTGGTACTTTCGACCACGGCAAGCTCGCGCGAGAAACGATCCAGAGCGGCCTGATACATCTGTCGTTCGGAATAGGACTGGTCAGGCTGGTCTTCATTACGGTGCAAATCACGCACTACTTCTGCGATCTGAATTGGATCGCCTGAATTTATCTTGGCATCATATTCCTGTGCGCGACGGCTCCACATGGTGCGCTTGACCCGCACACGCCCCTTAAGGGTCTTGAGCGCGTTGTCGATTACCTTGCGGCTCGCAAGTTTGCGCAAGCCTGATTCCGTCACCTTTGTAATCGGAACCTTGAGGGTCATGCGTTCACGCTCGAAGCTGATCACAAACAGCTTGAGTTTTTCGCCCGCAATTTCAAAATTCTGCACTCCAGTGACCTTACCGACGCCGTGGGTTGGGTAAACCACGAAGTCACCCTGAGAGAATTCCAGCTTCTTTTTTTTCGCTGGTGTGCGCTTGGCCGAAGCCTTGGCTTCGGTCTTCTGTTCAGCTTTGGCAGCCGGTTTCGCAGCAGCCTTAGCTGGGGCTTTCGCCGCCGCAGGTTTCTTTGGGGCAGGCTTTTTGCCTAATGGTTTCGAGGTCGCCTTCGAGACAGGTTTCTTAGCTGCCGGTTTTGCCTTGCTGGCCGGTTTTGTTTTTGCGGTCGCTGCTTTCGCCATAATCAATTCCGTTAAGTGTGTCGCTCAAAGACAAAAATGTTTCCCAACACTGCTATCCGCAAAAAACAACGGAAAACACTGGACAATAGCGCATATGCCAGAATGAGAGACGAACGGGGCCGTCCCTTGCGGGGGTAGACTATAACAGAAAATCAGGTGTTTTGGTAGGCCTCAGAGAGACCCCACGAATGCAATCCTTCAGTCGCCACTACCCGGATTAGCACTGAAGAACTTGTCGAACTTACCAACTTCACTCTTGAAGTTATCGGCTTCTGGCGCCTCGTCTTTTTTGGACGTGATGTTCGGCCATTTCTCCGAATAATCGCGGTTCATCTCAAGCCATTTCTCGGCCTCAGGTTCTACATCGGGAATAATCGCTTCGGCAGGGCATTCGGGTTCGCACACACCGCAATCAATGCATTCATCCGGATGGATGACTAGCATGTTCTCGCCTTCATAAAAACAATCAACCGGGCAGACTTCAACACAGTCGGTGTATTTGCACTTGATGCAGGCTTCTGTAACGACATACGGCATATTCTGAGTTCCTTTTGGCCTTCTGTGTGGGGATCGACTTACGAAGCTCCGCTCATTCGGTCAAGCACGCGTTTGCGTGCATCCCCACTCTCCCTGTCACTAACGTAGATGAGGCCAGCGACCCGCCGCAACAGGTTTGCCTCATGATCGTGCACCTCACCGTCAGCATAAACGACTTCCCAGAGCATCTCGATCATCTGAATACGCTGGTCGTGGTCGAACGCATCCTTGATTTCCCGGGTGAACCCATAGAGTTCGACGGATTCGCTCGAGGCCTTGTCCGCGGCGGCCATGAGGGCTGCCACCTCATTTTCCGACAATGAAAATCGCGCGCGCAGCAGCCGGATGACCACGGCCTGTTCATCAGCTCCGAAATCATCGTCCATCCGAGCCGCTTCGGTAAGCAATGCCGCAGAGGCCAGCTGCAGATCACCGAATCCACGCGCACGTGGTTCCCGCGAAGCGGCACCATCTCCGAATATTTTTTTCAATCGATCAAACATGAAGCCTGTCTACACGACACCAATCACAACTAACAACCACAGTGACGTGAAGCCTCATCAGGTGGATCGGGTTTCCCGCAGCCGGTCGATCGCACGGCGTTCGCGCTTGGTGGGGCGTCCAGCGCCTGCCTCACGCACTCCGCTGATCGGGACACGCTTTTCACGTGGCGGCATTGGCGGAGAGATATCCTCATAAAGTGCTTGGGCCTCGGCGGCGGGGCCTCGTCTCGCGCCCAGTCCCGCGATCCGAATCACGCGAATACGTGGGCCCTGCGCAAAAGTCAGGACATCACCGATGCGAACCCCATGGTTGGATTTACGCACCGGGACCTTATTCAACCGAACATCACCGTGCCGACAAATCGAAGTGGCCAGACTGCGTGTCTTGCAGAAGCGAGCATACCAGAGCCATTTGTCGAGACGCAGTGTCTCGGCTTCATCAAATGTCAACGTAGACGCTCCTTGAGCTCCAGCAACTTCGCGAAGGGTGAATCCGGATCAAAGGCCTGCTCAGTCCTTTTCGTCTTGGGGCGGGGCCGCTGCGCCTTTGCGCCTGGGTTCGCACCCGTGTTCGTCCTGCCCGCTTGCGCGCTCGGTGGTTTGCGCTTAGCGCGCGGACGGCGCGTAACCTTGATGCTACCTTCACTTTCGATAACATCGTAACCTTGGCGGCGCAGCATCCGGGCAAAGACATCAGCAGGTGCGTCAATCCGTGAAAGAATGTCCGGGCTGACGGCAAACTCTCCTTTCTTGGTACCGCGGCGCAGTAACGCCAGCAGGCGCTCGAGCTCATCGGCCCGGATGGCAATCGGCCCGGCGGGGCAAAAACCCAGCGACAGGTACCAATTGGCATCGACCAGTTCGGAGCATGGCATGGCGGTCGCTCCGCCATCAGGAAGCGGCGCTTCGGTACCATATGACAGACGGAACAACATGGCTTTCAACGCTAGCACTCGCCCCTTGAGCATGGCTGGAAGATAGGCAGTAGCGACACCTACACGCACACCAGCTCGGGCGATCGCCTTGCGGTCATCGTCGGTGAGATGGGCGCTCGGGTCATCACCACGCGCACGCAGCGCACAACCTAGGCCCTCGCCAAGCCGGTATGCCAGCGCACGTGCTGATCCGGTAAACTCGGACTCAGCCAGCAGAAAGAGTGGCGACAGCTCTGTCCTGAGCATGGTTTCGAGCCAGGTCTGCAGTCGCTTACGAACCTCTTCGCGTGACAGTGCGTCGGGCAGATCACTGGCCAGCACCTCAACCGCTGGATGTAATATATCAGCCCCCGCCAGAACGCGCGCGACGGGCGAATCCTGCCAAAGAATTTGTGCCGCAACATAATCCAACACGAAGGCGTCATCCTGTGACCCCGCAAGCGTAGCGATACGTGAACCCATGGAATCTCGCACTGCATTGTTCGCGGCCGCCATCAGACGCGAACTCCTTGCGACTTCACTATCGGCCGGTACAAATTTAAAACCATTGAGGCGCCCCACTTCTTCGCTTTCAACTGTAACTTTGCCATCTTTGTCTACCCCAGCAAGCAATTCCTTGTTCTCACGTAACCGCCGGGACAAAACGGCCACTTTCTTATCAACAAAACGCTGCGTCAGTCGATCATGCAATGCATCAGAGAGCTTGTCTTCCAATGAAAGTGCACGCTCCTGCCAGAATTTAGGATCCTCCAGCCAGTTGCGTCGATGGGTGATGTAGGACCAGGTTCGCACACCGGAAATCCGCGCCATCAAAGTGTCTATATCGCCATCCGTGCGATCAAACTGACCAATCGATCTCTCGATCCAATCAGAGGGGATAACTGATCTTTTGTTCATTAGAAAGCGGTAGACCCGACCAACCAATCGATGGTGATTGCCGGAGAGATCGCCGCTGAAATCGGGAATTCGGCACACTTCCCAAAGCAAGTGTACTGCTTCGGGGTTCGTGGCCATATCTTGGATATCGGCATGGGCGCTCACCGCCTGCAATGCAGCGTAATCATCAGCCGTACCAGCGCGGCGCAATTCCCTCGACGGCGGGCGTGTGTCCAAACTTCGTTTCAACGCAGCCGGAGATTTAAAATCGAGAGCAGTGGACCGCCAGAACACGCTGCGCACCGCCTCAAAATCATGGTTCTGCACGGCCTCCACAAGCTCTGGTTCAAACGGATTGAGACCGGCTGTTGGTCCGAAAGTGCCATCTTCCATATAGCGACCCGCCCGGCCAGCGATCTGTGCAACTTCTGCCGGGACCAATTGCCGGAATCCCCGGCCATCATATTTACTGAGAGAGGAAAAACCCACATGACCAATATTCATGTTCAGCCCCATCCCGATGGCGTCCGTCGCCACCAGATACTCGACCTCACCCGCCTCATACATGGCCACCTGCGCATTCCGCGTGCGTGGAC
>JAPKDV010000016.1 GCA_028822385.1 Alphaproteobacteria bacterium
TTGTCGGCTTTCTCACAGCCGTGATCCTCGCCTATCAGCCCATTCGCAGCCTTGGTAATCTGAACGCCGCGCTTCAGGAGGGCCTCGCCGCCGTGAAGCGTACTTTTGACCTGCTTGATGAGGGCCCAGAAATTTTCGATGCCCCCGATGCAAAGGTGCTTGCGCTAACGGGTGGCGGGGTCTCCTTCGAAAACCTGTCCTTCGCCTATGAGGAGGGCAAGACCGCGCTGGAAGATGTCACCTTCACTGTAGAGGCTGGACGGAACATCGCCCTTGTCGGACCTAGCGGAGCCGGGAAATCAACTGTGATGAACATGCTGTTGCGATTCTACGACGCGGACAGTGGCACCGTGAAGGTCGATGGACAGGACATACGCGATGTCACGGTCGCAAGCCTGCGCGATAGCGTTGCCCTGGTCAGTCAGGACGTCACCCTGTTCAACGATACGGTCGCCGCGAATATCCGTTTTGGTCGCCCAGATGCCAGTGATGAAGACGTGATCTCGGCAGCAAAATCCGCCGCCGCACATGACTTCGTGACTGCGCTACCCGAGGGCTACGAAACGGTTGTCGGTGACCGTGGGCTAAAACTCTCTGGTGGCGAACGCCAACGCATCGCCATCGCCCGGGCCATGCTCAAAGATGCGCCCATTCTGTTGCTCGACGAAGCCACCAGCGCACTCGATGCAGAATCCGAACAAATCGTCCAGGCAGCACTCGAACGCCTGACCAAAGGACGCACCACACTGGTGATCGCCCATCGCCTCGCTACGGTGATAAACGCCGATGGCATTCTAGTGATGGATGGTGGCAAAGTCGTCGAGAGCGGCACCCACGACGCGCTCCTGCAACAGGATGGCCTCTACGCAAGGCTCAGCCGCCTCCAATTCCGCGCGACCATGACCGACGCCCCGGATAACAGCCCGGAAAGTAGCGGCGACGGAGCACCTGGGACACGCGCGCAGACATGAACGCAAGCTCCACCACAATGGCTTCACGCAACCCGACCTTTGCCGCCCGACTCTATAGGGCCCTCACAACCGTCGGACTACCGCTTGTTGAGCTGTTGCTCCAGCACCGCACAATGCGTGGAAAGGAAGAATCCGCCCGTGTCGACGAGCGCCGCGGTATCCCGTCCATAGAACGACCGCGGGGCCCGCTGGTCTGGGTTCACGCCGCCAGCATCGGCGAAGCGCAATCGGTTCTCGTGCTCATCGAACGCATCCTTCGTATGTCACCAGACCTCAACATATTGATGACCACAGGAACGGTGACCTCGGCCCAGATAATGGGACAGCGTTTGTCCGATCGTGCGCTCCACCAATATGTTCCGGTTGACCGGATCCGCTGGGTACGCAGTTTCCTCGACTATTGGAAACCGGACGCCGGGCTCTGGGTGGAATCAGAACTCTGGCCAAATCTGGTTCTCGAATCCAAACGCCGGGGCATCCCGCTCGCTCTTATCAATGCCCGTATGTCGGAACGCTCGCACAGGAGTTGGGGGCGGGCCACGGCACTGGCTGAAGAGCTGCTTTTGGCTTTCGATACGATCCTCGCTCAGGACAACGATATCGCGGAACGCCTACGTGATCTGGGTGCACCCCACGTATTCGTAACCGGCAACCTCAAGCTGGCTGCAGAACCATTGCCGGCAACCGCTGGTGAACTCATCACTCTGCAAGACGCCATCGCGAACCGCCCGGTCTGGCTAGCTGCGAGCACCCATCGCACTGAAGAAGACATGGTAGGCGATGTCCACAATGCCCTCGCGGATAGCTTTCCGGGCCTGCTAACACTTCTGGCCCCGCGGCATCCGCAACGTGGGGGCGATGTCGAACAAAGTCTCACGCAGATGGGTCTGACGGTGGCACGCCGCTCACGCGGCGATGCCATTGCCCCGGACACAGATGTCTATCTGGTCGATGCCACAGGACTTCTTGGACAGCTCTATCGAGTCAGCCCGCTGGCCTTCATTGGCGGCTCCCTTATCCCTCATGGCGGCCAGAATATGCTGGAAGCCGCCCAACTGGGCTGTGCCATCTTGCACGGTCCGCATGTTGATAATTTTCGCTCCATCACCGCCAGCCTCGCCGCCGCCGGCGCCAGCCAAGAAGTGGCAAATCGTGAAGAGTTGACCCGCAGCGTCGCCGAGCTTCTCGGCAACCCGGATCGGTTGCAGGAGATGATAACCAATGCCGAAGCTGCTGCCTCGCGCAATCGCGAGGTGCTGGAAACAAACATGCAGCTCCTGCAGCCCCTGATCGCCAAAGCCGTCGCGAGCGGGTCATGAAGGCCCCGGGTTTCTGGTACAAGAAAAGTGGTTCGCTAGCCGCGTCCCTGCTGGCACCAATTGGTGCACTCTATGATGCGGCGGGACGCCTTTCCCGTGCGCATCAAAAGCCAAAAAAATGCGACGGACAGGTTATCTGCGTGGGCAACCTTGTCGCTGGTGGGGCTGGGAAAACCCCGGTGTCACTCGCTCTTGCTGAAATGCTCGGAGACAGAGAAATCGCCTTCCTGACTCGTGGCTATGGTGGTCGTGAACACGGACCGCTGCGCGTCGACCCCAACACACATTCATCAAGCGATGTGGGTGACGAGGCGCTACTTCTGGCCCGTGCGGCACTCACATGGATCTCGCGAAACCGGCCCGATGGCGCGCAGGCTGCTTCGAAGTCCGGCGCAAACACCATCATCATGGATGATGGGTTTCAGAATCCGTCACTCACCAAGAATGTTTCCCTGATTGTGATCGACGGGGCGACCGGCTTTGGGAATGGGCTCGTCATGCCTGCCGGCCCGCTACGAGAGACCGTTGCACGTGGTTTGGCCCGCGCCGATGCGGTCGTGATCGTGGGAGACGACGTCACAGATGCCGCCGCAGAAGCCGGCGGCCGTCTGCCGGTCTTCCATGCACGCCTCGTTCCGCACCCGGACGCCAAGGCGCTCGGGGGACGCCGTGTGGTGGCATTTGCCGGGATTGGCCGTCCGCAAAAATTCTTCAATACACTGCGTGAGATCGGATGCGAAATTGTCGGCACCCATGAATTCGTCGATCATCAGCCCTACAAACCCGAACAGGTCATGGCAATCTGCGAAGAAGCTGCGGCTCTAGATGCCCTGCCGGTCACCACCGAGAAGGATCTGGTGCGGCTACCATCCGAGGCCCGCGCCATGGTCACCAGTGTGGCGGTCTCCCTGCAATGGGCGCAGACAGAAGCCGTAAAGACCTTTCTGGACGCAAAACTTTCGCGCTAGCCACCCGCCGGCATGGGACCTGCGATCAGCTCTGGGTCGAGCCGCAAATCGAACCAGTTGATCCTCCAGTCCAGATGCGGCCCAGTCGATCGCCCCGTGGATCCAACCGTTCCAATCCGTTCTCCTTCTAGAACTGCCTGCCCGACGATCACACCAACACTGGCGAGATGCGAGTAGATCGACGTCACTCCATGCCCGTGATCAAGCACGATGGTGCCACCCGTGTAGAACAAGTCTGTTTCCACAAGCGAGACCTCTCCGTCCGCCGACGCTGCAACCGGCGACCCCTGCGGTGCAGCAATGTCGATACCCAAATGTGGACGACGTAGTTTGCCGTTGAGAATGCGCTGGTTTCCGTATCGGCCACTGATCCGCCCGGTCATCGGCCAACGGAACCCGGAAAAAACATGCACAAGCGAGGTATCCCGCGTACGAGCTGCCAAAATCATGCGCCCTTCGCGGCGGATGCGTTCCAGATCGGTCGTGTTGGGAGAAACCTTGCGCGGCGGGAGCCCGTCGATGCGCTCGATGTCATAATCACGCACCGACACGACAAAGGTAAAAGATTGCGGCTGCCCTTCAGAATCAGAGGTCACAATCTGCAAGGGTTTCTGACGGTCACGACTGATTCCGAAGACAAAGCCTCCACTCGTGGGGTCTACACGAATCGGTTTGCCATCAAGAGTGACAGCGGTTCCCGGTCCAACCATCCCTATCCGCAACGCCCCCTGAATGACAGGACCATCGAGTTCAAACGCCGATGCCGGACCAAACCAAACAACGGCGAGAAATGTGGCGAGACAGATATGCTTCAAAGCAATGAACCCTGGGGATCGTCAGCCGCATCCGGTTTCGATACTCCTTTTAGCTTACGCTGGGCAGGCTTTGGCATAGCCTTCTTCGCCGGAGCACCGCCACCCACCGAATCGACAGTCGCGCCGATCTGTCCGTCATCGCGAAAAGACAGCGCAATGCCGTCACCCGGCGACAGTGCGTCTACAGACAACACCGGCGCACCTGCAGTGTCACGCACCAACACAAACCCACGCTCCAGGACACCCTTGTAGGAATAACTTTCGAGCAGGCTCACCAAAGCCTGCAATTTTTTCTCAGCACCATCAAGCAAGCGACTTTGAGCCTGCTGCAGACGTGTCGTGAACGACCCCACATCCCGCAAGTCACGCTCAATACTGCCCTCACTCATCGTCTTTGCGGACGCCAATTGCGCAACCAGTGCGCCCAGATCACGGCGCTTGGCATCCACATACTGGTCCGGCTTCACAAGCTGATGTCCTTGCCCGACAACCGCATCACGCTTGGTGCGCAGCATCCGGGTCAACGCAGGATCGAGCCGCTCGCCCCAATCATCAACGCGTTGCATTGCGCCTTCAAGAATCCGCCGCGGTGTCGGCAAGCTGCGCGCCAGCACCGTGACGTCCTGGGCTCGCCCGCGCAAAATCCGGGTCATTCCGCTGGTCAGACGCGCTTCGTCTTCGGCCACCTGGGCGATCAGGTCAGTACGCACCGGGACCGCCATTTCCGCAGCAGCTGTGGGTGTTGGGGCTCGCCGGTCAGAGGCAAAATCGATCAATGTGGTGTCGGTTTCATGCCCCACCGCCGATATCAGTGGGATATCGCTGGCGGCAGCCGCTCGCACGACATTCTCTTCATTGAATGCCATCAGGTCTTCAATGGACCCACCGCCCCGGGCGACGATAATCAGATCCGGGCGCGGCACGGCGCCACCCGGCGCAATCCGGTTGAATCCCTCGATGGCGGCACTCACCAGCGCCGCAGCGTCTTTTCCCTGCACCACCACAGGCCAGAGCAGCACGTGACGCGGAAAACGATCTTCCAACCGGTGCAAGATGTCACGGATGACAGCACCGGTCGGGGAGGTAACCAAGCCGATCACCTCGGGTAGGAATGGAATTGATGCTTTGTGCTCCGCATCGAACAAGCCTTCTGCTCCTAGCCGCTTGCGCCGCTCCTCGATCATCTTCAGTAGCGCTCCCTCGCCCGCCACCTCAATACGCTCAATCACCAACTGGTACTTGGATCGCGCGGCATAGGTTGTGACCCGACCTGTGGCGATCACTTCCAGCCCGTCCTCGGGTTGAATTTCCAGGCGTCCAGCCGTGCCTTTCCAGCAGACGCCGTCGATCACGGCATCCGCGTCCTTCAAAGCCATATAGAGATGGCCTGAGGCCGCGCGCTTGAACCCGGAAACCTCCCCGCGCACGCGCACATAGCCAAACTTGTCTTCGACGGTACGTTTGACGTCACTGCTCAATTCAGTAACGGAGACCACCGGCGGCTGGTTCTCACCCATCGGATCACTCAAAAGGTCGTCATGGAGGTTGTCGCTCATAGGAGGATGCTAACGTAGGCCGTCTGGTTCATCGAATCATCCTTATGATACAAACTGCCACTTCAGAAACGAAGGACCCAGCGAAGGACAACCATTCATGCGTATTCTAGTTGTCGGCGGCGGCGGTCGCGAACACGCATTGTGTTGGGCCATTGCCGGATCACCGCTCTGCGACAAACTCTATTGCGCCCCGGGTAATGCCGGAATTGCACAGGATGCCGAATGCGTTCCGATCGGTGCTGACGATGTCGAGAGGCTTGTAACATTTGCCACCGAAAATGCCGTCGATCTTGTTGTGGTCGGCCCGGAAGGCCCGTTGGTACTTGGCCTAGTTGATAGGCTGGAAGCATTGAACATTCGCGCGTTCGGTCCCCGCGCCAATGCGGCGATGCTCGAAGGCTCCAAGGGTTTTATGAAAGACCTCTGCACCCGCCACGGTATCGAAACAGCTGCCTATGGCCGGTTCACCGACGCCGAAGCCGCAAAAACATATATCCGCGAACAGGGTGCGCCAATTGTGGTGAAAGCCGACGGCCTGGCTGCAGGTAAGGGCGTGACCGTCGCCCAGACCGTCGAGGAAGCCCTCAACGCGGTCGACGAAGCCATGACCGACAACGCTTTTGGCGATGCCGGCGCGGAGCTTGTCGTGGAAGAGTGTCTTGATGGCGAGGAGTTGTCCTTCTTTGCCATCGTAGATGGCACCAACGCATTGCCTCTGGCTGGTGCCCAGGATCACAAAACAGTCGGTGAGGGCGATACCGGCCCGAATACAGGCGGTATGGGGGCCTACTCCCCCGCACCGTCGCTGACCGAAGCACTAGAGGCCGAAGTCATGGAAACCATTATTATGCCGACCGTTCGCGGTATGGCCGAAGATGGCTACCCTTACACAGGCGTGCTCTATGCCGGGCTGATGCTGACCCAGGATGGCCCCAAACTGCTCGAATACAATGTGCGGTTCGGCGACCCGGAATGTCAGGTCCTGATGATGCGTCTGCGCTCAGACATCGTGCCGGCGCTCGTCGCAGCCTGTGACGGCGTACTGGAGAATTTTGATCTGCGCTGGTCCGACAACGCAGCGATGACGGTCGTACTCGCTGCCAACGGCTATCCAGGTAGTTACAAAAAAGATACGGAGATCAAAGGTCTGGATGCAGCGGCTGCAACTGGCGCCATGGTCTTCCATGCCGGCACCACGTCTGATGGTGCGACCATTCGTGCCAATGGCGGTAGGGTCCTCAACGTCACAGCCCATGCGCGAACCATCGCCGAAGCCCAAAAAGGCGCCTATGTCGCCGTCGATGCGATCGACTGGCCGGACGGTTTTTGCCGCCGAGATATCGGCTGGCGCGCGATTGACTAGAACCGACTAGCGCAGTCCCGCGAAAAACTTTTTTAACAGCGCCGTGCTCGCACCTTCTTCCATGCCCCCGATGACCTCGGGGGCATGATGACAGGTTGGCTGGCTGAAGATGCGAGGGCCGTGCTCGACCCCACCGCCCTTCGGATCATAAGCCCCGAAGATCACTCGCCGGATACGCGCAAAAGCAATCGCTTGAGCGCACATCGCGCAGGGCTCCAGCGTGACGTAGAGATCACATTCAGTCAGGCGTGGCCTCCCAAGTTCTTTCGCGGCAGCGCGAATGGCCAGTATCTCGGCATGGGCGGTCGGATCACGATCTTGTTCCACCCGGTTGGCAATACTGGCCAGCACCCGGCCGCTGTTAGCCTCAACCACCACCGCACCAACAGGCACCTCACCATACGTAGTTGCTGCGTGCGCTTTCTCGAGAGCGAGGGTCATATAAGTCTTATCCACCATGGTACGACGGTGCCAATACATCGATGAAATTGCAACATCGTAAGCAGAAAGCGTAGATTGCTTCTATGAAACGACCTGTTATTGGCATTACTCTCGATTCCGAAGAGCCCGGCGGCTATTCGAACCTGCCTTGGTACGCATTGCGTGAAAACTACGCCGATGCTGTCACCGCGGCCGGGGGCCTCCCTTTGCCCCTGCCCCATGAACCTGATCAAGCGGCCTACTATCTCGAATTGATCGATGGCCTTGTAGTGACCGGTGGTGCCTTTGATGTAGACCCGGCACTCTTCGGTGCGGGCGAACGCCACCCCACGGTAATCACAAAAGACCGGCGCACGGCCTTTGAATTGGCCGTCACCCGGGGTGCGATGGAAAAAGACATGCCAGTACTCGGGATTTGCGGTGGCCAACAATTGCTGCACGTGGTGCTCGGCGGACAGCTAATCCAGCACATACCAGACGAAGTGCCTAGGGCGTTAGCTCATGAGCAACCCAACCCCCGCGACGAGCCGGGTCATAGCGTGGCGGTCAAGCCCGGAACATTGTTACATCGTATCGTCGGTACAGACCGGTTGAATGTGAACAGCGCCCATCATCAGGCGGCCAAGGGTGAACCCAAAGGTGTTGCCATCAACGCCGTCGCGCCTGACGGTGTGATCGAGGGTATCGAAGCCACCGACCGAAAATTCTGTCTCGGTGTGCAGTGGCACCCGGAATACGGGGTCTCCGCCGGGGACGCGGCGATCTTCCAAGCCTTCATCCAAGCCGCCTGAGAGCCAATTCATGAGCGAAGAACCCATCAAGGGCGAACGAATCGCAAAGGTGATAGCACGTGCCGGTCTGGCCTCACGACGTGAAGCCGAACGCTGGATCGAAGCGGGCCGTGTGACACTCGACGGCCAGCAGGTAGAATCGGCCGCCCTAAACGTATCCCCTAACGCCGATATTCGTATTGACGGGAAACTACTTCCGGCTCGTGAGCAGGCTCGGCTGTGGCGCTATCACAAACCCCGCGGCCGCCTGACGACCAATCATGACCCCGAGGGACGCCCGACCGTGTTTGCTGATCTCCCACCGGAGTTGCGGAACGCCAAGACTGTTGGCCGTCTGGATATGAATTCGGAAGGCCTGCTGTTGTTGACGAATGACGGCGATCTAGCGCGACGCCTAGAATTGCCGTCGACCGGATGGGTGCGTCAATACAGGGTTCGTGTGCACGGGCGAATCGATGACAACAGTCTCAAACGGCTCGCCGAGGGTGTCACCATCGAAGGCACTCATTTCCGTCCTGCTGCAGCCAAGCTCGAACGCCAAGTCGGGGCCAACGCCTGGATCAACATTACCTTGCGCGAAGGCAAAAATCGCGAAGTTCGCCGGTTGATGGAACATCTCAATTACAAGGTAACACGCCTGATACGCACAGCTTATGGCCCGTTTCAACTTGGCAAGCTGACCCGCAGTGAAGTACGCGAAATTCCCGGTCGGGTGATTCGTGACCAGGTGCCACGCGGGTGAGGCAGCCGGCCGGACGTATCCGGATCAATGCTGGGTCCCATCGTGGGCGCATGATCGAGGTGCCGTCCGGTGCAGGCTCGCGCCCCACAAGCGCCAGGGTTCGCGAAGCCCTCTTCAGCATTCTCGTTTATCTAGAGCCCGGCGTGGACGGCAGTACGGTGCTCGATGCCTGTGCCGGATCGGGCGCATTGGGAATCGAAGCCTTGTCGCGTGGCGCAACCCAAGCCACGTTTTTTGAGACCGACTGGATCGCGCTGGCCACCGTTTCGGATTCTCTGCAAAATCTGGATCTGGCCGACCGGGGGGTAGCCAAACGGGCCGATGCACAAAAGCCTCCACTCAATCGCGATACGCCCTGTGATCTGGTTTTTCTCGATCCACCCTATGCCAGCGCGGTTGCTGCGATGGCACCACACGCGCTCATCGAGGCTGGCTGGATCGGCCCTAAAACCCTGCTGATCATCGAAACGCGACGGTCCGAACCCGTCATACCGGAAAACGGATTTACGGAGATCGATTGTCGCGGATATGGCGATACGTCGTTGTACTTGCTAAAAATGTCTATCGAGGCCTAACGGCGCCCGAACAATCGCTCAATATCGGCGATCTTCAGCTCCACATAGGTCGGGCGCCCGTGGTTGCACTGGCCGGAATGTGGCGTGACCTCCATCTCCCGCAGCAGCGCGTTCATTTCATCCCGATTGAGGCGACGCCCCGCGCGCACACTGCCATGGCAGGCCATGGTGCTGCAGACATCATCCAGCTTCTCCTTGAGCGTATGCGCCCCGCCCAGCTCGGCGATATCGTCGGCGAGGTCACGAACCAACCCGGCGATATCCGCCTGCCCCAGTAATGCAGGTACTTCGCGCACCACCACCGCACCCGTTCCGAATTTTTCCAACACCAAACCAAGTTCAGCCAGTTCTTCCGCGCGGGCAGCCAGTGCATCCGCAGCGGCCGTCTCCAGCTCAATCACCTCTGGCAAAAGCAGACCCTGGCGTTTGACGCCGCCTTCGGCGAGTCCCGATTTCATGCGTTCATAGACCAGACGCTCATGGGCGGCATGTTGATCCACGATCACTAAACCATCACCCGTCTGGGAGACAATATAGGTCTCGTGCATTTGTGCCTGCGCAGCGCCGAGCGGATAATTGGCTGCGCCGTCCGCAACGTCAGTCGAAGACATTGGTGCAGAGGGTGCCGCATCCAATCCGGGCAGCCCCGACATTTCTCCGTCATGGGGCGCGTAATACTGTTCAGACATCTCCGCTAATCCCGGGGGAACCCGGCCGCTCCCATATCCGCTGTTCGGCATAAGCGGCAACCGCATGCCCGGGCCCGGACGAAACGCACCGAGTGCGGAATCGGCAACACTCGTGGACGCACGATGCCCTGCTTCGGCGAGCGCATGGCGCAACCCCCCAACAATCAGGCCTCGAACCACGCCGGGGTCGCGGAACCGCACTTCGGCCTTGGCCGGGTGAACATTGACGTCAACCAGTTGCGGGTCAATCTCAACAAACAGGGCGATCAGCGGGTGCCGTCCGCGGGCCAGAAAATCTTGATAAGCACCCCGCACGGCACCTGTCAGCAGCCGGTCGGTCACCGGGCGGCCGTTCACGAACAGATATTGGTGCTTGGTGGTGTTACGATTAAGTGTCGGCAGGCCTGCATGCCCGGACAACCGCACCCCTTCCCGCTCGGCATTGATAGTCAGTGCATTGTCTGCAAATTCCCGTCCCATAACGGCGGCTAGCCGACGCAGGCGCGCATCCTCGGGACCGGCGAGCTCACCCTCGACGGCACATTCGAACCGCGTGCGCTCGCCATCCCCAATGGAGAAGGCCAACTTGGGATTGGCCATGGCCAGCCGTTGGATTGCATTAACGGCATGATCCATTTCGGTGCGTTCGGCCTTCAGAAACTTAAGGCGCGCCGGTGTCGCAAAGAACAGATCGCGCACCTCGACCCGTGTTCCACCTGTCAACGCGGCGGGTTGTGGCGGCGTCACCGTGCCACCCTCAACGCGGATTTCCCAGCCTTCCGCACCGGGCGGACGGGACGCAATGGACAACCGGCTAACCGAGCCGATAGAGGGCAAGGCCTCGCCACGAAACCCCAGGGTTGCGATATGGGTTAGATCATCATCGGGGAGCTTGGATGTTGCATGGCGTTCGACGGCGAGCGAAAGCTCATCTGGATGCATACCACACCCATTATCAGTCACCGCGATCAATGTGCGGCCGCCCTCGCGCAGGATAATATCGATTTGCCGGGCGCCCGCATCGACTGCGTTTTCAACCAGCTCTTTCACAGCAGAAGCCGGGCGCTCGATGACCTCTCCTGCCGCGATTCTGTTGACGATTGTCTCGGGTAGCCTGCGAATGGTCATGACGGGCCCCCCGTCAGTCCTGTCAGCAGGCGTTGTCGGGTTTTCTCCTTGCCATCCTCCACGGCGGGCTGATCAAAGGCATCGACCCCCAGCAGAAAGGCGGCCATCACGGTTTCCAGCATGAAATGCACCATCAGAGCGCCCACCGCGGCTTCGTCCACTCGAGTAATCCCGATCCGACGTACCGGACGATGGTGGCTCAATAGACTTTCGATCGTGGCAGCTTGTTCGACGCCCATCAGATCACCCGTGGTGTGCCCCGCCAAGTAGTCCGCACCTACAATTTCGGCCAATGCGGGAGACACCCGCTCACCGCGACCCGCAAGTTCCTGAGTGATAACGGTAAACATCTTATCATCGGGGCCATCTAGATAAAGCTGCAACTGGCTGTGTTGATCTACAGCGCCGAGCGCATCGATTGGCGTGGTGCCCCGTCCATTTTTTCCCAAGCTCTCCGCCCAGAGCTGGCAATACCAGCGCGCCAACGGTGCCATCACATCCGCGTAGGGCATCAGCACAGTTGTCCGGGCGCCTTGGGCGCGCAGCAACTCAATAGAGACCGCAGCACCGACCACGGCCGGGGCATTCCGCCCATTTGCCGAGCGCATATTGATTTCCAGCGCCTCGGCCCCGCCGGCACGAACGGCTTCGATATCCAGACCAACAAGAGCGGCCGGCAGCAATCCCACGGCGCTAAACACCGCATATCTGCCGCCGATCTCCGGGTCGTGATCGATCACCGTGATATCCCAGTGTTCCGACAAACGCCGCAAGGGGTTGTCGCCAGGCTCAGCGATCGCCACCACAAATTCAGCCACGACATCCGACGCACGTGCTCCAATAATCATCGGAACAACGGTCATCGCCATGGCAAGAGTTTCCGCCGTACCTCCCGACTTAGAAACAACCACGGCGCCGGTACGCGAAAGATCGACTGAAGCCCTAAATCGGGCCAGAGAATCCGGATCCGGATTGTCGAGGAACCACAATTCGAGTTGCGGTTGCGCAGCAAGCGTGGCCAAGGCTTCCGCGCCAAGGCTTGACCCCCCGACCCCGATGATCGCCACCACATCACAATGTTGAGTAAGGCGCGCCGCCACCATCTTGATCTGATCAAGGTCATCAGTTTGCTGCAAAAGCGTCAGGGGCGGGAAATCATCTTCGGCAAGCGCCCCACGCAGCAGGGTCCACGGACCTTCGGCTGCATCAAGGACCATGTCCATCGATTCAACGGACGCACCTCTGTCGCCAATGGCGTCGGCAAAGCAGCCGCTAATATCGTGGGAATAGATGTCAGGCATTGTCGAGGCTTGTCCTATCAGCGGACGGGCAGTTTGCGTCGCCGTGTAGGGCTACGGCAACGTCCATCATTGTGGACAAACCGGGTGATTCGTGAAAACGAGGAGAGGTCAGGCACCTATCCGTCGTCACTAATTATGTGGGTTGCATCGATATTCTCAGGATCGCCGACAACGACAACCGTCAATGCCGCCGGATCCAGAATTCTTTTGGCCACGCGATTAACGTTTTCAAGCGTCACTCGTTCAATCAAACCGTTGCGTTCATTGAGATATTCAATCCCAAGGTTGTGCCGCTGGACCGCAACCAGCATCCCAGATATAGCCGATGTGTTGTCAAACCGCAGCCCAAATGAGCCGGTCAGGTTCGCTTTCGCCTTGTCGAGTTCGTCTTGAGTCACGCCAAATGTGCGAACATTCTCCCACTGATTTCGCACCAGCTCGACAGAGACCGAGACAGCCGAGTTTTCTGTTCCAGCACCGCCAAGCCATAAGGCGGCATTCTCAAGCGGCAAAAGGTAACTGAACACCGAATACGCCAACCCGCGTTTCTCGCGTATCTCATCATAGAGACGCGAAGTGAAGCTCCCACCGCCCAGGACGTGGTTGAGAACCAACGCGGCGTAGTAGTCCGGATCATCGCGATACACTCCCTTCTGGCCGAACAGCACTCGGCTCTGGGGATTGTTCTTGCGGACGACAATCACCTCTCCAGATGCCGCAGGCTCGGCCTTTGGAATGGTAAATGCCTCAGCGCGTTCAGGAAGATCACTGAAGGTCGTATCCAGCAGCAATTTGAGGTCATCGGGCCTGATATCGCCGACAATGCCCACGATGAGTTCGCTGCGCGCCAGACGACGAGTAACGAAGGTACGCATATCAATGTCCGTGATTGCCGCAACACTCTCTGCCGTTCCTTCGTTCGGGCGGGCGTAAGGATGACCCGGGAAGATCGCGGCCCAGAATGTTCTTTGGGCAATCCGATTGGGGTCGTTTTTGTGTGCCGAGATACCGGTCAGAATCTGAGTCCGAATCCGCTCAACGGCATCCGTATCAAAACGCGGTTGGGTCAGGGCCAGACGCAAAAGGCCGAAGGCCTCGTCACGGTTGCGGGTTAACGCCTTAAGGCCACCACCAAAATTATCTCGGGACGCATTAAAAGAAAGAGAGATGGATTCATCTGCCAGACGGCTCTGAAAGATTTGGGAATCGAGATCGCCAGCCCCTTCATCGAGCAGTCCCGACACCATATTGGCCGTACCTTCACGGCCGACAGGATCGGTCGCCGCACCACCTGGAAAAAGAAAACGCATGGAAATGATCGGCAATGAATGGTCTTCAACCAGCCACGCTTCCACACCGCCCTTACTGATCACGCGCTGAATTTCGATCGCCTGAGCAGAGACCGGCACCAAGACAACAGCCAGAGCAAAAACCGGGGCAAAGAGAGTACGAATCACAGTTCGGCTCATGACTTGTTCTTCTTTTTTGTAGGCAATAGGATGCCGGTGGTCGCAGCATTAGGGTTGAAAACGGCCTTTGCGGCGGCATTAATATCCCCGACGGTAACCGCCTGAATACGCTTGGGCCAAGCCTCCACGTCTTCAACGGTCTGACCGCTCGCCAGTGAGGCCCCAAACACACGGGCCGGTCCTGAGACACTGTCGCGAGAAAATATTGCGCTATCGATCAGCCGGCGCTTCGCACGTTCAAGCTCATCCTCGGTCACACCATCGCCCAGCAATTTGGCGATCTGTTCATCAATCGCGACTTCGACAACAGACAACGCGACCCCGGGCCGCGGAGAGAACCAGAAGCCAAAGGTAGTCAGGTCCAGTGATCCTGGCGAATACCAAACCCCCGCAGAAGCTGCCAGGGCTGATTCAACAACAATCGAACGATAGATACGTGCGGTGGTGCCCCCGCCGATAATTTCTGAAAGAACCTCCAGCGCGTAGGCATGTTCGGTGGCACCGGACGTGTAGCTTGGGGCGAGGTAACGACGGGACCAGTTCGGTTGCTCGACCCGCGCATCTCGCATCACAACTTCACGTGGGGCAAGTTGTGGTGGTTCGGACGGGCGTATTCTCGGCGGCAAGTCACGCTCAGCGATTGGGCCGTAATGTTTACGGGCCAGATGAAAGACATCCTCCGGGTCAACATCACCTGATACAACGAGGACCGCGTTGTTGGGTGCATACCAAGTTGTATAGAAAGCTTCGAGGTCAGCGAGCGACAGGCTCTCGATCTCATGCGCCCAGCCGATGATTGGCAAGCGATAGGGGTGGTTGAGATAAGTCGCAGCGGACACCTGTTCCGACAACAATGCCCGTGGATTGTTGTCCGTGCGCGAACGGCGTTCTTCAAGAATGACCTTACGTTCCGGCTCGATGATGTCGCTGGTCAGAACCAACCCGGTCATCCGGTCAGCCTCAAGTTCCATCATTGTTTCGAGATGCTGAGGTGCGACGGTCTGAAAATAGCCGGTGTAGTCCTGCGAGGTGAATGCATTCTCACGTCCACCAACACCGGCCACAATCTCGGAAAATTCGCCTGAAGCCCGGGTCTTGGTTCCCTTGAACATCAGATGTTCAAAATAATGCGCAATTCCTGATTTCCCGGCAGGTTCATCGGCGGCACCTGCACGATACCAGATCATATGGGTCACAACCGGCGCACGGTGGTTTTCGATAACCACAATCTGCAAACCATTGTCGAGTTCAAAGGTCGCCGGATTGAACACCTGAGCCCAAGATGGAACGGCCAGTAGAGAAATCATAGCCATGGAGAGCGCCCAACGGCGCAATCCGCGTATAACGACAGACCCGTCTTTCATCACAACTATCCTTTCAAAAACTTCAGCGTCGTCACCAGATATGGCGCGTAGAAGCGCACCTGCAATGGCTTTACGCGACCAAATGCTCACTTTCGCGAACCTTTGTGGAAATAATATGACGGATCAGACGGTCAGAAAACTTTGAACAGGCTATTGCCCTTGCGTTCAATCGTTGGGGTCTTGCCACCTTCGGATGGCGAAGTACCCACAGCCTTTGCTTCGCGCAGACGCCGTGCTTCAGCAGGTGCATCCACAACAGCGGCAGGAGAATCCTTTTTGAGGCCCAGAAGATCGAGCACGAAGTTTTCGCTCTCTTCTGCCAGAACTGCACTTTCACGATCTATCTGAGAACCGATCAGAGGGTCTGTTTTGAGTGCTCCGGCACGTGACAGGAACGCAGATTCACCGGCTGAAGAGCGCGAGACGCCCTCGCGCGGCGCGGCTTTTGTTGCGGGCCCGTCATTGCCACGCAGGGTGTTGACACCTGCGCGCGGATTCTTGTCTGCATTATCACTGCGGAAGACAGCTTGGCGGGCCCGTTCCCGGGTTGAAATTGAGGTCAGATCCTCTAAGCCGGGGCGCGGTGGGCGTAGCTTAAAATCCGGTGGTTGCGAGAGAGGCGCGCGCGGGACCACCGAAAACTCATCGGGTGACGTTCGCAAAACTCCGAATGCACGCCTGGCTGAATCACCGCACGCCGAGAGCATCACAGCGGCAAGCGTCAACATAACTAGGGTCACACGCGGTGATCGTGGCATCAAATTATTCATCGAGGATTTTTTTCTTCAACATATCAAACCACAATATAGCGTGCTTTTTCGGCGGATACGAGAATGATCTCTATTTTAACGTACGCGTAGAACCGAACAAGCTATCGTAAAATAACAAGGCCGTCCCAACGACGATAGTTGTATCGGCAACATTGAATGCGGGCCAGTGAAAGCCAAACCCGTGGATATCAACGAAATCGATCACTGCGCCGTAAACGATACGGTCCACTACATTACCCAGTGCCCCCCCGACCACGAGGGTCAGTGCAAAGACCACCATGCCCCCCCCGGCCCGGACCATCCAGACAAGCAACACAATAACAATTGCAAGCGCCAATCCCACCAAAATCCAGCGCGAGCTTTCTGAATCACCAAACAATCCAAAACTCACGCCACTATTCCAAACCGGCACCAGATTGAAGAAGCTCGACACCTCAATGATGCGCGGCGGATCGAAAACCATCGAAAGAATCAGATGCTTAACCGACTGGTCCACAACGATCAGCGCACCGATAAAAAGGATAGCCCAGCGTGGCATCATGAGGTCGCCGCCCTACGCGGTGGCCTCCTTCCGATTATCGACAGCGTCCGAACAACGCGCGCAAACTTCCGGATGGTCCTGGCTACCCACATCTGGCAACACCTGCCAGCAACGGGCGCATTTCTCACCATCCGCAAGACCCGGTACCACGCCAATCCCGTCGATTTCCGGAGTTGTGAACGCACCGTCCGGCGCCGCACCTTCAACCAACTCTGCCGCAGACGTGATCGAAATTTCGGCAAGGTCGAGACCTTCCATAGCCGCCACGGTTGCAGAATCCGCATACACAGTCATTGCGGCCTGCAGACTGGAACCAATACGCTTTTCGGCACGTTCTATCTCGAGCGCACCGGTGACAACCCGACGCAGCCGACGAACCTTTTCCCACTTCTCGGCAAGATCATCATCCCGCCAGCTATCAGGTACGTCGGGATAGGTACGCAAATGCACGCTGTCTGCATCGCTATCTCCAGCGCGTGCGAGCCAAGCTTCCTCGGCCGTGAAACACAGCATCGGCGCCAACCACGCTGTCAAGTGCGAGAAGAGTATATCGAGAACCGTCCGTGCGGCACGTCGGCGAGAACTGTCCTGCCCATCGCAGTAAAGTGCATCTTTACGAATGTCGAAGAAGAACGCAGACAGCTCCACCGCGCAGAAATTGTGCAACGCCGTCCATTGATCATGGAATTCAAAGTTGTCCGTGGTCTGACGGACCAACTGGTCCATCTCCCAGATGCGATGCAGCACCCAGCGTTCGAGTTCCGGCATCTCCGACGGATCGAGCCGTTCGCCAGCATCAAAACCATCAAGATTGCCCAAGAGGTAACGCAGCGTGTTGCGAATGCGCCGGTACAAATCGGACTGGTGCTTGAGAATATCCGGTCCCAGACGTAGGTCTTCAGAATAGTCCGAACCGACCACCCAGATACGCAGAATATCGGCGCCCAGCTGCTCGACCGTATCCTGTGGTGAAACATCCGTGCCACGAGACTTCGACATCTTGCGACCATCTTCGGCCATCACAAAGCCATGGGTCAGGACCGCATCATAGGGCGCGCGGCCCCGTGTACCACAAGATTCCAGCAGCGAGGAATGGAACCAGCCACGATGCTGGTCGGAACCTTCGAGATAGAGCGAAGCTGGCCACTGTAGGTCATCGCGGTCTTCGAGCACAAACGCATGGGTCGAACCGGAATCAAACCAGACATCCACGATATCGTGCACCTGCTCGTAATCATCAGCGTCATAATCATCGCCCAGGAAACGGGCTGGCTGGCTGGCGAACCAGGCATCACCGCCTTCGGTTTCGAAGGCTTCCGCAATGCGATCAAACACCGCTTGGTCGCGCAGAATTTCACCGGTCTTCTTGTCCACAAAGACCGGGATCGGTACACCCCACGCGCGTTGACGCGAGATACACCAGTCCGGGCGACCTTCCATCATCGAGCGCAACCGTTTCTGACCCTGTGACGGCACAAACCGGGTTTCTTCGATAGCGCTCAGCGCTTTCTTTCGCAAATCGTTCGTCTCCATAGAGATAAACCACTGGGAAGTGTTGCGAAAAATCAGCGGTGCTTTCGAACGCCAAGAATGTGGATAGGAATGCACGAGTTTGCGACGGCCGAGCAGGCTATTCTCGCCTTCCAACACACTCATCACCGCCCCATTGGCCTCGCCTTCCTCACCATCTGGGGTGAGAACCGCCATGCCAGCAAACAGGGGCACGTGCTCAAAATAGCAGCCGCTCCCATCAACCATATCCGGGACTGCGAGGCCATGGGCGCGGCCAAGGTGGAAATCATCTTCGCCATGGCTGGGAGCAATATGCACAAACCCGGTGCCCTGCTCGGTTGTCACGAAGTCGGCCTCATAGACCGGCACGTCATGTTCGAATCCCTTGGCCCGAAGCGGATGGGCGCACACGGTTCCCGTGATAGCAGAACCCTTCACACGCGAAACTTCGCGATGGGATTCAATGCCCATATCTTTGCAGGCGGCTTCCAATAGATCGACCGAAATGATCAGTTCGTCATCGATCACCGCACGGCTGTGTTCGGTTACACCGGTGACCACAAGCCGCACATATTCCAGTCCGGGACCGACTGCGATCGCGCGGTTGCCGGGAATGGTCCAGGGCGTCGTCGTCCAGATGACAATACCGGCACCAGCAACCGCCGGGTCTGACGCTTCGACAATCGGGAAACGCACATAGATCGAGGGTGAGGTGTGATCCTCATACTCGACCTCGGCATCAGCCAGAGCGGTCTTCTCCACAACCGACCACAGCACCGGGCGGGCACCACGATACAAACCACCATTCATCGCAAATTTTGCGATCTCGCGGGCGATCTGCGCCTCGGCCGGAAAAGCCATGGTCGTATAGGGGTTTTCCCAGTTCCCAAGCACACCCAATCGTTGAAACTCTTCGGACTGAATGCCGACCCAGTGCTTGGCGAAGTCGCGGCATTCATTGCGGAACTCAAGGACCGGTACGTCATCCTTGTTCTGTCCCGCAGCGCGATACTTCTCTTCGATCTTCCATTCGATCGGCAGGCCATGGCAATCCCAGCCCGGCACATAGTTCGAATCCCGTCCCATCATCTGCTGGGAGCGGTTGATCACGTCTTTGAGAATCTTGTTCAGCGCGTGACCAATATGCAGATGGCCATTCGCGTAAGGCGGACCGTCATGCAGAATGAACGGCTCGCGCCCAGCAGATTCCGATCGCTGACGTGCATACAGATCCAGCTCCAACCAGCGCGCAAGAAGCTCCGGCTCCTTCTTCGGCAAGCCGGCACGCATCGGAAAATCAGTCTTCGGAAGGAAGATAGTGTCCTTGTATTCGATGGCCATGTTTTGTTCCCAAGTAACCGGGCGGCTTATAGATCGCGGAAAACCTCACGGCAACTTCCCGATTACGCGCGTTTTACATGTCTTCGCCGACAAAATCACCCGCGCCCAATGCGCGCGCAAGGTGCAAATCTCTCGCCTGACGTGAATCTTCTGCAATTTGTGCCTTCAAAGTATCCAGTCCGTCGAACTTTTTCTCTGGCCGCAAATAGTCGACAAGTGCCACCCGCAGGTAGCTGCCATAGAGATCGCCCTCGAAATCAAAGAGATGCGCTTCAAGCACCACACCTTCACCATTCACGGTGGGGCGCACACCCAGATTGGCCACGCCGTCATGCCAGCGGATGCGGCCATCAACACGGGCACCTGCGCGGATTGAGTAGACGCCCAGCGCCGGACAAATCGATTCCCCCAGATCCACATTCGCAGTCGGGAACCCAATCGTTCGTCCAAGCTGCTTGCCTTCACGAACCCGCCCCTCGACTTCCCACAGATGTCCCAGCAATGCCGCAGCACGCTGCGGTTGCCCGTTTTGGAGATATTTGCGGATCAGAGTCGACGAATAGATTTCTTCAACCTCGTCACGAGCGGGCTGAACAGATGTTACCTTGAACCCAAGCTCATCGGCCCGCGCCTTCAGATATTCCGGGTTCCCCTGGCGGCCGGCACCAAACGCAAAATCATACCCCACCACCACATGGGAAGCGCCCATGCCGTTGTGCAGAATATCGGTTACAAAACTGTCAGCCGGGCGCTGCGCGATCGAATCATCGAAACGTAGCACAAATAGAACATCGGCCCCCAGCGCCTGCAATTCACGAACCTTGATCCGGAATGGCGTGAGGCGAAATGGCTCGGTTTCCTTACCAAAAAACGTCCGCGGATGCGGCTCGAATGTCAGCAGGCCAAACTTACGCCCATCTGCGCGTGCAATGTCCCGGGCCGCCGCGATCACATGCTGATGACCCCGATGCAGGCCATCAAAATTACCAAGCGCGACCACTGCACCTTTGTCAGCCACTGGTACATTCGCAAAGTGTCGGAGAATACGCATCTGCGCGATGTACCTTTGGACCGTTCGGCAATCAAGCCGTCATGATCGATTAGAAACGTGAGAGGAAAGTCAAAAGCTTGTCCCCGACAGGTCAGACGACCTCAAGCACTTCCCGGCCGAGGGTTAATCGGTGCCAGAGGCGAAATATTCGCGATCTCCTCAAACCGTGCTGCGAAGCTCAATAGCTCTGCTTCACCGCGCGGTCGTCCCACAAGCTGCAGCCCAACCGGCAGACCCGATCGGGTGAACCCGCAAGGAACGGAAATCGCCGGACACCCGGTCAGTGTGATGGCAAATGTGATGTAGAGCCAATCGACATAATTTTCAAACTCATGATCACCGACCCGTTCCAGATATCGCATATCGACATCGAAGGGCGGCACAATCGCGGCCGGGCAGGCAAGAACATCATAGTTCTCGAACCATGCCGCAACACGTTGATAGAGCGCGCCGCGTTCACGGAGTGCGATTGAGATGTCACCACTGGACTGGGCCATGCCCTTTTCGATGTTCCAGATCATTTCAGGTTTCATCTTATCGCGATGCTTCTCGAGCAAAGGTGCCCGGTTCACGACAAAGGCCGACGCGCGCAACGTCTGAAATGTTTCCAACGCACCCGAAAAATCCGGGCTCGCGTCTTCAACCGCTCCACCTGCATCCGCAAACCGTGCCGCAGCATTTCGGCAGATTTCTGCGACTTCCGGATCGACGGGCCCTATCCCCAGATCCGGTGAGAAACCAACCCGCATGGGAGTTGCCGAATTGTGAGCGGCTTCCTGAAAGGATCGCACCGGGGCTTCCAGGGACAGCGGGAAACGCGGATCGACCCCAACCTCTGCATCCAGCATCAAAGCCACATCAGCAACATTTCGGGCGATCGGTCCGTTCATAGACAAGCTCTGGAACGGGTCGCGCTGTGGTCCACCCGCCACACGACCCGGACTTGGTCTCAGCCCCACGACAGAACAGAAACTTGCCGGTGTGCGCAGCGAACCACCCAGATCAGTACCGGTCGCCAGCCAGGACATCCCAGTGGCAACCGCCACAGCCGAACCGCCCGAGGACCCGCCACATGTCATATCGGTGTTCCACGGGTTCAACGTCTTGCCAAATACCTCGTTAAACGTGTTCGCACCCGCAGCGAATTCGGGTGTGTTGGATTTCCCAATGACGATGGCGCCGTTACGTTTGAGAATCTCGACCGAGATATCGTCACGTTCCGAAATATGATCAGCAAATATCAGGGAACCGTGGGTTGTCCGCACCCCCGCTACGTCGGTCACATCCTTGACGACAATTGGCAAACCGGCCAGCCATCCGGGCGTTTCAGAATCCGGCTTCGGCATCGATTTTGCGGCGTCACGTGCAATATCCAGACACAGCGTGGGGAGAGCATTGACAGCCGGATCGACGGCTGCAATGCGTTCTTCAGCAGCATCAATCAGATCAAGAGGCGTAATTTCATGCTTCTTGAGAAGGGCCACCGCTTCACGCGCGCTCAGGGCTATCAATTCGGACGACGACATTTACCACTCCTAAAATATTTCCCAAAAAATACAGCAGAGCATCGCGTGCATTGGGTATGCGAGAGACCATATGGACCGGACAGAACAATACCCATTCGCTTTCACAAGGCACACAAAGTCCGCCTACATGCTGACTTCGCGTTGTAGCACGGCACGCAGTTTTACGGCAGAAGGCCACGACAAGCTGATCTCGCGCCTTCGTCCAGATAAAGCCGACCACTCGGACCGGACGGTCGAAACTCAGTTGGCAAACAGCGGTACCATGCGTTGTGAAAATAGTTCCTGTCATAAAGACCTTCGGGCTTCCCGAGAGAAGGTCACTACGGTAGTTTTGTTTTAACTTGAGCACGCTTCATCAAATCAGCAGCGCCGCACTGCGCCTCCTGCCGGCTGAGACCGGTCACGGGCTTGCCTTGCGCGGATTGTCGGCGGGTTTCGGTCCCCGTGAACGAGCCGACGACTTCAGGATTCTGGCACAAGATATCTGCGGCCTTCACTTCGCCAACCCCGTCGCAGTATCCGCAGGCTTCGACAAGAACGCCGCCGCGATTGCCGGCGCGCGCAGGCTGGGCAGCGGGTTCGTGGAGATCGGCGGCGTAACGCCGCGTGCACAGATCGGAAATCCAAAACCACGCTTGTTCCGCCTGGCGCCAGACCGCGCTGCCATCAACCGGATGGGTTTCAACAATAAAGGTGCCGATGCAGTTCTGGCCCGCGTTCATGCTGCGCAGGACGGATCAACGCCGCTTGGGGTCAATCTCGCTGCCAACAGCGATAGCGCCGATCCCGCCCAGGACTTCATCGCATTGGTCGAAAAATTTGCACCGGCGGCAGACTTCCTGACCATTGATGTCTCCTGCCCCAACTCAGCCAACGGCCAGGTGTTCCTCGATCCCCGCGCGCTCGAAGACCTGCTCGCCTGCCTGAACATCGCCCGGGATGCTTCATCGGGTTCGCCGGTGATGTTTGCCAAGCTCACACCAGATCTCGAAGACGCGCATCTCTCAGAGCTGCTGGAGATCATGCTAACGGCAAAGATCGATGCCATCACGTTATGCAACACCACCACTGCCCGACCCGACAGCCTGCAGGGCTCCAACGCCACCGAACGTGGCGGGTTGTCCGGTGCCCCACTGTTTGAAATGGCAACCGAAATGCTACGCAAAGTCTACGTGCAGACCGACGGCGCTGTGCCCCTGATCGGGGTCGGCGGAATCATGAGCGGTAAGGACGCCTACACGAAAATCCGCGCCGGGGCGTCCCTCGTCCAGCTCTACACGGGTCTGGTCTACGAGGGCCCGGGGTTGATCCAACAGATCAAGCACGATGTCGCCGAACACCTGACCCTCGACGGCTTCGCTAATGTGTCCGAAGCCGTTGGCCTCGAACACAGGTCCTGAAAGGACGCCTAGGCGACCCGCAGCAAGTGGATCGAGAACAGCTCTTCCGGATCGGTCCAGCATTCGATGCTGTTCCAGCCAGCTTCACCCGCCAATGCCTTGAACCCGGCCACATCGTATTTGTGTGAATCCTCGGTGTGGATGCTCTCACCCGCTACGAAATGAAACGTCTCACCGGCTAGCGTGACGTCCTGCGCCTTTCCGCTGACCAGATGCATTTCGATCCGGCCCGGATCTGGAACCCAGCGCGCATCATGTGTAAACGCGTCGATGTCAAAATCCCCGCCCAGCTCGCGATTGATCCGTTCAAGCAGGTTCAGATTGAACGCCGCCGTCACCCCGGCCGCGTCGTTATAGGCCGCGTGCAGTCGGTCCACGTCCTTGCGCAGATCAACGCCGATCAGCAGGCCATTGTTGTGGCCCAGATCGGATGCCGCAGCACGCAGAAACGAAATCGCATCACTACGGGTAAAATTGCCAATGGTCGAGCCCGGGAAAAATCCGGCACGGACCTTCTCCTCAGCAATCTCCGGCACATCAAACGGTTGAGTGTAATCTGCGCAAACCGGCACGACCCGAAGGTCGGGATAGCTGTCCGCCAAATCCTTGGCCGAGACCAGAAGATGCTCGCGCGAAATATCAACCGGCACATAGGCCAATGGATCGTCGAGGGCATCAAGCAGAATCCGGATCTTGGTGCTCGACCCGCTGCCAAATTCGATGACCGTCGCGCCTTCACCTACCAGCGCTGCCACATCAACAGAGATCTTGCGCAGAAGCGCCATCTCCGTGCGGGTTGGGTAGTATTCAGGCAGCTCGCAAATATCGTCAAACAGCTGCGAACCGCGTTCGTCATAGAAGTATTTGCTCGGCAGTCGTTTAGCCGACTGACGCAGGCCCTGCAAAACATCGTCGCGGAAATTGTCCGAGGCATGATCATATTCGACATAGTCATGCAGCGGACCGAGCGTTTCAGCTGTTGCACTACTCATCGGTCATCCGCCAGCCGAACACCCGCAAACATCCAGCGCATTGGCGGATAGAAGAAGTTGCGATAGGTCGCCCGCGTGTGCCCTTCCGGGGTCACACAGGCGCCACCGCGCAAAACAAACTGATTGGCCATGAATTTCCCATTGTACTCGCCGACGGCCCCTGTCAGAGGCTTGAACCCGTAATATGGGACATACGGGCTCTGTGTCCACTCCCAGACATCACCGAACATCTGTTCGGGCATATCCGATACCTCTCCTGATGCCGGTGACGGACGCAGCAGACCCGAACCGAGAAAATTTCCAACCACTGGCTGATCCGTCGCAAAGGCTTCCCATTCCGCCTCCCGCGGCAACCGCTTGCCTGCCCATCGCGCATAGGCATCCGCTTCATAGAGGCTGACATGACAGGCTGGTGCCTGGTCGTTCAACTGCTGAAGACCAGACAGGGACATACTCATCCAGTCGTCATCGGCCTTCTGCCAGTAGAGCGGTGCGCCCCATGCTTCGGCACTCACCGTCGCCCAGCCATCCGATAGCCAGAGTTCCGGGCGGCAATATCCGTCATCGGCGATGAATGCCTTCCACTCAGCATTGGTCACCAGCCGCGAGGCCAGCGCAAAAGGTTCGAGATGCACCTTGTGGCGCGGGCCCTCATTGTCGAAGGCGAAGTTGCGCCCGTCATGGCCTATCTCGACCAGCCCACCCGCATGGTCGTGCCAGCGCAACTCAGGTGCCTTGCGGGCCGATGCAGCACGATAGGTCTGATAGGCAGGTGCTACACTGTTGCGGGAAAAGGCATGGAGTATATCCATCAGGATCAGTTCCTGATGCTGCTGTTCGTGATGCAGGCCCAGAACGATCAGAGGCGCCGTGCTTTCCCAGACATCGTCAGACGCGCCGGTGATAAGGCTCTGCATGCCCGCATCCACATGCGCGCGATACTCCGACACCTGTGCCGCCGTCGGGCGGGTCAGCAAGCCACGATCGGGTCGCGGGTGGCGTGCTCCGACCGTGTCGTAATAGGAATTAAACAGAAACGTATAGTGGGGATCGAGCGGCCTGTAGCCCGACAAGAACGGCGTGAGAATCATGATTTCGAAGAACCATGTCATATGGGCGCGATGCCATTTCGTCGGACTGGCATCAGGCATCGACTGCACAACCTGATCTTCAGCCGACAGGGGTGCCACCAGCCGCTCGGTTTCACCGCGCACCCAGATATAATGTTCGAGCAGTTGATCCCGGTCACGCGGCTGCGCGTCAAGGATGGCGGGCTCGGGACCAGAGGCTATCACGGCGCATCTCCTATTGGCGCCTGCATCCCGTTTGACCGCGTCTTCGGGACGCTTCCCCGCTGCTGCCTTCGCCAGTGCCTAGACCTCAGACACACACGCAAGAGCGGATCGAAACACGCTTAGCCGTAAAAGCCACACGCGGCAGTCGAGGGGCAGTAAACCAAGCCGGTTCTCGGCCCGTCAACCATAAGTCGGAAAATTTTTCCGATTTACCCAATTCGACGTTGACCGAACCCACAAAAAAACTACCTTGGAACCATGACTGAAAACACATCCGCGATCACGGGTTATCACGCCCATGTCTATTATGGGGCCACAACCAAGGCCGAAGCCGAGGTACTACGCGCCGGTATCGCTGCCCATTTCGAAACCGTGCTGGGGCGTTGGCACGACAAACCCGTGGGCCCGCATCCCCACTGGAGCTATCAGATCGCCTTTGAAACAGAGATCTTCTCAAGACTCGTTCCCTGGCTGGCGCTGAACCGTCAGGGCTTGAACATTTTGCTGCATCCCGAAACCGGCGATGCAATTGCTGATCATTCAACCCACGCGATGTGGCTGGGCGAAAGCGTCGAACTCAATCTCGATTCCCTGCGCTAGACTGGAACCCTCACAAAAGGAACGGTTTTCAAGCTCCCTCAGGCAGGTTACAACACGCGCCGAGATTCCATCGCTGCGCCAGTTATGCCCAGCAACATCTGAATACGGGAGAGAACAACCATGAAACTTTTGCGCTACGGCCCTGCGGGCAAAGAGAAGCCCGGCCTTCTCGACGACAATGGCAACATCCGCGATCTGTCCAAGGTCATCGACGACATCACCCCAGATGTGCTTTCGCCGCGCGGCCTCGCGGCCATTCGTAAGCGTGACCCCAAGCGTCTGCCCCTTGTGAAGGGTCGCCCGCGCATCGGTTCCCCGATTGTAGAGCGCCGTGTTTTTGCCATTGGCCTGAACTATGCCAAGCACGCAGAAGAAGCCGGCATGAAGATTCCGTCTGAGCCAATCCTCTTCACCAAGACCTGCCCGCTAACTGGCCCGAATGACCGGATCGTCTTACCTAAGGGCGCCAAGAAAGGCGACTGGGAAGTCGAGCTCTGCTTCGTGATGGGTCGCAAGGCACAATATGTCAGCAAGAAAGACGCACTGAAATATGTCGCTGGTTATGCAGCCGGTAACGACGTGTCCGAGCGAAAATATCAGATCGAGAGTGGCGGACAGTGGGTTAAGGGCAAGAGCTCTGACACCTTCGGGCCGCTCGGCCCTTGGTTGGTAACCAGCGACGAGGTCAAGAACCCGCAGCGCCTCAATGTCTGGCTCGACGTCAACGGCGAGCGCAAGCAGGAAGAGACCACCAAAGACATGATCTTCTCCTGTGCAGAGATCATCAGCTATCTCTCCAACATGATCACCCTGTACCCGGGCGACGTGATCTACTCCGGCACCCCTTCAGGCGTGGGACTTGGCATCAAGCCGAAGCCACAGTTCCTAAAGCCTGGCGATGTCATCACCATGGGCATTGATGGCCTGGGTGAGCACAAGAACAAGGTTGTCAGCTGGAACGGTAAGTCTAAGTAAGCCGCATCCACAAACCGACAAACAGAAAGGGCCGCACAATCGTGCGGCCCTTTCTAATTTATAATCCTCAGGACCTTAAGCCAGTGCTGGCATCACCTCGTCGCGGAAGATGCGCAGGGAATCCCGCGAACCAGTAATATCAATCAGCAGGACATATTCGATCCCGCCTTCGCGCATCCCCAGCAGGCGATCGATGATTTCCTCAGGCGGGCCAATCAGTGCGCCTTCTTCAGTCGCCAAGCGTGTATCGTTGTATTGTAGCATGGTCGATTGTGGGCCACCGCCTTCGCGAATACGCGACAGGCGCGAAATACCACTCAGCAAACGCGAACGCTGCTGATGCGCCTCCTCACGTTCGGCATCGTTGCGGGTGATATGCAGCGCGCGCGCCACGGCGACGTTCATCGAGTTAAACACCCGACCCGTCGCCTCGACCGCCGTACGGTAGGTCTCAAACCGCTCCTTAATGGTCGCAAAGGACGCGATTTGATCGAGCAGCAGGTTGAACTGGTTCTGGGCCGCCCAGTTCAGACCTTCGTCACTGCCGGCAGCGAGCCAAAGTGGGGGATGCGGATTCTGGATCGGCGGCGGTTCAACCACGATGTCCTGAAAGGTCCAGTGCTTGC
>JAPKDV010000017.1 GCA_028822385.1 Alphaproteobacteria bacterium
GGGGTTTCACCCTTTGTCTTCAGCCTCACGCTGATGGTGATCGCGACCCAGTTCGTGACCGGCAACTTCACCGCCAGTCGGATCGTGCGACATCTGGGGATCAACCGGACCTTGCTGATCGGCGTGCTCGGGGTGACCGGGGCGCCGATACTGCTTCTGCTCCTGTCCGACATGCAGGGCATCGCACCGCTGGTTGTCCCGGTGGTGATCTTCGCCTTCTTCAATGGCTTTATCTTTCCCAACGCCATGGCCGGAGCGGTCGGGGTTGATCCAAGGGTCGCGGGCTCGGCCGCCTCTTTTCTGGGTTTTGCCCAACTGGGCACCGGCGCTGTGATCTCGTTCGGGCTCAGTAGTCTGGGGACGGCCTCACCGGTTCCCCTCGCCCTGACCCTGATCGGGCTCGGACTCACGGCCGGGCTAGGCCTGCTGCTGGTGCGCTCGGCGACCCAGCCCGCCTAGTCAGGCCGCAAAAAGAAAGGGCCCGCGCCGAAACGCGAGCCCTTCTTCACATTTTTGATCCGCAACCTAGAACTGCGCAGTCTCCGTGGAGCCGGCCATCGCTGTGGTGGATGACTCGCCGGCGGACACCGTCGTCGATACGGCATCGAAATAGGACGTGCCCACTTCGCGCTGATGGCGCGTGGCGGAGTAGCCATCGACCTCGGAAGCAAACTCGGCTTCCTGCAGGATCGAGTATGCGGCCATGCCGTCCTTCTTATAGGCATTGGCCAACTGGAAGGTGGCATGGTTCAAACTGTGGAAGCCGGCCAGGGTGACGAACTGGAACTTGTACCCCATCGCCGCGATTTCACGTTGGAACCGCCGCATATCGTCCTTGTCGAGATGCTTGGCCCAGTTAAAGGAAGGCGAGCAGTTATAGGCCAGCATCTGGTCCGGAAATTCGGACTTGATGGCTTCGGCGTAGCGCCGCGCTTCATCCAGGTCGGGGGTCGCCGTCTCACACCAAATCAGGTCGGCGTAAGGGGCATAGGCCAGACCCCGCGCGATGGCGCAATCCAGACCACCGGTAATCCGGTAAAAACCTTCCGTGGTGCGTTCGCCGGTCAGGAACGCATGATCGCGCGGGTCGATATCACTGGTAATCAGCTGGGCCGCGTTGGCGTCGGTTCGGGCCATGATTAGGGTCGAAACCCCCATCACGTCGGCGGCGAGACGGGCCGCATTCAAAGTCCGGGTAAACGTGCCTGTGGGGACGAGCACCTTGCCTCCGAGATGCCCGCATTTCTTTTCCGCCGCCAGCTGGTCCTCGAAATGGACACCCGCCGCACCGGCTTCGATCATTGATTTCATCAATTCAAAGGCATTCAGGGGTCCACCGAATCCCGCTTCGGCGTCGGCAATGATCGGCGCGAAGAAGTCGATATCCGTCGTCTCCTGCCCATCGGCCCGCTCCATGGTCTGCACTTGGTCGGCGCGCTGGAAAGCCTGATTGATACGCTTGATCACCGCGGGCACGCTGTCGACAGGATAAAGGCTCTGATCGGGATACATCTGCCCCGACGAATTCGCGTCCGCCGCGACCTGCCAGCCCGAGAGATAGATCGCCTTGAGCCCGGCCCGCAAATGCTGGACGGCCTGATTGCCCGTATAGGCACCGAGCGTGGGAATAAAATCCTCCTCAGCCAGCAGCTTCCAGAGCTTCATCGCGCCATTCTCGGCCAATGTATGCTGGATCGGGAGCGAACCGCTCAGGCGTGTGACGTCGGCCTGAGTGTAATCCCGCGCCACCCCGGCCCAGCGATCCGGCGCCCATTCCGGGGTCGGCCAGCTTTCATTGTCGCCGTCGCGGCGCATCATCGATGACATATCGTTGGGCATTTCAATTCTCCGTCAAAAAAACTTGAACAACATCATGCCGTCCAATCCATAGTGTAAAGAATTGACAAAGTAGTCGCACAATGCAACAACCAACTGGTATTATTGAAGAAAACTTGTAAAGTTTTGTAAATTTGCTGCGCCGCAATTGCAAACACTGTAAAGCACAAACGCCCAAAACCCCGGGATTCCGCCATGGCCAGTCTTGATGTTCCGACAACAGATGCCCCAAAATCGAACACGCCGAAACTCGGCGGTCGCGTCCGCCGTCTCCGGCGCCAGGAAGGTCTGAGCCAGGCCGCCCTGGCCATCGAGCTGGGAATCTCGGCCAGCTACCTGAACCTGATCGAGCACAACCGGCGAAACCTGACGGTCCCCCTGCTGATAAAACTCGCCGAGCGGTTCGACCTGGAACTCAGCGAAATCGCCGAGAGCGATGAAGGCCGCCTCAGCGCAGATCTGATGGAAGCCTTTGGCGACGATCTGTTTGGCGAGATCGACCTGACCAACACCGATGTGCGGGACATGGTGACCTCCAACGCCACCGTCGCTCGCGCCGTTCTCACGCTTTATGACCGCTACCGGAACATGCGTGACGATGCCGAAGAAACCGGAACCCAACCCGGCCCTGATACCGTCGAGGCCCCTGTAAGCGATCGGCTGCCCAGCGAGCAGGTCTCCGACTTCCTCCAGGCCCGGGCAAATTACTTTCCCGAGCTAGAGGAAGCCGCCGAACGGGTGAACCACGATTCCGCCCTGTCCGGGGAAGACACGCTGCGGGCGATGACAACTTTTCTGTCCAACACGTTTGGGGTCCGCGTGGTCGACCTGCCCGATGACGACACCAGAGCCGTGCGCCGCTACGATCCGGACACGCGCATTCTTGGTCTTTCGACCATGCTGCGCGCCGACAGCCGAAACTTTCAGGCAGCGCACCAGATCGGCCTGCTCGCCGCCGAACAGGATATCCACGCCCTCGTCGATGAGGGTGACTTCACCGGCGAGGATGCTCGCACCCTGGCCCGCATCGCCCTGGCTAATTACTTCGCGGGCGCCGTGCTGATGCCCTATGACGCGTTTCACAAAGCTGCCCGGACCCATCGCTATGATGTCGAATTGCTGCAGCACCGTTTCGGGGTGAGCTTCGAGCAGGCCTGCCATCGCCTCACCACCCTGCAGCGACCGCGCAAACGCGGCGTGCCCTTTCACCTGCTGCGGGCCGACATCGCGGGTAACATCTCCAAGCGGTTCTCCCTTTCGGGTATCCACATCCCCCGCCATGGTGGGGCGTGCCCGCGCTGGAACGTCTACACCGCGTTTCTGCAGCCCGGCACCATCAACGTCCAGATATCCCAGATGCCCGACGGCAAAACCTTCTTTTGCATCGCCCGCACGGTCCACAAAGCCAATGGCGGCTATGGCCAGCCCCGCAGCTATCTGTCGATCGGCCTGGGCTGTGAGATGAGCGACGCGGCCGCGCTGGTCTATGCGGACGGGATCAATCTCGAACGCCCGGAACGAATCGTGCCGATCGGTGTGTCCTGCCGCACGTGCCCGCGGATGGATTGCGGCCAGCGCGCCTTCCCGCCGGTCGCCCATGCCCTGGAGACCGACGAAAATGCCCGCGGTGTGTCGGCGTACTCCTCGGCACGAGCGTAAGCGCTGGCTTCGCCTCCCGGAACTGGATTGCCACGCCGGCCTAACGGCGTCTCGCAATGACGGGACAACCCTCACCGTCATCGCGAGGCCGCAGGGCGCGGCGATCCACCGCCCGGACAGAAAAAGGCGGGTCCAAGACCCGCCCTTCTCAATCTCTTGCCTGGAGTTCGCGTTTAGCTGCCGAACTTCGCTTTCGCCTCGATGCGGCGGGCGTGCAGGATCGGCTCGGTGTAGCCGTTTGGCTGGACCAGCCCCTTGAAGACCAGATCACAGGCCGCCTGGAAGGCGATCGAGCCCTCATAATCTGCTGCCATCGGACGATAAAGCGCGTCCCCGGCATTCTGCTCGTCGACCACGCCAGCCATCCGCTTCATGGTCTCCATGACCTGAGCTTCCGAGGCGATGCCGTGATGCATCCAGTTGGCGATGTGCTGACTTGAAATCCGCAAAGTCGCACGATCTTCCATAAGGCCGACGTCGTTGATATCGGGAACCTTGGAACAGCCCACACCCTGATCGATCCAGCGCACCACGTAGCCCAGAATACCCTGGGCGTTGTTGTCGAGTTCGGCCTGAATATCGGCTTCCGGCCAATTCGGACGGTCGGTGACCGGGATGGTCAGGATGTTGTTGAGATCAGCCCGGCCACGGGTCTTGAGCTCTGTCTGACGGGCGGTCACATCGATCTGGTGATAATGCAGCGCGTGCAAGGTGCCCGCGGTCGGCGACGGCACCCAGGCGGTGTTCGCCCCGGCGGTCGGATGGCCGATTTTCTGCTCCATCATGAGCGCCATCAGATCCGGCATGGCCCACATGCCCTTGCCGATCTGAGCGTGGCCCGGCAGCCCGCATTCGAGGCCAATATCCACGTTCCAGTCTTCGTAGGACTGGATCCACGGAGCGGCCTTCATGTCGCCCTTGCGGATCATCGCGCCGGCCTCCATGGAGGTGTGCATCTCGTCGCCCGTGCGATCGAGGAAGCCGGTGTTGATGAAGAACACGCGGTTCTTGGCCGCCCGGATGCATTCCTTGAGGTTCACCGTGGTGCGGCGCTCCTCATCCATGATCCCCATCTTGATGGTGTTGCGCGCCAGACCCAGCGCGTCCTCAATCCGGGTGAACAGCTCGTCAGAGAAGGCGACTTCTTCGGGGCCGTGCATCTTCGGCTTCACGATATAGACCGAACCTGCGCGGCTGTTGGCGTGGGTACCCTTGCCCTGCAAATCATGCATCGCAATCAGCGCCGAGAAGACACCGTCGAGAATACCTTCATAAGCCGGGTTGCCGTCCTTGTCCGTCACCATGCCGATGGTCATCAGATGACCGACATTACGCACCAGCATCAGCGAGCGCCCGTGCAGGGTAAGCTCACCGCCATTCGGGGCCGTGTAGGTCCGGTCCCCTTCCATGGCGCGCTCAACGGTCTTGCCGCCCTTTTGGAAGGACGCGGTCAGCGTGCCCTTATTGAGGCCGAGCCAATTGGCATAAGCGACGACCTTGTCTTCGGCATCGACGGTGGCGACCGAATCTTCGTAATCCATGATCGTGGTCATGGCGGCTTCGAGCACCAGATCGGCGACACCCGCGGCATCGTCCTTGCCGATGGGATGGCTACGATCAACCACGATTTCCATATGCAGGCCGTTATGGGCCAGCAGAATTGAATTCGGGGCGCTGGCGTCGCCGAGATAGCCGACGAACTGTGCCGGATCGGCCAGCCCGGTCGAACCGGACCCGGTGGCCACGGCAAGCGCGCCGCCCTCGACCGTATAGCCAATGGCATCCACATGAGAACCGGACGCCAGCGGTGCAGCAGAATCGAGCACGTCACGCGCATAGGCGATGACCTTTGCGCCGCGGGCCGGATTGTAGCCCGAACCGACCTCGGCACCGCCATCGTCGGAAATCACATCCGTGCCGTACAGCGCATCATAAAGGCTGCCCCAGCGGGCATTTGCCGCGTTCAGCGCGTAGCGGGCATTGGTGATCGGCACCACCAGCTGGGCGCCAGCGATGGTCGAAATCTCCGGGTCCACATTGGCCGTTTCAACCCCGAAGGCGTCACCTTCGGGCACCAGATAACCGATCTCCTTCAGAAAGGCCTGATAGGCGGACGGATCGAATTCGGTGTCGCGGTTTGCCTTATGCCAGGTATCGAGTTTGGCCTGCAGGTCGTCCCGCTTGGCAAGGAGTTCGGCGTTACGCGGGCCCAACTCGTTCACCAGGGCATCAACCGAAGCCCAGAAATGATCCTGATCGACCCCCGTTCCGGGCAGCGCCGCATCATTGATAAAATTATAAAGCTCCGCGGCAACCTGAATGTTTCCGGCCTCGATCATACCCGTCATGGTTCTCGTCCCTATCCAATGTTCTGTATCTGAGTGTTGAATTCGCGCACTTAATAGCACTGCATTTGATTACCCTTTACTAGCACATTTCATCCCTCTCAATTCGAGTCCTATTTCGAAAGAATCGGTATGGTCGCGGTTGAAACCGAATGCGGATCACCGCATAAGTCCGGTGAAGGAAATTGGAGATATGAAGATGATTACCAAAGGCATCAAGCAACTATGCGCGGAAGCCGAAGACGAGATCGAAACCATGACCGTTGAACAGGTTATGGATGTGCAGAATGATAACGATGTTGTTCTAGTCGATATCCGCGACGTGCGAGAGCTGTGGCGCGATGGCACGATACCCCGTGCACAGCATATGCCGCGCGGCATGCTCGAATTCTGGGTTGATCCAGAGAGCCCTTATCACCGGCAAATTTTCACTACCGGCAAGAAGTTTATCTTCTACTGCGCAGGCGGCCTACGTTCGGCACTGGCCGCAAAAGCGGTTCACGATATGGGACTGGCCCCGGTCGCCCATATGCGTGGCGGCTACGGCGCCTGGGTGAAAGCCGAAGGTCCGACGATCAAGAAAGAAGCCAAACTGCCAGAGAAAAAAGCGGAGTAAATCTTTAATTATCACGCCCGGACTTGATCTGGGCATGCATTTTGAATTCACGTCAGTTTATCAAAAAAATACGCGGATCAAGTCCGCGTATTACTAATGGTCTTGGACACAACAATTCCGGACTTAGTCCTGCGCCGTCTTGCGTAACTGCGGGAACAGATCGGTTATCCGGGAACCTGGATAGAAAGCCACGTCATAGGACGGACGCGCCTTTACCCCATCAAACCACTCGGCTACATGATGCGCGTCATCCCATATATTGCTCATGCCGAGATCTTCCATGCGCTGGAACAGCGGTGCCATGCAGATATCGGCGATGGTGAACTGCACGCCGATGATCCAAGGACCATTCTGAGCCAACGCAGCTTCCATCCGTTCAATGGTGGCCCGCAGTTGCAACAGCGAGTTCTCGTATTCCTCATCGCTGAAACCGGTTCGGTTCAAACGCATAAAGAAATCCCGGCGCAGAGTGTTACTATCTCGAAACTCGGCGTACTCATCCTCGCTCATCGCCTTGAAACGATCGATCAGTAGGTTCTGAAAGGTCGGCACGCGCACGGCCATGGACGGCACTTCGTCAATATAGCGCAGCCAAGCACGCATCTCAGCTCGCTTCTTCGGGTCTTCCGGAGTTAGGCCCGCGCCGTCGGTCCAAACCTCATCGACGTACTCACACATCACCGTCGATTCGATGATCGGCGTTCCATCATGCACAAAAGCCGGGACCACACCGTTTGGGTTGATCGCAAGAAAATCGGCTTCAAGGTTTTCACCATGTGTCAGATCGACATGGTGGCCAATCCATTTAACGCCCTTCTCGGCCAGGCAGATGCGCACCTTTTGGCTGCAAGTGGAGGCGTCATGATGATAGAGTTTAAGTGACATTCCGTGACTTACTCCGCTGCGCGTGCCGCGTCCGCATCATCGGCATCATCGGCAAAAGCTGGAATAATTTCCTTTGAGAACGCACGCAGACCCTCAATGCCGGAACCACCGTCAGAGAACAGCATGTAACGTACGCCAGAATCCCGGAGATGTTGAATCTTCTCAGCGATCTCGTCGATGGTACCAAACAGAGCCGCTTCGGCTGTCGTTTCAAAGGAATCGTCATAAGCCATCATAGAGGCCTTGTTGGCGCCATCCGGGCGCTGGGCAAGATTATCAACCCGAGCACGGCCTGCCATCCGGCGTTCGATGGCTGCGTCACGGTCGGCGGCATCCTTGGCCACATAAAGACCACGCGCGACACCAACCTCGTTTGCATCAAACTTACGGCCACGTGCCTCTACGGAATCACGGAACATATTCACGCGGTCAATGGTCGTCCTCATGGGAGCAAACTGATCGACCAGCAGATTGTAGCCACGATCTGCAACCAATTCGATGGATGCAGGGCTACCAGCACCCATCCAGAATGGCGGGTGAGGCTGCTGTGCAGTTGGAGGTTCGACAACAACATCCTCGTAGGACCAGAACTCGCCTTCATAGGTCCATGGTTCATCCTCGATCCACGACTTAGTCATGATCTTGAGAGATTCCTCAAACCGGGCTTCGGCCTCTTCCATGGGAATACGGAAGCCTTTGAACTCGTTGAATCGGTAGCCTTTGCCCACACCGAAATCGAAGCGCCCACCTGACAAGAGATCAAGGGTCGCAACCTGTTCAGCCAATAGGACCGGGTTGTGCCACGGTAAAACCATCACGGCCGTGCCGAGACGGATCGTTGAGGTCTGTGCGGCCAAATAAGTCAGTAGATTGACGGTAGCCGACACTTGGCCGAAGCCCGTGAAATGATGTTCGACGGCAAAGGTACTGTGGAATCCCAGTCCCTCCGCCTCTGTGTTGTACTCTAGCCAGTCACGATAACCTTTCGCGCTGTCCACGTCCGGGCCGCCTCTCTTAGCCTGGGCACTACCAAACAATCCAAATTTCATAGTCTTCCCCTTTAAACTCTCATGCTAATTAACACGTAGAAGAGGCGGCGTTGGATCACAATAAAAATGGTCTCGCTAGATGAGCCACTTCGCCTCAAACAGGGCCACAACGGCTCATCGGTCCATGCAACCGGCCAACAGGGGGAAATATCATGCTGAAAATGGCTATTATCGGGCTTGGTTGGTGGGGACAAACCCATCTGCGTGCTACACATGAAAAGAGCGAAACCGTTCGCATCACGACGGTTGTGGATCTGAATGCCGAACTCGCTGACAACACTGCGAAAGAATTTGGACTGCAAACAGCAGATACCTTCGAAGCCGTTCTCGCAAACCCAGACATTGACGCTGTCATCCTTGTCACCCCTCACTCTCTGCACACGGATCAGATCATAGCCGGTGCAGCAGCCGGCAAACACATCTTTACCGAAAAACCATTTGCCCTAAACAAGGCCGATGCCGAGCGTTCGATCACGGCCGCCGAAGCCGCAGGCATTATGATCGGGCTTGGCCACAACCAACGCTACGGTGCACCCCAAACGATGATCAAACAGATGATCGATGCCGGTGAACTCGGCGAGATCATGCATATGGAGGGTAATACCAGCCACGACACGCTGTCCGATGTGCAGAGTTGGCGCATGGATATCAAGGAAGCACCCGGTGGGGGACTCTGGCACATGGGTAGCCACCATCTTGATCTGTTCCAGCACTATATTGGCGCGATCACCGAGGTTTATGCACAGGCCGTCGACCGGATCATTCCGCGCGATACCGCGTCCGCTCTTCTGACCTTCGAATGCGGTGCGACGGCGTATATCGGTAATGTAATGGTCACCCGCGACAACCGCATGGGAAATGTTTTCGGCTCCAAGGGCTGGGTAAAAATGACCAGCCCGGGAAGTCTGGAAATAGCCATGCGTGACGGGAGCGCCAAGACCATGGCCGTCGATCCGGTAGATCCCGTGCGTGCAAATGTCGAAGGCTTTGCGGCTGCCATTGCAGGCGAAACCGTCTACCGTTTTACCAACGCCCAAATGATCCACGATATCGCCGCACTCGACGCTATCAAACGCTCGCTGATTTCAGGCAAGCGCGAAGCAGTCCTCTAGACGAAGAAAATCAGGAGAAAATCATGATCAACGCTGCAATCGTCGGTCTTGGCTGGTGGGGCCAGAACCATGTCACCGCCACCAAGGGATCCGACAAAATTCGTTTCACCCGGGCAGTGGATCTCGTACCTGAAAACGTGCACGACTTCTGTGACGCCAATGAATTGGCTTTGACCGACAATCTGAATGACGCCTTCAGCGACCCAGACATCGACGCAGTTGTTCTCGTCACGCCTCATAGCCAGCATGCAGATCAGATTGTTGCCGGTGCGGCAGCTGGAAAACACATCCTGACCGAGAAACCCTTCGCGCTGAAGAAAGCCGACGGCCTGCGCGCGGCAAAGGCCATGACGGATGCGGGTCTTACCCTCGGTATTGGCCATAACTATCGTTACGGCGCTGCTATCTGGGAAATGAAAAAGATCATCGAGTCTGGGAAGCTCGGCGAAATCCATCACATTGAAGGCAATCTCAGCCATCAAGGTCAGCTCGGCGTGGAAGGCTGGCGCCGATCGAGCGAGGAAGCACCAACCGGAGGCATCGTGCATTTCGGGGCCCATATCATCGATATCATGTGTTGGTACGGAGGGCCGATGCGTGAGGTTTATGCGCAGCTGGAATCGCGAATCATTGATCACGACGTGGGCTCGGTTCTAGTGAAGTTCGAATCCGGCACCACGGGCTACCTCGCCAATCTGATGACCACACCGGCTTCGTTCCACCTGCATGTCATGGGATCCCAAGGCTGGGCCCGGGCCAATGGCTGGATGGACACGAACAAGATCACCACCTGCTTTGGCGCCGGCAAGATCGAAGAATCCGGCGGGAACACCGAAGAGCTAGAATTCCCGATCCGGGATATCTATTCGCAGATCTGCGCCAATGACGAGAATTTCGCTGCGGCCTGTCTGGGCAAAGAGGGGTATCTCTTCACGCCTGACGAGATGGCGCACACCGCTGCTGTTCACGAAGCCATCGGGACATCTGCCCATTCAGGACTGCCAACCAAGATTTAGGGACAGGTGAACGACGTGTTTTGGGCCCAAAACGCGCAAACTCACATTTGTAGCTATAGCTACATTTTGATGTTAGACTTGAACAGTTGACCGGCGGCATTTTTGCCGCTTAACTGTCGACTCAATGCTGCGACAGGCCCAGTAAAAAAGCGAATTTCTACCTATGTTATCTCGATTACTTCAAACCGTCTCCAACCGACGTGCCTTTCTGGGTGCAAGCGCCGCACTGCCGCTTGCCCCGCTGGTGGCGGGTAGCGCACTCGCGCAATCGAGCGGCCCTGTCCATTCCGCAGCCCATTTTGATGGCATGACAACCGTCGGCAACGTCGACCACGAGCGCAACGGCTTCGACCCAAACGCGATCCTGACCGACTGGGACACGGGCACGCTTTCGATCGATGCCCGGGGTCGCCGGGTGCGGAGCTTCGAGATCACGGCTGTCGATATCGAAATCGAGATCGCGCCGGGCATCTTCTTCCCGGCATGGGCCTATAACGGTCGCGTCCCCGGCCCCACCTTGCGGGCCACCGAGGGTGAATGGCTGAAGGTGCATTTTACCAATGCCGGCAGCCACACCCATTCGATCCATTTTCACGGCATCCATTCAGCCAGGATGGACGGAGTTTCGGGTGCCGGTCTGGTCGCACCGGGCGAGAGCTTCACCTACGAGATGCCCGCGCTACCTTTCGGCTGCCACCTGTATCACTGCCATGCCATGCCCCTGAAGCGGCACATTCACAAGGGTCTCTATGGCGGGTTTATCATCGACCCTGACCCCGAACGCCATCCCGGAGACGCCGAGGCCGCACGCGGTCGCCTGCTTGGCACGCCGGAGAACGTACGCTGGCAGGAAATGATCATGGTGATGAACGGCTTCGACACCAATTTCGACGAAGAGAACGAAGTCTATGCGATCAACTCGATTGCCCATGAATATACCAAGCGCCCGATCACGGTGTCGCGCGACCGGCCGATCCGCATCTACCTAATGAACCTCACCGAGTTTGACCCGATCAACTCGTTCCACATCCATGGCAATTTCTTTGACTATTACGACCACGGAACGACCCTGACGCCAACCTCAAAGACCGTCGACACCATCATGCAGTGCCAAGGCCAGCGTGGGATCATCGAAATGTCTTTCGCCGATCATGAACCTGGCCAATACATGTTCCACGCCCATCAGAGTGAGTTCGCCGAACTCGGCTGGATGAGCGTCTTCGAGGTGGTGTGATGTCGAACCCGACCCCATCACCCAAATCAAACACCAGCCTCGCCCTCGGGTTTCCAGTCTTTCTGCTGGCGCTGGTCGCCCTGGCGGTGACTATGTTTGATCCGCTGGCACGTTTTGGTGCTGGCTTGCCGCCCGACGAAGGCCTGGCGATCGAGCGCGGCTGGACTGTCGACACCGGGATCAATGTTCAGGTACGTGGCGAGGGTCGCGATCCGGTGCAAATCGCCCAAGTTCAGGTCGATGGCGCCTACTGGATTTTCAAGCAGACCCCGGACAAACCGCTGGACCAGTTTGATTCCGCTCAGATCGAAATCCCCTACCCCTGGGTTGCCGGTGAAGCCCACCACATCACCTTTGTGACCAGCACCGGGACCACCTTCGAATATTCGATTGATGTCGCCCGGGCCGAAACCCCCTTCAATTTGGGGACGATGTTCGATCTCGCCTTGATCGGTCTTTTCGTCGGGCTGGTCCCCGTCGCACTGGGTTTGGCCGCCCTGCCCGTGCTGCGGCGACTAGGAACCGAAGGCATGGTCTTCACCATGGCGTTGACCGTGGGCTTGCTGGCCTATCTGCTGGTCGACACCCTTGCTGAGGGGCTGGAACTGGCCGGTGATTCATCGGGTGTGTTCCAGACCGACGTGCTGGTCTGGGTGGTTGCGGCACTGACCTTTGCGCTGCTGATGGGCATCGGACGAATCGGTGGACGCCCCGCTGGCGGCATCGCGCTAGCGACCTGGCTCGCCATCGGCATCGGCCTGCACAATTTCGGTGAAGGCCTGTCCATCGGCAGTGCACTCACACTCGGGAATGCGGCGCTCGGCAGCCTGCTAATTGTTGGCTTCACCGTGCACAACCTGACTGAAGGTGTGGCGATTGCCGCGCCGCTCACACGGATGCGCCCACGGGTGATCACGCTGGCGGGCTTCGCGATGATCGCCGGCCTGCCTGCTGTGTTTGGAACCTGGGTCGGTGCCTTTGCCTTCCTGCCCCATTGGGGTGCGATTTTCTTCGCCATTGCGGCGGGCGCGATCCTGCAGGTGATGGCCGAGGTGGCTCGATTTATTCGCTCGCTCGCCAAGGAAGGTCAGGAACCGCTGGCCAACGGCACGGCCTTTGCCGGGTTCGGCGTCGGCGTGTTGGCAATGTATGCCACCGCGTTTCTAGTGCAGGTCTAAAGCATGACCGACCGCGGCAAGCCGCTCGACACAGAGATCACCGAATCCTCCGATGAGATGATGGACGCGGACCGTCAGGCCGCCCAGTTCGAACGTGTCCGCACGGCACAACAAACCGAAAAAGCCGAAGACTACGTCGAGATGATCGACGATCTAATCAATGCTTATGGCGAAGCTCGGATTACTGAGCTCGCCCAGCGCTTCGGGGTTTCCCACGCCACGGTCAACAAGGTGGTCAAACGCCTGCAGCGTGACGGGCTGGTCACGGCCCGCCCGTATCGTTCGATCTTCCTGACGACGGAAGGCCACGCCCTTGCGGACAAGTCACGCGCCCGCCATCAGGTGGTGCTGAGTTTCCTCCGCGCCATCGGCGTCAGCGCCGACAATGCCGAACTCGATGCTGAAGGTATTGAGCACTATGTAAGCGACGAGACGCTGGCCGCTTTCACGAAGATCACCGCCGAAAAAGACAGCTAGAACCTCACCTCGATCGTCATGTCCAACTCTATTTAGGTCATGGCCGGACTTGTTCCGGCCATCCACGTCAGTGAGTCACGCTTGGTCACTGAGGGATTGAAGGACGTGGATACCCGCAACAGGTGCGGGCATGACGGAACTTGGAGGGGGCCTTGCTACGCCCCGATCAAAAACGGCAATGCCTTTTCCAGAGTGCCGGCCGGGTTTTCTTCCACGTAGAAATGTCCGCCATCGACCAGCTCGACCGTTACATCGGGCAGATATTCTTCCAGGCCTACGTAGTTCTCGACCGGCATCGGCGGTTCGTCCGAGCCTTGGAGGACCAGAATATCGGCCTGCCAGGCCGGGATCAGCCGGGTGCGACGGTCGATCCAGTCCTTCCGAAAGGTGGAGGACTGGAAATAACGCTCCACCGCCAGCCCGGTGCCGGGCCGCGAGAATTCCTGAACCGCACGGATCACATTGGGTTTGGAAATCGGGTGCTTGCACAAGCGTCGAAAGCCCCAGTTGATCATCTGCAAGGGGTCCTGAAGAATTCCCCGGGTCTCGAGATCACTGAACAGGTTTTCCTGGGGCGCGAGATCAGGATGGAAATGAATCAGATGCTGAGAGCCCCGCACCCATCGCTTCACCCGCGTGCCCTGGCTCGCCGCAATGAAATCAGCCTGAACGGTGCCCCGGTCGTGACTGAACAGGTGGAAGTAGCCAACACCAATCGTGTCGAGCAGGGACACCACCTGAGCCGCGACACCTTCATGGCGATAATCCCCGCGCTGCTTGTCCGACTGGCCATAGCCCTTCAAATCGATGGCGATGCAGCGAAAATACTTGGCCAGTTCCGGCAGGATCGTTGCCCACATATGCCAGGATTGCGGGATACCGTGCAGAAGCACGAGGGTGGGACCGGCGCCTGCCTCGACATAGTGCCAGCGCAATGTCTCGCTTTCGCCCGGCGCGTCCACGAAACGGTGGGTCACGGACAGGCCACCGATATCTTCGACCTCACCGTCAAAATTTTCCGGCGCGGGCGGTACACCCTCGGCGATCACTTTATCGAGGATCGCACACATCTCGGGATGGTTATGCCCCTCACGCATCAATGTTAGGGCCGCGTCACTCGCAGGTTTATATTCGATGTCCATGATCATCCAATTATGGGCTGCTTGCATTTGTCGGGTTTACATCATCGCGCCACTGGAACCATTCGGGCAACTGATCTTCGGCCATACCACCATATGTACAATAATGCTTTCCCGTATCGACCAGTTGGGCGTCGTCGCCACGCACCATTGGCGTGGACGGAACGCAGGTCGCACAGAAAACCTTTCGAAGCGGTAATGGTGGTTCGCCTTTGATACCCTCGACAAGTTCGGTTGCTGCCTCCACGCGATCAGATTCTCCTTCAACAACCATGACAACTGAGCCCTCCGAACCCGCCACGCCACCGCCGCCAACATGCACTGCCCGCACGCCGCAGAGAGTTTCCAAGGCCTGAATTTCGGTCACAACCGTTGCATTGTAGAGCGGGAACATGCCGAAACGGACACCCGTGAATGTCCCTACACGGTCTTGGCCGAGCTCATTGGCGGCGGCCTTTACAGACGGCACGAGATTTCCCAGTCCGTCAGAGACGAGATCGCACGTCACGCGACCCCGTCTTGACAGCTAAATCGGCTAAACCGTCAGCACGGTCGAGCCGGTAGTTTTGCCTTCCCAGACGTCGACCTGAGCCTGAGCTGCGTCTTCCAGAGCGTAGGTCTGGCCGATGATTGGTTTGATGTCGCCTGCTGCGATAGCTGCAAACAAGGTTGCTGCGCTGGCTTCGAGTTCCCCACGATTCAGCTGGTAGAACCGCATGGAAGCTTTGGTAAAGAACAGCGAGCCTTTCACGTTTAGCTCGACAGAATCAATTGGCGGCAGCGGACCAGACGCGTTGCCAAAATTAACCATATAGCCGCGCGGACGGATGGCATCGATCGAGCCCTGCCAGTGATCCTTGCCTACGGAATCATAAACAACATCCACACCAGTCCCGCCGGTGACCTCGCGGGCCATCTCGGTGAAGTTTTCGGTCTTGTAGTTCACGGCATGTTTAGCACCATGAGCGAGGATCATGTCCTTCTTGGCGTCGGACCCAACCGTGCCGATCACGTTAACGCCCTTGCTGGCGAGCCACTGGCATAAGAACAGACCAACCCCGCCGGCCGCCGCATGGACCAGCGCAGTCTCGCCTGCCTGGGCCGCATAGGTGCGGTGGATCAGATATTCCGCGGTCATGCCCTTGAGCATGCTGGCGGCAGCAGCCTCATCGGAGACATCATCGGGCAAGGCCACAACCTGTTCGACCGGAATCAGCCGGGCTTCCGCATAGGAGCCCGGGAAGGTCGAGGCATAGGCGACCCGCTGGCCGACCGAAAATCCGTCAACGCCCTCACCCACCGCATCGACAACACCGGCGGCTTCCGTGCCCAGAACAGACGGCAGCTCCGGCAACACCGGGTAGAGGCCCTTGCGAACCATGATGTCGAGGAAGTTAAAGCCGATCGCCGTGTGGCGCAGGCGCAGCTGGCCCGGGCCCGGGTCACCCACTTCGATGTCTTCCCATTTCAGAACATCGGCCTCGCCGAATTCGTGGATGCGGATTGCCTTGACCATGTCTCGTTCCCTTTGGTTTGGAATAACGTCAGATTTCGGTTTCGCCCGTGGGGCGTTGCGAATTGATCTAGTCCTCTATCGCCGAAAAGAAATCAACCGCCCCGGCCGGGTTGATATCAATAATTCCAAGCCGTCTTCCTCTCCGAGACGATTCCGCCAAATGCTTGTCGGCGGCGGCCTGCCTGTCTAGGCTCACCGGGAAGCTGCCGCCAAGGCAGCATGGATATTCGACCCAGGGGAAACCACAATGACACGACCCGTCATCATCAGCTGCGCGCTTACCGGCGCCGCCGACACCGCCGATCTCAACCCGGCCGTGCCCGTCACACCCGAGCAAATCGCCAGTGAGGCGTTGGCCGCCCACGCCGCCGGCGCCGCGATCGTGCACATCCATGTGCGCAACCCGGAGACCCGCAAGGCCAGCATGGACACGGTCCTCTACAAGGAGGTCGTCGACCGGATCCGCGATGCTGGTACCGATGTCATCATCAATCTGACCACCGGCCCCGGCGCGCGTTTCGTGCCAGACCGTGATGACCCCATGAAAGTCGCCGCCGGCAGCGTCATGAAGACCGCTGAAGAGCGCGTCGCGCACGTGGTCGAGAACAAGCCCGACATCTGCTCCCTCGACGTAGCGACGATGAATTTCGGCGCCCGCCCGATGGTCAACACCCCCGACATGCTCAACGAAATGGCCACGCTGATCCAGGATGCCGGCGTGAAGCCGGAGCTCGAAGTCTTCGACACCGGCCATGTGCGTCTAGCCAACCACATGGTCGAGACCGGCATCATCAAGAACAAACAGCCGCTCTATCAGCTCTGCCTTGGCATTCCGTGGGGAGCACCCGCCAACCCCGAAACCATGATGCTGATGCGCGACATGCTGCCCGCCGGCGCCAACTGGGCCAGCTTCGGCATTTCCCGTTTTGAATTCCCGATGGTGGCCAGCGCTACCGTGCTCGGCGGCCATGTTCGAGTGGGTCTGGAGGACAATCTCTACATCTCCAAGGGAGTGCTTGCCTCGGGCAACGCCCAGTTGGTCGAGCAGGCCAAGGCGCTGATCGATGCAACGGGCGCCTGGGCAGCTTCAGCCAGGGAATCACGGGAGATTCTGGGCCTATAAGCCACCACCACCGCAATCAAAGCAAAAGGGGGGCCTCGTGCCGCCCTTTTTCTATTTCTGGCTGGGCATTCGGAATAGTGTTTCCACCAACGCGCAAGCGCGGGTGCGGGCCTGGCAGATAAAGGAAGCCGTCATTGCGAGGGTCTTCGTCCCAAGTACGGAGGCCCACGCCAATCCAGACCGGCGCGCAGCAGTCCCGACGACTGGATTGCTTCGTCGCGTTACTTCTCGCAATGACACTTTGTGTTGCCAGGTAGCGGTCAGTCCGGGAAGAACCGGCTCTTCGGGCGATCCAGACCGAGGTTTTCGCGCAAGGTCACACCCACATACTCGGTACGAAAAAGCCCGCGCTTCTGAAGCAGCGGGATCACTTCGTCGATGAACGGGTCCATCATCAGCGGGATTACCGGAGGCATGACGTTGAAGCCATCCGCCGCACCATCCGTACACCAGTCCTCGATCAGATCGGCGATCTGTTCCGGCGTACCCGCCGTGGTGTAGTGGCCACGCCCACCCGCGAAGCGCGCGAGCAGCTCACGCAGGGTCAGGCCTTCATTGCCGACGATCCGCACGATCAGCGCAGCGCGGCTCTTCATAGTTTCCAGCTTGTCGGGGTCCGGGAAGTCCGAGACCTTCAAGGGTTCGTCCAAATCAAGATGAGAAAAGTCGTGGCCCGCGAAACGCTGGGACAAAGTGCGACGGCCCACTTCCGGGTCCATCCGCGAATTCAGATCCAGCAGGTTCTGCTTGGCCTCCGCTTCGGTGCCGCCGACGACCGGGTTCAGGCCCGGCAGTATAACGGTCTGGCTTGGATCGCGGCCGAAGTCCTTCGCGCGAGCCTTGATGTCCTTGTAGAACTCCTGTGCCGTTTCCTTCTCCAGATGGGCGGTGAAAATCGCCTCGGCGTGCTTAGCGGCAAAGTCGCGCCCACGATCCGACGCCCCGGCCTGCACCAGCACCGGACGGCCCTGAGGCGTGCGCGGAACATTCAATGCACCCGCCACCTGATAATACTTTCCCTTGAAATTGATTGGCGTGATTCGGCTGAGATCACCGCTCACACCTCCGCCAGAACGATCATCAACCATGGCATCATCGGCCCAGCTATCCCACAAATCCTTCACAGTGCTGACAAACTCTTCACCCTTGTCATACCGATCACCATGATTTGTGTGGCTGGTGCCATAATTTGCTGCCACCGCCTCGACCCAGGTGGTGACAATGTTCCAACCCGCGCGCCCATTCGACAGATGGTCAATGGAAGCAAACTGACGCGCCAGATTGTAAGGTTCGGAATAGGTACATGATCCCGTCGCGATCAGCCCTATCCGCTCGGTGGACGCTGCCAGCGCGGCGAGCAGTGTGATAGGTTCGGGCCAGTAGCGCCCGGATTCGGCCGCATCGTTGGTAACCATCAGCACATCGGCAAAGAAGATAGAATCAAACTTTGCCGCCTCCGCCCGCCGCGCTAGATCCTGATAATAAGACAGGTCCATCAGCGAGCGCGTATCCGCGCCCGGGTGATCCCAAGAGGTCTCATGATGGCCGCGTGATTGGATGAAGAGGTTCAGATGAATGGGTTTGGGCATGGGGCGTTTCCAGAGCAAAGGCTGATGTTTATATTGGAATCGAACATACGGTTAAGGAGGTTGGCATTAAACCCGCATACTGCTCGGACTGCGCAAGGTCGGCACACGCCGATAGTCTTTCCCATTAGCGTCCTTGGAAATTAGCTGGTCTCAGACGAATTAATGCCGAAATCCTGATTTTTACCCTGTCGATCTTATCCGTCACGGCAGGGCCAACGTCGAATTCGGCGGTGGCAGAAATTAGCGCCCGCCAACACCACTTAAACCCGACATAACGTCTGGCGCCGCTGCCTGAATCATCCGCAGATCCGAAGTCGGCGTAACCAAATCGAAACCATCTTTCATCATCTTGGCTGCGTATTCCGTGCTCGTCGCGTGCACGCCCGCCTTGATGCCTGCCGCATGCGCGGCCGCCAGAATTTCAGCAATTAACTCAGCAACCGGCCCATCAAAGTTGTTGTGTACCGGTGGATGACCATGAGAGAAGGCGAGATCCGTAGGGCCAATGTAAAGTGCGTCCAGACCCGGTGTTTCCGCGATTTCCTTCAGATTGGCTATCCCCTCGCGGGTCTCGATCATCGCAAAGGTCGCGATCTCGCTATTGGCCGTCTTCTGATAGTCGCTACCGCCGATGATCACACCCCGATAGGCGCCGTTCGAACGCATGCCCTCTGGCGGGTAACGACACGCGGACACAAAGTTTTCAGCATCTTCCCGACTGTTAACCATCGGGCAGATGATTCCGTAGGCACCGGCATCAAGCAAGCGCATCATTACTGATGGTTCGTTCCAGGGCACCCGCACAATCGGTGTGACATCCGTGGCCGCCATGGCTTGCAACATCGGTACGGCAGCCGCGACATCGATCGAGCTGTGCTGCAGATCAATCGTCAATGCATCCCAGCCCTGATGTGACATAACCTCTGCGAGATGCGATCCCGGCAATGATAGCCAGCCATTTACAGCAGATTTTCGGGCGGCCCAGACATCTTTCAACTTGCTCATGCTAATTCACTCCCCGAACGTGAATTGTTCCAGTTTGGCTGAGTGTTGCATGACTGCTACCGGACGCACCAGTCTGTCTTACCCAGTGTTTCGAGCAAAAAAGACAGCTCAGAGCTAGGCCTGCCGTTAATCCCATAGCGGGTATTTTCAGACAACCGCCAAGGCCATCAGCTTAAATACAACAGGGCAGATACCGACCAAAAGTGCCAGCGTTATGCCAACAGCGATTTCGGCATGGAGATCGAGGCAAAGCCACCAATATAGCCATGCTCGGGCGTCCGTCACCGCCCGGTGAATCTTCCTACATTCGGTAATGTGTGGCCTTTGTTTTTGTAATGGTGCGGGCTTAATGAACCGGACGTGGCTCTCCATCTTCGCGTCGTCTCTGCGTCGGAGCAGAACCTGACTGGTGATGAACGACCTGCCATCCCTCTCTCGTTTTTACAAATACATTGGTCGCGATCAGTCTACGTCCACCAACTCTCTCATGGCAAAGGACAATTCCGGTCTCTCCCAGAAGTCTGACAATCGGGTACTGGTGTTCAATATCAAAACCCATTTGGTCACTCAGGATCACCTTCCAACTCTCCAGAACTGCCGCGCGTCCAACAATAATATCCGCACCGGGGTGAATCACGCTTACCGAATGCGCCTGCGCCCACAAATGATCCATGGCTTTAAGGTCAGCCGAAGCAAATGCCGCATAAAACGCGTCATTGGCAAACAGGAGCCGCTCCTCATCACCAATCATTGTAGTTCCCCTTATCCCTTCACTAGATATAGCATTTGGGAGAATACGAAGGTGTAACGTAATTGCCAACGCAGACACCACATGGGTTTCATGTCGGTCGCTCAATGGCACAAGATAAGTCAGGACCGGAATGAAACCATCGGCCTATGCGGAAACTCTGAAAGCTCTCGAGGCACGTGTCAGGATTGAGTTAGAGCTCATGAACCATCCTGCTGTCCCTTGGGTGCCACAGCGCCAGCACCCCTCCGGTGCGCCTATCTATGACGTCGCGATCGTGGGGGCCGGACAGGCCGGATTGTCAATTCTGTTTGCATTGGGTCGTGAAAACATCACGAACGTCATCGCGCTCGATCGTAGTCCAGCGGGCCAAGAAGGCCCGTGGATGACCTACGCACGCATGAACATGTTGCGAACCAACAAAAACGTCACGGGGCCTGCATTAGGATTCCCGTCCCTAACACCCCGCGCCTGGTACACAGCTAAGTACAGCCCTGAAGCCTGGGAAGCACTGGAGCGCATTTCCCGCACAGAGTGGCAGGAATATCTGAACTGGTATCGCCGCGTCCTTGAGCTGCCCGTGCTCAACGAGACCGAAGCTGGACCTCTGGAACCCGAGCACCCGGATGACGCCACCAGCCTGATCCAGATTCCATTGAACGCGACAGGTCCGTCGGGTGAAACCGGGATCATTTATGCCCGCGAAGTTATTCTGGCGAATGGGCTTGAGGGTTGCGGTGAATGGCACGTCCCCGAATTGATTTCCGAAAACCTGCCCATTGATCGCTATGTACAGGCAAACACCAAGTTCGACTTCGGTGATCTCCGATCAAAACGCGTTACGGTTGTCGGTGCCAATGCCAGCGGGTTCGATGCTGCTGCCGTCGCATTGGAGAATGGCTCCACACATGTCGACTTACTAGTCCGGCGGCGCAAAATCCCCAAAATTAACGCGCACCGCCCGCTCGACACCAATACCTGGCACCGCCACTTCGCAGATCTCGACGCCGCGACCCGATGGCGGCTGATGGTTCACATCATGCAAAACAACCAGCCACCGCCGCAGGACAGCTTTGACCGCGCCCGCGCACTCCCCGGTTTCCAGATACATGAGGACTTCGCTATTCAATCAATTGGTATCAAGGATGATGAAATCACAATCAAATCTGAGAAAGGCATGACACTTGGTGCGGATTTTATAATCGCTGCGACCGGATTCATCTGTGACTTCAAGCTGCGCGTCGAGACCTCGGAAATTGCCCAACATATCGCGCTCTGGAGCGACCGATATACCCCGCCGCCTGAAACTGACTGGAAACCAATGGGTACCTACCCCTGGTTGGAAGGCGGTTTTGCCTTCCAGGAGAAAGAACCCGGCACCGCGCCCTGGCTACACCATGTCTATTGCTTCTCGCTAGGAACGAAGCCCAGCCTTGGGCTAACCGGAGGCTCTGCGTCATCAATCCGTTTCGCCGTTCCTCGCCTGATTCAGGATGTCTCGCGGCAGCTGTTTCTTGACGACCAGGACCATCATACCGCCGCTTTGCACAAGCATAACGGAATCGACTTGACCCTCTAGTTGCGGATTTACTCAATCGGGGTTTGCCCAGCTTTAGCCAGTTTCCCCTTCTTTAAGTAGTCGCGTAGATATTCGAGATGCGCGTCCCGGGTCATGGCGCGCAATTCGACGCCATCCTCAATGTCGGTGTTCACGATAATGTAGTGTATTTTCCCCTCACAGAAGATTTGCGTTACGCGCGCTCAAGCACTGTCGCGATACCCTGCCCCACACCAATGCACATGGTGCAGAGCGCGAATTTGGCATTGCGTTCCTGCAGCTCATAAGCGGCCGTGGTCGCCAGACGTGCACCACTTGCTCCCAACGGATGACCTAGTGAGATCGCGCCTCCGTTCGGATTGACGTGCTCAGCGTCGTCAGCAATTCCCAGATTACGGGTAACAGCCAGTGCCTGGGCTGCAAATGCCTCGTTCAGCTCGATCACATCCATATCGTCAATCTTCAGACCAAGGCGTTCGAGCAGTTTGTGGGTGGCCGGTGCCGGGCCAAAGCCCATGATGCGTGGGGGTACACCTGCGGTGGCCGTACCCACAACCCGGGCGATCGGGGTCAGACCATATTTTTCGACGGCAGCTTCCGAAGCGACAATCATCGCGCAGGCACCGTCATTCACGCCTGACGCATTACCGGCAGTGACACTGCCATCTTTACGGAACGGGGTCGGAAGTTTTTCCAGTGCAGCCATATCTGTTCCGGGACGCGGATGTTCGTCGGTGTCGACGACCACTGGATCTCCTCGGCGCTGTGGCACGGTGACCGGCACGATCTCACGCTCAAAGCGTCCGCGCTCCACCGCAGCGGCCGTGCGCTGCTGTGAACGGAAAGCAAAAGCATCCTGATCTGCACGGGAGACATGAAACTCCTCGGCCACGTTCTCCGCCGTCTCAGGCATCGCATCAATTCCGTACTCGGCCTTCATCTTTGGGTTCACAAAGCGCCATCCGATGGTCGAATCCTCAACCTGTGCGGAACGCGAGAACGCCGACGTGGCCTTGGGCATCACGAAAGGCGCGCGCGACATGCTTTCCACACCACCCGCGACGATCAGCTCGGCCTCACCCGTGCGAATGGTACGCGCTGCTGCCGTCAGAGCTTCGAGGCCAGAACCACAAAGGCGATTGACGGTCGCACCGGGAACACCCGAGGAATAGCCAGCCAACAACAGGGCCATGCGTGCCACATTGCGGTTATCTTCACCGGCTTGATTGACGTTGCCGTAATAGACCTCATCGACCTTGTCCCAATCGACACTGGGGTTGCGCTCCATCAGAGCCGTCAGCGGAATTGCACCCAGATCATCGGTTCTAACGCTTGATAGCGATCCGCCATAGCGTCCAAAGGGTGTGCGGACGGCGTCACAAATAAAGGCCTCAGGCATATTAAGCTCCTGTGTTTGATTTTTTCGGCTGACGTCAGGCCTTGGTCGGCCGACGTCCATGAAAAGCATCGTCTAACAGCGCACGGATACCGTCGCGCGTCACAGGACGAGGATTGAAATAAGGGTTCTGGGTCGCAATATCAGCCGCGCGGTCGAGGTCTTCCTCTTTCATCCCCACATCCGAGAGCGCCATTTTGGCCCCCAGGGATACCGCGAGATCGAACAAGGCTCCGGCCGGGTCATCGGTCCTGAGCGCGCGCGACAGTCGTTCCTTGGTGTCCGGCGATGCGTCAATATTGTAAGCGGTAGCATGGGGGATCACCGCGGTGTGGGTCTCCGCATGGGGTAGATTGAAGCTTCCGCCCAGCGCATGACAAAGCTTGTGGTGCAGCGCCATGCCCACCGCGCCAAGGGATGCCCCCGACAGATAGGCCCCATAGACCGCTTCGCTGCGCGCTTCCATGTTGTCAGGCTGTTGGATGATAATCGGCAGCGCCCGGGCGAGAGAACACACGCCTTCTTCAGCCATCATCGAGATGATCGGATTGGCCGTCTCGGAATACATCGCTTCCACACAATGGGCGATGGCATTCATGCCACTGGGGCCGGCGATAAACGCGGGCAGGGTCAGCGTCAGATTCGGATCATAAATCACGGTGGTCGGCAGGACCTTGGGATCACGTCCCGTCTTCTTGACCCCGTCTTCGGTTAGACCCCAGATAGGGGTCATTTCCGAACCGGCATAAGTTGTAGGCACGGCGATGATCGGCAGCCCGAATTCCAGTGCAATCGCCTTGCCCAGACCAATGGTGGACCCACCGCCAACGGCGACGCAGGCATCCGCACCGAGGCGCTGAGCCTCTTCGCGTGCGGCCTTGGCCACAGCAATAGGAACATGCATTTCTGCCTTATCATAAACACCCGCCGAGCGATCCCCCAAGCGGGCAGATATGTCCTCGGCCTGTGCGCGCTGATGCGGGGTGGAGAGTACCAGAGCCTTGGCAATGCCCAGACGTGCAACTTCGTCGGCCAGTTGGTCCAGACTACCAACCCCAAACACCACCCGTCCGGGCAGCGCCTCATAGGCGAATTCACGCATCACGAATATCCTCCCAGACGCTATAGCCGGTTGATGGCTCACATTGTACCAAAATTATCTTACACGAGATTGCGAACGCATAGGCTAACGGGGAAATTCCATACCCCGGGTTCGGAATACGAACCAAGGGCTACACCGCTTGATGGTCTCCTATTCCACGCCAATCCCGCAAGGTAATGTAATTGTTCGCACCCAAGGCTCACGCGATAAGCTGTCCTCATGAACACGATCAAATCTACCATTTTCGCCCCTGTGTTGGGGGACTGGAGCAGAGACGCGCATCAACTAGGCATCACGGTCTTCGAAATTGGACCTGTGTGCTATAGAATTTGGATATTCTTTTTTTCTGGGATTCCATGACCATGTCCGATATTCAACTGGCCCGCTTCGCAGACGTGCATTCGCAAGGTGCGCGTTTTGCAGAGGAAGTGGGCGTCCCACTGGGCGCATATCAGAAAATGACCGCCGAGGAACTCTTCCTGGTGATGTCGTCCCCGAAGCTAGGCGGCCCCTTCGCCACAAACCCGGGAATCTCTGATGATCAGGGTCTGGTTGCGGCAATCGTCAAATGCTCACCCGGTCAGGGCCCCTATTTACATGCCCATTACAACACGCTCGAAAGCTTTGTCTGCTTGTCGGGGCAGTTTCGCATCAACTGGGGAGACGAAGGCGAGAACGAAGCCCTCCTCAACACCTTCGACACCATCGCCGTGCCGCGTGACGTGGTCCGGACTTTCACCAATAGCTCACAAGACGACGCGCATATTCTGGCATTCATCCGTGGGGACACCCCCGATGATTTCGCCGATGTCGCGATGATGCCCGCAGCCGCGACCGATCTTGATGAAACTTACGGACCGGGAACAAGCGATAAAATCAAAGATATCGGCTGGCGCTTCGACGCTGGGGAGACCACCTCCAACCGACAAGTCAGCCCCGCTGAAATGAGTAAGTGCATCGCGCGATTTGCGGATATGACCCCGCGACCTGACGCCGGAGCAGATATCTACTCGGTCATGCACCCGGACCCGGCACAAGGCGCGATCACAGGCGATCGCGGGGAAATCGCACAGATCATCGAAATTCCACCGGGTGGCGGAATGCCCTCCTATGCTCGCATACGGACCAAGGAAACTCTGATGTGCCTGAGTGGGAGCATCACTATGGGCTGGGGTCCTGACATCCGAGCGGACAACTGGCTCGATCTTTGGGACACCGTGACATTCCAGCCCGGCACCAAACGCCGCATCAGCAATCCCGGCGGCACACCTGCACAGATGCTGTCACTGGTGATTGGCGCTGAAGATGAAACCTTCGACGACGTAGTTGCCAGCTAAGCGCCCTCGGTTACGTCGCGCGCCTCGATCTTTTCTTTCGGAATACCGGTGGGGTTTTCTGCCCAGAACGCCTCATAACAATCGAGGGTCGCATAGGGCATGGTCATGCCTGGATTGAAAGGCACACGTGGCTCCTCAGCAGCAATTTTAGCAGGCCAGCTGTGATCAGCCAAAGCCGACTTTCCGATCGCCACGAAGTCTCCTTCGCCACGCGTCAATGCAGCTTCGGCGGATTCCGGTTCATCTAGCTTTCCATTCGCCATGACTGGCAAACCGGAGTATTTCCGCGCCAGACCGGACAAACTGTTTTCGGTGCCAAAAATTGGTGCAAGACCCAGATGGGAACTGCAATCGAGGAAGTCGATTCCAGTCTTTGCAAGTGATGAAAACACGACCTTGGCGTCATCGTCGCCGCCAGGCCATGCATATTCGAAGTCATTTACCTTGGTCTGTGAAATTCGTACGCCCACGGGATGATCGGGAACGGCGTCGCGCACAGCCTGCATGATCTCGCAGTGATAACGGATGCGATTTTCAATCGTCCCCCCGTACTCATCGTCGCGCTGATTAGCATAGACCGTCAGGAACTCGTCGGGCAGATAACCATTGGCGCCGTGAACTTCCACACCATCAAAGCCTACCTCGATGGCGCGACGTGCAGCAGCCGCATAGCTTTCGACAATTTCAGCCATTTCATCGCGCGTGATCTCACGCGGAGTTTGGAATCCACCGGCACCGCCACGATACCGTGGAATCTGTTCGCCCTTCGGCTTCACCACGGAAGGCGCAATTGAGCCTTCAACCCAGCGATTACCCTGATTGATCGCGCCGCAGTGGAAGAGCTGCATGAAGATAGGCACGCCTTCAGCATGAACCACATCAACAACCTTGCGCCAGGAATCCCGCTGTTCGTCCGTCGCGATGCCTGACTGGAAGGTGTAGCCTTGGCTATATTTGAGGTCGATATAGACCCCCTCAGTCATGATCAAACCCCAACCACCGCGTGCGTAAGACGCATAGTACTTAGCCATCTGGTCGGTCACGATCCCGTCTTCGGTCGCACTTGTGCGGGTCATTGGTGAGACAACCCCGCGGTTCGACATCTTCACACCGCGAATATCTCCGCCACTAAACAACGTCGGAAACTTGTCAACGCCTGGTCCACTTAACAACATCTCTTCACTCCCAAATTCAGAATTTCTTGAACGGATCGGCGATCCCCATACTATTTTTCGATTGGCACACCAACGAGACTGCCCCATTCGGTCCAAGAGCCGTCATAACTGCGTACATGCTCGTAACCCAGCAGTTCCGTCATCGTGAAATAGGCCAGTGTCGCACGATGGCTAAGACGGCAATAGGATATGACATCCTTGTCCGGTGTCGCTCCACGCGCTTCGAGCAGCGTGCGAAGCTCCGCCTCCGAACGGAAGGTCATGTCTTCGTTTAGGAACTCGTCGAAGAATAGATGCTTTGCACCGGGTATACGCCCCGCACGTTCAGCGCCCACATCGGGAGCACCGATCATGTTGACCCGTTCTCCATTATATTCCTCGGGCGAACGATGATCGAGCAGCGCTGTTTTGCCGGCTGCACCCATATCGTCGAGGCGCTCAAGAATCTCGGAGAACCGAACCCGCATGCTGTCATTTCCGTCCGGTCCCGGTGTATAGGTCGATGGTGTGGCTGTCGGTACATTGGTGCTCTTGGCACGGCCTTCCTTCTCCCACAACACGCGCCCGCCATTGAGCAGACGAACATCACGGTGCCCGAGATAGGTGAACACCCACCAGCCATAGGTCCCGAATTGCACCGGATCGCCATAGCAGACGACAGTTGTGTCATTGGAAATACCCAGAGCTCCACAGCGTGCTGCGAAATCCCCAGGACTCGGAAAGTCACGCATGGTGTCGTCCCACAGAAAATTCTTCCAGAAAAAGCCATGGGCACCCGGAATGTGCCATTCGTCGTAGGACTGTGTGCCGGTCCAGTTGAATTCCAATATGACAACCTTCGGATCGTCCAGATGTTCTTCGAGCCAGCTCGGCTTCACCAGTCTATCGGTCATGATCTCTCTCCAAACCACTTTTATGCGGTGTTAAACTTTGAGAGGATGTAACCGTGCCGGGCCACGAAAATCAATCCACGCTGGCGAATTGATGGAGACACAACTTGGATTTTCCAACC
>JAPKDV010000105.1 GCA_028822385.1 Alphaproteobacteria bacterium
CGAGCATACCGTCGACATGGCGGGTTGTACCTGTCCCGCCCTGTACGGCAAGCCCGGCCGGCTTGTTCAGGACGATGACATGTTCATCGCGGTAAATGACACGCGCTCGCAGGTCCGCAGCTGCCTTTGGCGTGACGTCAGGGCGCGTGCGCTGGGTTTTCGCAGTGATCGGCGCCATCGGTGGCAAGCGAATCTGCTGCCCTGTCACCAGACGCAGGCCTGGCTTCGCGCGACCGCCATCCACACGAACCTGACCGGTCCGCAACCACTTTGCCAATTCTCCATAGGGAACGTTGGGGAAATGCCGCTTAAACCATCTGTCGATACGAATGTCATCGTCATCACGCGACACTTCCATGTGCCGCACTGCATTTTGTTCCGCATCACTCACGCAAACACCGTACGTGCGAGTTTCAACCCCACAAACAAGGCCCCAACCGATAAGGTAACTGACACGATGACGTAGATTGCTGCTAGTCCGACCTGTCCACGCTCATACAACAACACAACATCAAGAGAGAAGGTGGAAAAGGTTGTGAAAGCACCCAAGGCACCAACCGTCATCAACGCCCGCAATTCCGGAGAAACGGTCCAAGAAGTCGCCATGGCATGGATCAGAACACCCATGATCAGCGATCCGACGACATTGACAACCAGCGTCCCCCACGGGAATCCGTGCCCCACGAGCGAGACCATTCCGACATTTACAAAATGACGACCAACAGCACCCGCCGCGCCCCCTAAGGCAATGGCTAGGATCATATTCATGATGCGTAAGCCCCTCTCATGGTTTAAATCCTAATCATGACTGGGGGTCCTTTGCACGGCGATCCGCACGCAGTTTTTCCCAGTATTCCAGCCGCTTGGCTATTTCCCGTTCGTAACCGCGTTCCACGGGTTGGTAAAAGATCTCACGATCAATGTCTTCAGGAAAATAGTTCTGGCCCGAGAAAGCTTCTTCAGCGTTGTGATCGTATTCATAGCCCGCCCCGTACCCAAGATCCTTCATCAACCCCGTTGGCGCATTAAGGATATGTTTCGGCGGCATCAACGAACCTGTTTCACGGGCACAGTGCATCGCGGATCCGTAGGCCTTATAGGAGGCATTAGATTTAGGGGCGCAGGCTAGATAGATCGCACATTGAGCAAGCGCAAGTTCGCCTTCAGGTGTCCCAATGCGTTCATAGGCCTCCCAAGCAGCAAGAGCCTGAGGCAACGCCTGAGGGTCGGCCAGACCAATATCCTCGACAGCGGCACGTGCCAGCCGACGCGCTATAAACCTAGGGTCTTCACCGCCTACGAACATTCGCGCCAACCAGTAGAGCGTAGCATCCACGTCAGAACCACGTATTGACTTGTGCATGGCGCTGATCAGATTGTAGTGCCCCTCCTGGCCCTTATCGTAGAGGGGAGCGCGTTTCTGCACGGTTTGAATCAACCGGGCGGTATCGAGCACCGTCTCACGACCCAGCGTGAAGAGCTCCTCAGTCAGGTTCAGCAAATAACGCCCGTCTCCATCCGCCATCGACTTGAGCGCGCGTCTGGCATCGTCATCGACGGGGATCTTTCGCTCTTCAACCTGTTCACCGCGTACGAGAAGCTCCTCAAGCGCTGCATCATCAAGACGATTGAGGACAAACACCTGACTTCGAGATAGGAGTGCAGCATTAATTTCAAACGAAGGGTTTTCCGTCGTTGCTCCAATCAATATGACGGTTCCGTCTTCAACGTAAGGGAGGAACCCATCTTGCTGCGCCTTATTGAAGCGATGAATTTCATCAATGAACAGCAGGGTACCCTTACCTCTTGCCCGGCTCGCGGAGGCTCGCTCAAATACTTTTCGCAGGTCCGCAACACCCGAAAACACCGCTGAAAGAGGTTCGAATTCAAGCTCAGTCTCGAGAGCAAGAAGACGTGCGATGGTGGTCTTGCCAGATCCTGGAGGTCCCCAAAGGATCATACTTGCCAAACGCCCGTTCAAAACCATCCGGCCAATGGGACCATCGTCACCCAGCAGATGGTCCTGCCCCACAACTTCAGCAATGATTTCAGGGCGCAATCTGTCAGCCAGCGGCCGGGGCGCCTGAGAGACGAACATCTCTGATTGTTTAGACACTGACACTATCCGGAGATCGAAAGAGAGAATATACGACCCGCACGTCGAATTTTCAGATTCCAGCGAGGACGTGGCCCCGCGGTTTCATTACGCAAATCGCTAACAAACTCAATTAGCCTACCGTTTACCTCGACGACAACGTCACCAGAACGAAACTCTAACCTGTGAGCCGGACTTCGCGAGGCGATGTCACGCACAACGACTCCTTTATCAAAGTGGTCGCGTCCCATTTCAGCGGCGAGTGCTGGCGACAGATTAGCGACTGTTGCCCCAGCCAGAGGATGCGGTCCGCGTAACTGATGCTCTTCACGTGCCGGTATTTCCGGCGGGTGTTCAAGAAACAGGTTGACCTCAAACAACTTGCCCGGGCGAAGCACTTTTAGCGTTGTTGTCGTACCCACTAAGCCGGTTGCAATTCGAAAACGAAGTCCCTCTTCGTCGAATACTGGCTGACCTTCCACAGCGGTAATAATGTCACCTGATTTAAGACCCGCGCGAAGAGCCGGGCCGTACGGATGAATGTCCGACAGGATCACACCGTCTGGGCGTTCCAGACCAACCGCATTCGCAATTTCCGCTGAGACAGTGTTGGCTTTGGCACCGAGCCATGCACGCCGCAATGCGTCGCCGGACGCAGCGCCAGCGATAACCGTTCGCACCATATTCGACGGTACTGCGAAACCGATTCCCTGACTTCCGCCACTACGTGAGAAAATCGCGGTATTGATGCCTGCTAACGAGCCATCCATACGCAACAATGCGCCGCCAGAATTTCCGGGATTGATCGCAGCGTCTGTCTGTATAAAAAAGTTAAAATCTGTAATTCCAACCTTGGTACGTGCCAGTCCCGATATAATACCGCTTGTTACGGTCTGTCCCACTCCAAACGGGTTTCCGATCGCCAAGACCAGATCACCTACTTCCAACTCATCGCTATCACCAAGTTCGACATAAGGCAGTTCCTCGTTACCGCTATCCAGCTGAAGTATCGCAAGATCAGTCTGCTGATCCTCACGCAAGATCCGTGCGTCAAATTCACGCCTGTCGGATAGAACAACCCGGATCGTGTCAGCACCTTCAATCACGTGAAAATTAGTCACGATCAGTCCGTCTGGTCGAACAATCACACCTGAACCGAGAGAGTTTTCAGTCCTTTCACGTGGCTGGGCGCGGTTGAATGAATCTCCAAAAAATCGTCGAAAAAATGGATCATTAAACAACGGCGAAGACGGCCCTCGCTGTTGAACAGCCTTTCGAGTGAAAATATTTACAACGGCAGGTGACGCGCTTTTTACAAGCGGCGCAAAGGACAACATCACCTGCTCACGAGCCTCAGGCACAGTCCCCTGAGCCGTACCCGCTGTTATGCTTAAAGAACTAAGAAGCACAGCAATCCAAAAAAACACAAGAAATTTCGATGATCTGATCATGAGATGATATTAGTTAACTTTATAGAAAGATCCATTGTCCCAAAATAAAAAGGCCGCCCCTAAGGGCGGCCTCTATTACTTCAAGAAAACCACACCCTAGGCTGCGGCCTCTTCGAGTTCCTCTTCGTCAACATGGACCGGACCAGAATCCAGCCCCTTGGCGTCCTCATCGCGATCAACAAGTTCGATGATCGCCATCGGTGCTGAGTCGCCATGGCGGAAGCCTGCTTTAAGAATGCGCGTGTAACCACCTGGCCGATCTGCGTAACGCTCCGCCAGAGTCGAAAACATTTTTTCTACCAAGGCACGGTCCTTGATGGTTCTCAGCGCCTGACGTCTTGCATGCAAGTCTCCGCGTTTTCCCAACGTGATGAGCTTATCAACAATGCTACGCAGTTCCTTTGCCTTCGGCAAAGTTGTCACGATCTGCTCATGCTTGATCAGCGCCGCAGACATATTTACGAACATAGCCTTGCGGTGACTACTCGTACGATTAAGTTTCCGCGGACCTTTACGGTGACGCATAGTTACTACTCCTAAGCTTCGTAGCCGTTAAAAAGGCTCTTCGATGCGCTTTGCTAAATCTTCAATATTTTCGGGCGGCCAAGTCGGTATTTCCATGCCAAGATGAAGTCCCATCTGTGCCAATACCTCCTTGATCTCGTTTAAGGATTTGCGGCCAAAGTTCGGGGTCCGAAGCATTTCACCTTCGGTCTTCTGAACCAGATCGCCAATGTAAACGATATTATCGTTCTTTAAGCAATTAGCAGAACGAACAGACAGTTCCAACTCGTCGACCTTCCGGAGAAGATTACGGTTGAATTCTAATTCTTCGTCGATTTCCTCGACTGGTTGCACGACAGCAGGCTCATCGAAATTCACGAATAGCTGCAGCTGATCCTGAAGAATACGTGCCGCCAATGCGACTGAATCTTCCGGCGTAATCGCTCCATTAGTCTCGAGATCGATGGTCAGTTTATCAAGATCGGTACGTTCTCCAACGCGAGCATTACCGACATGATAGGACACTTTTAGCACCGGCGAGAACAATGCATCGACAGGAATAAGCCCGATCGGGGCGTCCGCAGCGCGATTTTGCGCAGCCGGAACGTAGCCTTTACCTGACTCAACCATAAATTCCATCACAACCCGTGCACCTTGATCGAGTGTCATAAGCTCATGATCGGGATCCATAATCTCGATATCCGCACCAGTTTGGATCTGACTTGCTGTCACAACCCCGGGACCCGTAGCCGTCAGAGTAATCCGCTTGGGACCTTCGCTGTGCATGCGAAGCGCCATACCCTTAACGTTCAACACCACATCAGTGATATCTTCGCGAACACCCGGGATCGAAGAGAACTCGTGCAGCACGCCTTCGATCTGAATCGAAGTAACCGCGGCGCCCTGAAGTGACGACAACAGGATGCGACGCAGTGCGTTGCCCAATGTCAGGCCGAAACCACGTTCAAGTGGTTCTGCAACAACAGTTGCCTGGCGCGCCGGGTTCATACCACCCGCGATGTCGAGCTTGTTAGGCTTAATCAGTTCGGTCCAGTTCTTTTGAAGCATATTGCTTTCCTTAAACCTTTTTCGGCCCACCTTGACCCCGCGTCATAGTGAACCGTTTGATGTTGGTAACTGCGCCCCGCAGGGCGCACAATCAGACGCGCCGGCGCTTACGTGGGCGGCAACCGTTATGCGGTACAGGGGTCACATCACGGATCATTGTGACCTCGAGACCAACCGCCTGCAGTGCACGCAATGCTGATTCACGTCCCGAACCTGGACCCTTAACCTCTACGGATACAGTCTTCATACCGTGTTCCTGGGCTTTCTTGCCCGCATCTTCAGCTGCCATCTGCGCCGCATAAGGCGTTGATTTTCGCGACCCCTTGAATCCCTGAGCCCCAGCAGATGACCAAGCGATTGCATTGCCCTGCGCATCAGAAATCGTGATGTGGGTGTTGTTGAACGTCGCATTTACATGCGCGACGCCCGTGGTGATATTTTTACGCTCGCGCCTACGAACGCGTGCTGTAGCGGCTTTAGCCATAACTTGAATACCTTGCTTCTAGGGCCCTTAGGCCTTTTTCTTACCGGTGATCGGTCGTGCTTTACCCTTACGTGTGCGCGCATTTGTGTGCGTGCGCTGCCCGTTGACAGGCAATCCTTTACGGTGACGAATGCCGCGATAGGAACCGAGGTCCAAATACCGCTTGATGTTCATCGCGACTTCACGACGTAAATCACCTTCGACCTGATAGTTTTGGTCGATCGCTTCCCGCACGCGGATTACCTCATCATCGGTAAGCTCGTGGACACGGCGTTCCAAGGGAATACTGCATTTTTCACAGATTTCCTCGGCTTTGGTGGGTCCGATCCCATGAATATACGTCAACGCGATCGGAAGCCGCTTCTGCGTTGGAATATTAATACCTGCAATACGTGCCACGCTCCGAACTCCTTAGTGGTTGCGGTGCTGTCAAAACGGCTAGATGTAAGACTTACCGGGCGGCGGGATTATAGAATTTTCCACCACGGGGTCAATACCTTAGCCAGCCGTTATGATCGCCTCTATCTGTTTCGACACATCATCGATCGGCTGCATGCCATCGACCTTTTTCAACATGCTCCGGCTCTCGTAATACGGAAGAATCGGTGCCGTCTGCTCGTGATACACCTCAAGACGGTGTTTCAACGTTTCTGCGTTATCGTCATCCCGCCGATCCGCTTCAGGCGTTTCGGCGACACGTATATTTATCCGGTCAACTAGGACAGTATCATTGACTGATATCTCGATCACATGATCCAGTGGGAGAATTTTTGCCCCTAGCATTCTGTCCAGCGCTTCCGCTTGCGCGGTCGTGCGCGGAAAACCATCCAAAATAAAACCATTCTCGCAATCCTGCTGAGAAATACGATCAGATATAATTTGTATCATAATATCGTCGGGCATCAATTTTCCCGCATCCATCACAATCTTTGCTTCCTGTCCCAGCGCACTACCAGATACAACAGCTGCTCTCAGCATGTCGCCAGTAGAAAGCTGAACCAACCCTTGTTCATTTACCAGGATTTTAGCCTGCGTACCCTTGCCTGCCCCAGGTGGCCCCAAAAGAATTATGTTCATTGCCTGCTTAGCCCCCGAACGTCGCTATCCGCGCCGGCCCTTGAGCTTGGCCTTTCGAATAAGACCCTCATATTGATGGGCAAGCAGATGACTCTGAATTTGCGCAACCGTATCAAGTGAGACCACGACCACAATCAACAGGCTTGTGCCTCCAAAGAAAAACGGAACTGAAAATCGGGTAATCAGCACTTCTGGCAACAATGCCACAACCACCAGATACGCAGTTCCGACGATCGTCAAACGGGTCAGAACATAGTCAAAGAACTGCGCAGTATTCTTCCCGGGACGGATGCCCGGGACAAAACCGCCATTCTTCTTCAAATTATCTGCTGTTTCCTGCGGGTTGAAAACAATAGCAGTATAGAAGAACGAGAAGAAGATAATAAATGCGGCGAACATCAAGAAAAACAATGGCTGTCCACGCCCTATTAGGGACGTAATCAAACCGAGCGTACCTTCCCCGCCGCCGCCAGAGAAACCAGCGATAGAAACAGGTGTCAGCAAAATCGACGTCGCAAAGATAATAGGAATAACGCCCGACGTATTCAGTTTCAGCGGGATATGAGATGATTCACCACCAAACATCCGGTTACCCACCTGACGCTTGGGGTACTGAACGATGATCCGTCGTTGCGCACGTTCAAAGAACACGATGAACATAATAACCGCAACAGCAAAAACCAGAAAGCCAATTATAAACAACGCTGACAGTGCACCGGTCCGGCCAAGCTCCAGTGTTCCCGCGAATGCTGTAGGCAAATTAGCC
>JAPKDV010000106.1 GCA_028822385.1 Alphaproteobacteria bacterium
GACTGTGAGGACTGGTTGCCACACGACCTCCTCACGAAAGTGGACCGCTGTCTGATGGCGCATGGCCTAGAGGGACGCACGCCATTTCTCGACCCCGTCGTGGCTGCTGCCGTGTTTCGGTTCGATGATAAGCTGAAAGTAAAACGTGGATTTGGCAAGTACATTTTCAGGCGATGGCTTGAGCGACGTTGTCCAGAGGCCCAACCCTTCGCGAAGAAGCGAGGCTTCACCGTACCGGTGGCACGTTGGATTATGCGTCACAATGATCGCCTCGGCACTCTTGTCGCAAACCAGCCAGGCATCCAAGAAGCATGTATTGCCGAAAGGGTTCCAAAACTTTTCGCGACCGAAAGTAAGAGGGCAGGGCAAGCGTCCTGGGTGTTGCTGTTCTATGCTCTTTGGCACCAGATTCACGTCCGCGGAATTTCGTCAGACGGGGATTTGTTTCAGGTGCTCGATGCGCGCTGATTATTCGAAAGGGCTATGTCGCTGATGTCGACCTTTGTTTTGGTCCACGGTGCTTGGCATGGAGGTTGGTGCTGGCGCGATGTCGCGACCCGACTTTCCGCCGCAGGTCATGAAGTCTTTACGCCAACCCTAAGCGGGCTAGGCGAAAGGGTGCACCTTGCACAATGGCCGATTGATCTCGCGACCCATATCACTGATATTGAAAATGTTGTTGCGTTCGAGGAGCTTGAAGATATCCGGCTCGTCGGCCACTCTTATGGCGGCATCGTCATTTCTGGCGTCGCGGAACGCATTTCACCGCGCATAAACCACCTTGTGTACCTCGATGCCATCGTCTCGGTACATGGAAAGCGGCAGGTCGATATGGTTCTGCCTCGCCCTGGTGAATCGTTCGAACAAGTAGGAAAAGCTGGCACCGGTTTGGATGCGCTCCCCGTTGGCTCGATGGAACTCCTTGGTGTCACTGACCCTGAAAAAGTCGCCTGGCTTGAGCGCCATTTGGTGCCGCATCCTATGGGGACGCTCTTAGAGCCGTCCGAACTTCCTCAAGACATGGCTGCAACTCTGCCCCGAACTTTCATCTACTGCACAGAGCGCCAGGGCAAGTCGTTCTCGCCTTTTGCATTGGCAGCGAAGGATGATCCGTCGTGGTCCTACCGCGAACTGGCTACCGCGCATGATGCTATGGTGACGGCTCCTGCCGCACTAACAGAATTATTGCTCGAGGTGGCCTAGCATGCTTTTTGACCTGCTGATCAAATCTGGAACGCTGGTATCTCATGCCGGTACCGGCGTCGCCGATATCGGTATGAGAGGGGGGCGAATCGTCGCGATTGGTAACCTCGATTCCGATCGTGCGGCCAATGTTGTCGACGCAACCGGCTTGCACATCCTTCCCGGTCTAATCGACACCCAGGTCCACTTCCGTGAACCAGGAATGGAACAGGCTGAAGACTTGGAGAGTGGCACTCGAGGTGCCGTTCTAGGCGGCATCACCGGTTTATTCGAGATGCCCAATACCAAGCCGCTAACCACAACCCCCGCCGCTATTGCCGATAAACTGAGACGGGCCGAGAGCAGGGCCTGGTGTGATCACGCGTTTTACATCGGCGCCACAGCCGAAAATGCAGCTGACTTGGCGGAATGGGAGCGCACGCCGGGCTGCTGCGGGGTGAAAGTATTTATGGGTGCGTCGACCGGCGACCTATTGGTCCCGGACGACGAGACGCTTACCCGCGTCTTGGCGAGTGGAAGCCGACGGGTCGCGATCCACAGCGAAGACAATGCACGCCTTGATGAGCGCAAAGATTTTCGGGGAGACAATGTTGCCAACCATCCGGTTTGGCGGGATGTGGAGAGCGCGTTGAAATCAACGCGCCGCCTCCTGGCGATCGCGGAAGAGGCCCAACGACGGGTCCATGTTCTTCACGTCACAACCGCGGAGGAGATGGCGCTCCTTGCCGATCACAAGGACCTGGTGACCGTCGAGGTCACGCCGCAACACCTCACGTTGAGTGCGCCGGAGTGTTACGAAGAGCTTGGGTCACGCGCCCAAATGAATCCGCCCATCCGCGAGGCGCGGCACCGCGAAGCGTTATGGGCGGGCCTTCGCCAGGGCGTCGTCGACGTCATCGGATCTGACCATGCGCCACATCCGCTTGAGGCAAAGTCCAAACCCTACCCGAATAGCCCGTCTGGCATGACCGGCGTTCAGACCACGGTTCCCCTGATGCTCGATCATGTCGCGGCGGGTCGTCTGTCGCTCGATCACCTCGTTGACTTGATGGCAGCTAGCCCGGCCCGGATTTTCGGACTGGTCGGAAAGGGCCGGGTCGCGCTCGGATACGATGCCGACCTGACGATCGTCGATCTTGCCGCGAAACGAGAGATTACCCGCGACTGGATCGCCTCCAAGGCAGGATGGAGTCCGTTCGAGGGGCGCACAGTGTTGGGGTGGCCCGTCATGACGGTGATCCGCGGGCAAATAGTCATGCGGGACGGCGAACTTGGTAAGACCCCGACTGGGCGCCCCTTGCGTTTCCTCGAATTAGAGGCAGCCTAGCCACCATAATTTCGGGGCCGGCGCCGCTATCCCTTACACACTGAGCACTTCCGCAGGAGTTATCTGATGTCGACACCATTCAAAGCCATTCTTGCAACCGAAGAAGATGGCAAAGCTGTTGCCCGCATGACTGAAATCACTAGCGCCGAGCTTCCGTCGGATGGCGTCTTGATTGACGTGGCCTATTCGGGCCTCAACTACAAAGATGGATTGGCGCTTAACGGCAATTTGGGAAAGGTGATGCGTGCCCTGCCAATGGTTCCCGGAATCGATCTTTCGGGCACCGTCCGCGAATCGTCGGATCCCCGTTTTGTGGCCGGTGACGATGTCGTGGTGACGGGCTGGGGCCTCAGCGAAACGGAATGGGGTGGCTACAGCCAACAGGCGAGGGTCAATGCCGATTTCCTTGTCAAATTGCCGCCGGGCCTTGATCTCAAACAGGCCATGGCCATCGGCACGGCGGGGTTCACGGCAATGCTCTGCGTGATGGCCATCGAGGATCACGCCATAACCAAAAAGAAGCCGGTCTTGGTCACCGGTGCCGCAGGCGGGGTCGGTAGCGTGGCCACGACAATTCTGGCCGCGAACGGCTATCAAGTGACCGCGTCGACGGGGCGCCCGGAAACGCACGACTACCTGAAGGGGCTTGGTGCGACAGAGATTCTCGATCGGGACGAACTAGCTCAAGCGGGCCGACCGATTGATAAAGAACGGTGGAGCGGCGTCGTTGATACCGTTGGCAGTCAAACTCTCGCGACAGCGCTTGCTCAGGTGGCACGGCACGGTTCGGTTGCCGCATGCGGTTTAGCTGGCGGCAACGATCTACCGACGACGGTTCTTCCGTTCATATTGAGAGGCGTGAACCTGTTGGGAATCGACTCGGTCTATTGCCCGGCTGAGCCGCGCAGCCGAGCATGGGAACGTCTTGCGGCGGAGTTACCGAAAGACAAATTAGAAGCATTGACCGAAGTGATTCCGTTTGACGCGCTGATTGCGCGCTCCAAACTTATTCTTAAAGGCCAGGTTCGGGGGCGCACGGTTGTTGACCTGCGAGCTTAGCCGGCGGCCCCGCGTGCAATAAAATCTGGATTTCTAAGGCCAGGCTTCGCATATCGGAGCGGCCGGCCGTTTGGCGTTGTCAATGACCCGCCTGCGGCGATGAGGATGGCGTGACCTGCCGCTGTGTCCCATTCCATTGTCGGCCCAAAACGTGGGTAGATATCGGCTTCACCGGCCGCGATAAGGCATAGCTTTAGAGAGCTACCCATTTGTTGAATGTTGGTGATGTGGTGTTGGCTGAGGAACTCTTTTGTCCGTTCGTCGAGATGCGAACGGCTGGCGAGGGCGACAAGCGAACCAGGTTCAGCGATGCGGGCTTTGAGGTGTACGGGCGGTTCGGTGCCGAGTTGCTGAAAGACTTGCCCTGGTCCGCATGAAAAAAACATGCGGTCGGTGGCAGGGGCGTAGATCACGCCATGAGTGGGATTGCGTTGCTCGATGAGGGCGATGTTGACGGTGAACTCGCCGTTGCCGGCAATGAACTCTTTGGTGCCGTCGAGTGGGTCGACGAGCCAGAATGGTCGATCTGGCTCATCCAAAACCTTGGCACCCTCTTCTGAAACGACGGGTATATCAGGCGTTAGATCGTTGAGTGCTGTGACGATCAGGTTATTTGCCGCTGTGTCGGCAGTGGTGACAGGGGACTGATCGGCTTTTCGGTCCACTGTCATCGACGATGCGGCAATAGCCATAATGGCGTCCCCTGCGCGGCGAGCGATGCTGCGCAGATCGTTGGTGGTTTGGTTGAACGGTTCAGGCGCCATGGCGCGCGAATTTAGCACAAGCCTTTGGTTTTCAAAGAAAAATTTCTTTGAGCAGAGTCTCTTGACTCAAATGGCCATAGGCATAATATAAGAACATAATAAGAACATAATAAGAACAAAAGAGTTTAGGGTCCGAGTTGGGAGGATCCCATGGGTCAGTGTCTCGTTTTTCCGGCTAGCCAGGTACAGGTCTCAGACCGGGCCGCTGTGTTGAGGACATTACGAACTGAAATTGGGTCAGCCGAAGCGGTCCGAAGCGTGCAGCAGGGTATGGAACCTCTGCGCTTTGGAGATTCCGTTTTGGATTCAGCATTGCCATGGGGCGGCCTACCTCAGGCCGCCCTGCACGAGATAAATGGTACGGCAGCGGCAATGGGCTTTACGGCTGCCTTGGCTGGTCGTCTTGCCGGTTCAAAGCCAATCTTGTGGTGTCGATCCTCAAGAAATGAAACCGGCAGCGTATATGGGCCGGGCCTTCTTCCTTTTGGTTTGAATCCAGAGCAAGTCGTTTTTGTCGAAGCTAAAAAGAAACAAGACCTGCTCTGGGCAATGGAAGAAGGGTTGCGGAGTGGTCAACCGGCCCTTGTGATCGGTGAAGTTGAGGCGGTCAGCTTCGTCGCTAGTCGCCGCTTACAACTGGCTGCTGAAGTGGGGGGTGTCACTGCCTTCCTACTCAACACAGTTGTCACAAAACGTATTTGCGAAAAAGTAGCAACAACGTCGGCGACGACAGTGGCGCTGACCCGCTGGGTCGTTTCCGCAGAAGCGAGAGGCGAGTCTCAGATGAATACTACGTGCCATCCGCGGTGGCGGGTGGACCTTGTGCACTGCCGGGCAGGTGTCCAGCAATCTTGGTTGGTGGAGTGGAATAATGAAGGACCAGACACAGATGAAAAAGAATCGCAGGGTTATTTCACTGTGGTTGCCGAATTTTTCGATCGACAGGGCGAATATCGCCCGGGGCTCCGAGAAGCGTCCTGAAAATGTTCCCCAAGTAACAGTTATCAAGGAGCAGAGTACGCGCCGCATTGCTGCTGCAGACGCGCGAGCGCAAGCTTCCGGAATTTCTCCAGGGATGCCGCTGACCGATGCGCGGGCATTAGAGCCAACTCTTCAGATTCATGAAGCAGACCATGCTGTTGATCTCGCATTTCTGGCGCGTCTCGCTGATTGGTGTGGTCACTACAGTCCATGGACGGCACCGGACATCACTGGAGAGGCGGGCGAAAATGGCTTCTGTATTTGGCTCGATATAACCGGCTGCGAACATTTATTCGGTGGCGAATACAGCATGCTGAGCAGCGTGGTCGCCCGGCTCAACGATTTCGGTTTTATGGCCCGGGCGGCCGTGGCCGACACGCCGGGAACTGCGTGGGCCGCCGTGCACTACGGGTTGAGCCAAGGCGAAACTATTCTTGTCACCAAACCCGGAAAAGTGCGCGATACCCTTCGGCGGTTGCCGGTTGCTGCGCTTCGCTTTTCAGCGGAAATCTGTTCGGGCCTTGACCGCCTTGGGTTGCGCTATGCGAGTGATTTGTTCGATTTGCCCCGTGGTCCCTTGGTTGCTCGCTTTGGCGATATTTTGATCCGCCGAGTTGATCAGGCCCTGGGCCTTCAGTCCGAGCCGATTTCTCCTCAGGGTCCTGTCGCCCGGCATCGGGTGAGGATGTCGTTTGCCGATCCTGTGGGTAAAAGAGAGGACGTTGCAGAGGCTTGCCGCAAACTCCTCAGAACACTTAGCCAACAATTGGAGCGTGCTGGCCGGGGCGTACGGCGGCTCGAAGTGGTTTGTTATCGGATTGACGGTTCGATCGAACGTATTTCTATTGGAACGAGTAGAGCAACGCGCGATGCACCTCATCTCTTGCGCCTTCTCAGTGAGCATTTTGATTCAATCGATGCCGGGTTTGGTATTGAAACGATTGTTCTGGGTGCCTTGAGAACAGAGAAACTTTTTTTTGATCAGCTAAACCTTTCCGATACGCCTCAACGTGCATTCAATCGCTCTCACACGGCAACAGAAAGCATGGCTGCGCTGGTTGACCGGATTGCCAATCGCGTAGGGCAGGGAAGTGTGCATCGCTTGTCGCCGAAGAACAGTTATGTGCCGGAACGAGCGACACAACGCCTGCCATATGCCGAACATGCGCACGTCAATCCAGATGATCCGCGGGACCGTTGGTTCACAAATCGCCCGCGCCCATTGTCGTTATTCGACATGCCGCAACCGATTGAGGTTGTCGCGCCTATTCCTGACGATCCGCCGGTCTTATTTCGGTGGCGCCGGGTCGTACACCGGGTTGTTGTCTCCGGTGGCCCGGAAAGAGTCGGTCCAGAGTGGTGGGAGACACCAGGGTCAGGGCGTAAAAATGATTCGCAGCCGCGCGACTATTACCAAGTCGAAGATGCTGACGGTGATCGTTTTTGGCTTTACCGCAGTGGTCTTTACCAAGCGATGAGCCCTTCTGCACCAACACCAAGATGGTATCTGCATGGTCTTTTTTCCTAGGAGGATGGTATGGCTAATTTAACGATTAGAAATATTGACGACGACGTGGTGTTTGCACTCAAGAAACGTGCTCGCCGAAACCATCGATCATTAGAGGCCGAACTGCGTGACATTCTAACTGTGATGTCGCGTAAGCCTCAGATGAAGTTTCTTGCCGAGCGGGTCGCATCGATGACTCCCCGGCAGCCAATCGCGCCATCGTCACAACCAAGAGACCCCCGAGCTGCTCTATGAATGCGGTGGTTGATTCGAGTGTCGTGGTCAAATGGTTCGTGCGTGAGCTCGGGCACAACCAGGCCCTTGCCTTGCTCGATCACCAAGATGTATTATTTGCCCCTGACGTCATTGTGCCTGAAGTCATCGACGCAGTCTGGGCCAGAATTATTGCGGGTAAAATTGGCAACGACCAGGGAAGTGCCATTGTTACGGCGATAACGTCTGGTGTGCCCACACTCGTGCCGGTTTCAGATCTAGCTGATGAGGCATTTCAGGCCGCGCTTAAAATGAACCGGCTAGCGCACTTGGC
>JAPKDV010000107.1 GCA_028822385.1 Alphaproteobacteria bacterium
GCCATCAAGCGAGGTGAAGGCAACTGGTTTTCCACCACTTCGCGAGACCCCTTTGGGGACTGTTGCTTCAGCTACTTCTTCGACAATCGAGTTCCATTCGCTGCAGGAATCGCAACGCCCCGTCCATTTGCCATGAACGGCGCCACATGACTGACAGACGAATCGATTGGGTGCACGGGCCATATTTAACGCGCCACTCTTAGTTGAATAGGCCCGTCGGAGCGGCCATGGATAAACTGATCGAGTATTTCGTTCCCTGAGTGGTCGATGTCGGCGACCGGCCCGTGCCAGACAACGCGACCCTCATAGATCATGGCGATATTGTCTGCAATTCGCCGTGCGCTTGCCATGTCGTGTGTGATAGATAGCGCGGTGGCGCCCAGTTCACGCACCGATTTTGCGATCAGATCGTCGATCACGCTTCCCATGATGGGGTCGAGACCCGTGGTAGGCTCGTCAAAGAACAGTATTTCAGGCTTTGTCGCGATGGCGCGCGCAAGTCCGGCACGCTTCTGCATGCCACCAGAAAGCTCTGCTGGGGAACGATCGGCGATGTTTGTATCCAAGCCCACTTGAACCATGGTTTCCAGCGCGGCTTCCCGCGCGGCATGACGGTTCATGCCTTGGCTCTGAACCAGGCCAAAAGCCACGTTTTCCCAGACCGATAAACTGTCAAACAGGGCTGCCCCCTGAAACAGCATGCCAAATTTATGAGTCACCCGTTCCCTGTTCTCCGCACTCATGCCTACCACGTCTTCACCATCGACGCGGATGGCACCGGAATCCGGTTCCATAAGGCCAATTATGTTTTTTATGAGCACCGATTTTCCTGTTCCCGAACCTCCAATCACGGCTAGGGATTCCCCGGTTTTGATTGTTAGGTTGACGCCGCGAAGTACATGTTTCTGCTCAAACGACTTCTGCAGGTCGCGGACTTCAATCTTTGCCGGTTGATCGTATTGCATCATCTGGCAAAGAACAGCGCAGTGATTATAAAATTAAAGAGCAGTAAGAGGATTGAGGCGGATACAACAGCATTGGTTGTGGCCTGACCTACACCTTGGGCGCCGCCCTTGGAGTGATACCCGTGATAGGTGCCCATCAACGCGACTAGAAAGCCAAACACGGCGGCCTTGATCAGTCCAGAAATAAACCCGGCAGCGTCTAGGCTTGCCCAAGTACTTTTCAGATAGGTGGTCGGATTGAAGCCGAAGTCATAGACCGAGACGATGAATCCGCCGAACACGCCGATCACATCGGCCACGAGTACTAGAAGCGGAAGCATCGCCACGGCAGCGATCAGTCGGGGCGCGACCAGATACTTGTAGGGGTTCGTCGAAAGCGTGGTCAGCGCATCGATTTGCTCGGTCACCCGCATTGTCCCTATTTCTGCCGCCATTGCAGCACCGACGCGCCCGGCGACCATTAGGCCGGCAAGCACCGGGCCCAATTCACGTGTGATGCCCCAGACAACGACGTTGGCGATGGTGGCTTCTCCAGCAAAGCCGAACCCACTGAAGCTTTGAAGGGCGAGAACCATGCCTGTAAAAATTGCCGTCAGACCTACGACGGGAAGCGAGTAGTAACCGATCTCGATCATCTGACGCAGTATTAGGCGCGGGAAAAAGGGAGGGCGTACACAGTGGTAAAGGCTGGTGCCCGCAAATACCGAGATTTTCCCTATGACGGCGAAAATGGAGATGGTCCCCCGCCCGATGGCTCGCAATGGACGCATGATCAGGCTCCACCATCCCGGTATACGCGGTGAAGCCGACTGCCAAACCGGGTCAAAATCTCATAGCCGATGGTTCCGGCGGAGGCGCCCAGATCATCGGGGGATATATGTGGTCCGAGCAACTCCACAGGCTGTCCCGGGACGGTAAATTCCTCGGGCACATCACTCACGTCGAGGGTAATTAGATCCATGGAAACCCGACCGTACAGGGGAGCTTTGTAGCCCGCGATATAGGTATGCATGCCGCCACCTGTCTTGCTCGCCGCTGCGCGAGGATAACCATCACCATAACCTGCTGCCACTGTGGCTATTCGAGCACGTTTTTTAACATATTGCGCGGCACCGTATCCAACGGTCATGGGGGTGTCAACGTTACGCAGCTGTAGAATTTTTGCATATATTTCAACGGTTTGTTTCATTGGGTTGGGTCTATCGAGGTTCGGTGCTAGGCCGTAGAGGGCAGCGCCGGGACGGACTAGATCGTAGTGATATTCTGGACCCAGAAAAATCCCCGGTGAGTTCGCGAGGCTTGCTTTTAGGGGACCGGTCACGGTTTCGATACGGGTGCGCATCTCTGTGAACGCGACGATCTGCGCCTGGTTCATTAGGTGCTGGGGTGTGTCGGCGCAGGCCAGATGGCTCATCACCATTGAAATCGAAATACCCTTTAGGCGTCTGGGTTCCGAGACCAGGATATCGACATCATCGACGGCAAGGCCTAGGCGGTTCATGCCGGTGTCTAAATGGAGGTATGCCGGCGCACGATCGTCCGGGTTTTCGAGTTGCCAACTCTCGATCTGTTGAAGGCTGTTGAGGGCCGGGGTTAACGCCCCTCGCACGAAGAGATCGGTCTGACCGCGCTCGGGTCCGTTGAGGATGATAATCTCTGCAGTCGGCAAAACATCACGGAGGGCCAGCCCTTCACCGGGAGTGGCAACGAAGAAGCTTCGGCATCCGGCTTTTGAAAGCGTCCGCGCAACCGGTGCGAGGCCAAGTCCGTAGGCGTCGGCTTTGACCGAGGCGCCAACACGGGCATGCGGGCAGGTTTTCAGCAGAAGCTCGTAGTTCTCTGCGATTGCATCTAGATCAACTACAAGTGTGGCGCCAGTATCGCCCGGTATCGCAATATCGTTGGCGGACAAGGTTCTAGAACCGTTCCTCGGGTAGGTAATTGTCGGATTGTAGATTCGAGAATTGTGTGAATTCGCCGGTGAATTGCAACGTGACCGTGCCGATGGGGCCGTGACGCTGTTTGGCGACGATCACTTCAGCCTTGTTACGACATTTTTCGAGGAGTTCGTTGAAGCGCGTCTCACGTTCAAGATAGGTGTCCTGCTTTTCGTTATCGCGCGGCGTCGGTCGTTCTCGTTCCTTGTAGTATTCTTCGCGATAAATAAAGGAGACAACATCGGCGTCCTGCTCGATCGATCCAGATTCACGTAGATCGGATAATTGAGGGCGTTTATCTTCACGTTGTTCGACAGCACGTGAAAGCTGAGAGAGCGCGATCACCGGCACATTGAGTTCCTTGGCAAGTGCTTTTAGACCTCGGGTGATTTGAGAGACTTCCTGAACGCGGTTGTCGCCGCGGCTGTTGGCCGGCGGATCGATGAGCTGCAGATAGTCGACGATGATCAGGCTCAGACCGTGCTGGCGCTTTAGGCGCCGTGACCGGGTACGAATCTGGGAGATTGTCAGCGCAGGCGTGTCATCTATGAAGAGCTTCAGGCCGTGTAGCGCCTGGGCGACGGCAAACACCCGGTTGTATTCCTCTTCACGCACTTCACCGCGGCGTATGGAATCCGAGCGGACATGGGCCTGTTCAGACAGAATGCGCGTTGCAAGCTGTTCAGCTGACATTTCCAGCGAGAAGAAGGCCACGCTCTCGGACTGCTCGATGTCAGTGCCATCTGGTCCTTCTATCAGCTTCTTCGAGGCTGCTGCATTGTAGGCAATGTTTGTCGCAAAGGCGGTTTTGCCCATCGAGGGACGTCCTGCAATGATGACCAAATCGGAATCGTGAAGACCACCGAGAAGCTTGTCGACATCGGTAAAGCCGGTAGGGACACCGACCAGTTCTCCGTCACGCTTGTAAGCGGCGGCGGCGGCATTAATGGCAGTGGTGACGGCGGTTTTAAAATCGATAAAGCCGGTTTCGGTTGAACCCTGTTCGGCAAGCTGGAACAGCATCTCTTCGGCGCGCTCGATCTGCTGGGGTGCAGGCGCATCGATTTCATATTCATAGGCTGAATTGACGACCTGATCACCGATGTCTATCAGCTCACGCCGCAGGAAGCAGTCATAGACCTCCTTGCCTAGATCGCCGGTGTTCTGGATCGTGATAACGGCATTGGCGAGTTCGGCAATATAGGTCTGTCCACCGATCGCCTGGAGATCTTCGTCGTCCTTAAAGTAATTCTTCAGGGTGACGGGGTCTGCAATCTGCCCGCGCTCGATCAAATGCGCGCAGGCCTCATATACGCGGCCATGAGCCGGGTCGGCGAAGTGGTCTGGGAAAAGGAACTCCTGCACGCGCTCGAAGGAACGGTTGTTAACCAGAATTGCCCCCAAAAGCGCCATTTCTGCCTCAAAATTGTGAGGTGGAGAACGAAGTCCGGACACTTTTTCGTCCCCGTGAAGAGTAGTAACGGTGGCCGTCTCGTCTGCCATGTGGTCTGCCATGTCGCCAGTTATCATGGGAACACCCTAATGGTGTCTGCGGGTCAGCAGTGTAGCTTCTGTTCGGTGAGTCTGGTGAAACATGAGGATAAGCTTGGTCAATTGGATAGTATTTACGCTTGCATGAAAAGTTTCGTCGTGTTTGCGCTGCTTTTCGCGCTACCTTTATCTCTGTCCATAGGAGGCTATATTGTCAAAATTCAGGCAACTAAACGGGGACGAATAAAATGCGCGCAGCTTGGTATACGGGTTTTGGTCCGGCCAATGAGGTCTTTGAGATAGGTGAATACACAATACCTGTGTCCGGCCACGGACAGGTTCTGGTAAGGGTGCACGCCTCCGGAATAAACCCGCTGGACGTCAAACGGCGAGACGGCGGGCGTGGTCCGATGATGGCCAAACGTATGATCCCACATTTTGACGGTGCCGGTGTGATTGAAGCCGTTGGGGCGGGCGTAGATGCAAGCCGCGTTGGTGAACGCGTTTGGCTCTTTGAGGGGCATTTACGGCGCTCGGAGGGCACTGCAGCGGAATACATCGCGATTGATGCCACTCGCGCTAACCCGTTATCTGACGATCAGAGTTTCGCAGAGGGCGCATGCCTAGGCATTCCGGCAATGACGGCTCATGCCGCCGTTTACACGGATGGATTTGTCGATGGGCAGACGATCTTGGTGACTGGTGCGGCGGGTGCTGTCGGGAACTACGCAGTGCAAATGGCGCGCAATGGCGGTGCGACTGTAATCGGAACCGTCAGCTCAGATGAGAAGGCAGCGCGTGCGCGCGAAGACGGAGCTAGCTACACAATTAATTACAAGACGGAGGATGTTGTCGCCCGGGTCAAGGAGATCACTGATGGTATGGGCGTGGATCGCGTTGTTGAGGTTGAACTAGGCGGCAACATGAAGACCACGGCGAAGGTCCTGAAGACAGGCGCGGTCATCGCATCCTATGCCTCCATGGCGGAGCCTATCGTACCGTTCCCGTTCTATGGCGTGTTGGCGAATTCGCCAACGCTTCACATCATCGGATGTTTCACTATGCCGGAAGACTTCAAAAAACAGAGCGTGGCCGATATTTCACGCTGGATGGCAGAAGGAAAACTGACCAACCGGGTCGCTCAGGAATATGCACTCGAGGATATTGGTGCCGCTCATGCCAGCGTGGAAACCGGCCGTCCGGTAGGCTCGGTGGTGGTGACCATCGATTGAATGGTATTGCCGATTACGGAATTCACGTTGGGTATTGACCTTGTGATATGAAGTGAGAGGAGTGTTTTGGCTGTTCTTGCTAGGGTGTTCCGATTAGTTATCGGATATCTGTGCGGACAGTATTTTGGTAGATGATAACGCCTGCAGTGGTCGTTTAGCCTTGAAAACCCTCATTATAGGCTATGATGAAGATAGGCGGAATACTGTCGCGGATATTCTTGATGAGATCCGCCTTTACATCGTGACGGCCCGCAACGGCGACGTGGCGCACTGCCGCCTTGACACGTTTGCGCCGGATGCAGTGATCACCGATGCCTATATCCCGCGCATGGCTGCTTGGACTTCGGTTTCAAGGGCTTGAAGAAAATTCGATCGGTCCTGTTGGGCAAAGGCGCGGGGCCCGCGTGTGATCTCGCCGGCAGAACGCAGATCGGTCATCAGATCACGGGTTGCGAGTGATATGCCGATTGAATGCCTGTCGAGAATTTTTCCATTGGGACGGATCGCCCGGGCATCTTTCTTGATGCACCTGTCGGCAAGGGGGATGTCCTGAGTGACGACGATATCCTGCGCGCCGATTTGTTCTGTAATCCAGTCATCGGCCACGTCTGCGCCGTCGCTCACCACGGTCTGAATAACAAGAGGGTGTCCGTGAAAGCCAGGCATTCCGCTGTTACTGACCAGATGGACCATGATTTGGTGTCGTTCGGCGACACGTACGATTTCATCCTTAACGGGGCAGGCATCGGCATCAACATAGATTTTAGGCAATGGGATCTCCTGGCCCGAAAGGGGATCGATTATCGACGGTCAAGCGACCATTGATCCAAGCCTCGCCAACCGCAAGCCTCGGATTGATAGGACGACTTCCCCCTACCACGCAGTCGTGGTTTCGGATCGAGATGCGGGGAGCTGCACCATTACTGAACTTATGATTTCTACCAGGGTCATCTTGACAAAAGCATCGCTTCCCTCGCGTTGCGAATAAATTTACGACGTCGGGGGAAGGCTAGAAACACTTTGCCAAACCTGCAAAACACAGGTTTGCGTTTAGGACTTAACCTCTTCACCTTCTGCAGTAGATTCGTCGGCTGAATCCCCGTCTGCCGCCTCATAGGCTACACGATCCGTAACTTCTTCCTCGACTATTCCGTCGATAGCAGAGGCTTCTGCCGCCTTGTCGTCGGCGACTGCGAGAGCCTCTTCTGCCAGTGCAATAGCTTCTTCCGCGGCTTCGCTTTCCTCGGCGATTTCCGTGATAGACAAACCGCGCTCGCGGTGGGAGGCGGCTTCGTCTTCCGTACGCGCGACGTTAACTTTTATTTCCACCTGGACTTCAGGATGGAGCGCAATACGGACCTCATGCAGACCGAGTTCCTTGATGGGACGATCTAGCATCACTTGACCACGTGCAACGGTTACACCGGCTTCCGAAACGGAATCTGCAAGGTCACGACCGCTGACAGAGCCGTATAGCTGGCCGTTGTCGCCAGCCTGTCGGATGAGCGTAACGTCGAGGCCACCAAGTGTCTCAGCGACGGCTTCGGCATCTTTACGGCGTTCAAGGTTTTCGGCCTCCAGCTGTGCGCGCTGATTTTCGAATTGGCTCTTGTTGCCGTCCGTGGCGCGAAGCGCTTTTCTCTGCGGCAGAAGAAAATTACGTGCGTAGCCCGGTTTTACCGTAACCACGTCACCCATCTGTCCGAGTTTTTCAATACGTTCGAGAAGAATTACATTCAT